>NZ_CP155729.1:1203333-1504166 GCF_039724765.1 Sagittula stellata E-37 | reverse complement strand
CCTTCGACGGGAAGACCGACGCCGCGGTACGACTTACTCGAAGCAGCCGTGCGCACCAGCGTGTAGCAACCGTCGGGGGAGGGAAGTCCGCCCGCGCTTTCCTCACTGTCAGATTTGTCGCCGCTGCATCTCGCGATGAAAGCAGCAACAAACCTTGGACAAACCAGGCTTTCGCGACGCTACGCGCGAAGACCTTACGTGTTCGGATACACCCATGGCCCATTCCTGCCTGGGGATGGATAGCGCTTAACCCCTCCTGTGCTCTGCGCCTGCCGCCACCTCGACGGTCACATGCTCCATCCCGGTCGTCTCGCGCACGCGGCCTTTCACGGCGCGGCGCACGTCGTCCGCCACCGCGCCCGGCGCGAGCTCGATCTCCAGCGTGGCCATGGGCCGCTCCTGAGTGATCGACCAGGCGTGGACGTGATAGGCGCGGGCCACTCCGGGCAGCGTGGCTTCGAGGTCGGTCGCGACGGCGCGGGCGTCGAAGCCCGCCGGCGCGCCTTCGAGCAGGATGTGGCCGCTCTCGCGCACCACGGACCACGCCGAGCGCAGGATGAGGAGAGCAACCAGCACCGACAGGATCGGGTCGATGGGGGTCCAGCCTGTCCAGATGATGACGAGCGAGGCCGCAATCGCCGCAACCGAGCCGAGCAGATCTCCCATGACGTGCAGGGCGGCGGCACGGACGTTGAGGTTGTCGCCCTCCGCGCGGCTGAGCACCCAGAAGGCCAGGATGTTCACCACGAGCCCTCCCACGGCGACCCAGAGCATCAGCCCGCCCAGCACCTCATGCGGATCGCGCAGGCGTTGGATGGCCTCGACGACGATCCACCCCGCGATGGCGAACAGCGTGACCCCGTTCACGAAAGCGGCCAGCACCGAGAAGCGGTCGAAGCCGTAGGTCCGCTTCCAATCCGCCGGTCGCCGCGCCAGCCGGAAGGCGAACCAGGCCAGCAGGAGCGAGGCGAAGTCGGTCAACATGTGGCCCGCATCGGCCAGCAGTGCGAGCGATCCGGAGATGAGTCCGCCGATGACCTCGGCCCCCATGAAGCCGCCCGTCAGGACCGCGGCGGTGAGGATGGCGCGCTCTTTTGAACGGCGCGCCTCGGGAGAGTCATTGGCCGAGAGGGTCGGGCCGTGCGAATGGCCCGCATGTCCGTGTGCATGGTCGTGACCTTGTCCATGGTCGTGATCGTGCGTGTGTTTGTGTCCCATCAGATCGCCTCCGGCCAAAGATCCGTTTTTGCCGGGGGTGTGGCGCGCCCATCGCCGGGGACGGGGGGCACGCGCTCATGCCGGGCGTCGGCGATGCGGTCATTCAAACAGTGGCGGATCGCGGGGGCGTCGACGTCCGGAAATTCGGTGCGGCGGGGGTATCGGTCGGTCATGGCAGTGCTCTTGATTCGTTTCGTCCCCATGGTAGATACGATCTACAGTGGCTGTAGCTTCAAGGGGTAATCGCGATGCAGGGGCATTCCATCGGCGCGTTGTCGCAGCGTACGGGCGTGAAGGTAACGACGATCCGCTACTACGAGGGGCGCGGTCTTCTGCCCGATCCCGGTCGCACGGGCCGGGGGGCAACGCCGCTATGGCGATGCCGAGCTTGACCGGCTGTCCTTTATCGCTCATGCCCGGCAGCTGGGCTTCGACCTCGACGCCATCGCCGAACTGATCGCGTTGCAGGAGGTGCCCCAGGCTGCCCATGGAGACGCGCACCGCATCGCGAAGGATCGGATTATCGAAGTCCGGGATCGGATCGCGCGGTTGCGGCGGCTGGAGGCTGAATTGGTGCGCGTCGTGAAGACCTGCGACGGTCAGTCCGATGGGCAACCCTGCCGGGTGCTGCACGCCCTGGCCGATCATCAGGCTTGCGAAGGCGAGCACTGAGACCTGCTTGGTGTCACAAAGAGGTTTTGACAGTGAACACGTCGCGTGTCGGGGCGAACGCCCCGCCGGAGCATTCGCTGAGCGGCGATTGTGGACGACACTCGGTAGCTCTTATCGCTCTTCCCTATCGTAAACGGTTCCGCTCGAGCAGATAGCGGCCTGGAGGCTTGCCGACCATCTTTCGAAACATGGTCACGAAACTGCTGGCGCTTTCGTAGCCGAGATCGATGGCGACGGCCTGAACCGACTGACCAGCGCTCAGCCGCCGCAAGGCAAGCACGATATGCAACTGTCGGCGCCAGCGGCCGAAACTCATGCCCACCTCGTCGGCCAAAAGACGGCTCAGGCTGCGCTCGCTGAGCGCGACGCGGGAGGCCCACTCCGCGACGCTCGCGTGATCCGCAGGCGCCGCGATCAACAGGTCGGTGAGCTTCTTCAGGCGCGGATCGCCGGGGATGGGCAGGCAGAGATCCTCGACCGGTGCCGCAGCCAGCTCATCGAAGAGAACGGACACGATCCGGCCATCCGGACCGTCGACGTCGTAGAGGTCTGGCAGAGCGTTCGCCCGCAGCAGCAATTCGCGGAAAAAACGCGACACCGTGATCGTGCAGCAGTCTTTCGGCAGGTTCGCGGAGTCGGGAGGATCAATGAAGAGCGAGAGGCACTCCACCTCGCCCGAGCCGAAAACGGAATGCGGCAGCCCGCCGGGAATCCACACGGCGCATTGCGGCGGTACGATCCAGACTGCGCCGTCGACCTCGCAATTGACGACACCACGCACCGTGAAGAGCAGTTGCGCCTTCTGATGGTGGTGCCGGGGCGATTGCTCCAGGGCGTCAAGGGTGGCGACCGCGTTGGCTGCCACCAGCGCACGCGGGATCTCGTCGACATAGGCGAGCCAGTCGCGACGGACGTCCAGATACATCTCAGACCTCGGCATTCTCAGATCAGGCCGGATTGAAACATATCGTGGCAGGGTTGCGCAATGACGCCATATGCCGGCTGGCGTACTGCTGTGGGGCAGAGGCGGCTGGCGGATCTTGTGATTGCGCTCCCTTGCTGGAGAGCCAGAGCTGCCCGGCACATAGGCACAGGAGTTTCCACGTGATCGACAATGCCCCGGTCAAGCTCGCGCTCGCATGGCTCATCCCTGCAGTTGGTGCCGCACTCTTTGTCACGATCCAGTGCTTTTCCTATCTGAACGCCTATGTCGGCAGCGGCGGAACGATGCAGGCCATGACGTTCGATCCCGCCGCCTTGTGGGGCGTGTCGATTTTCTATGGCGCCTGGGTCGTCCCGCCCTTGCTGGCGCTGGCCGCGCGGCGCGCGACCGACTGGGCGATGCTCATACTCGGTGGTCTGCTGTTCGTCATGAGCACGCTCGCTGGCGTCTTCGATGGCTTGCGCGATGGCGGCCATCTCGTGGGTCTGGAACTGCTGGCTGTCACGCTGCCGGGCGTGGTCGCGCTTATCTTTACGTGGCGACACATTCGCTCGATCTGAAACCATCCATTCTCGCTAGGAGACGGCACATGCCCTTGGATATCAAGAATTTTCCGCTTGTCTGGATGAGCTATGACGAAGCGCCCGATCACGACCACGACGAGGACTTCGCGGCACTCGAAGCGTGCTTTAAGCGCCGCGCGCCCTTCGTGATCTTGAGCGATAACGCTCCGACCGAAGACGAAGGCCACGACCACAGCCAGGAAGAAAGGAAGCGCACCGCGCTGTGGATGAAGAAGCACAAGGCGGAACTGCGGACGCTTGTGCTGGCGATGATTGTGATTGAGCCGAGTGCTGCCAAGCGACTGGCCTTTAAGGCTTTCGGCGCGGTCTTTTCCAAATTCTGGGGTTTTCCGTTGAGGATTGCAGTGACTCGCAAAGAGGCGATGGATGTCGCCGAGACCCTGCTGTCAGAAGGCGTGGGGCCTGCAACATCCTGAAGAACGGCTGAGTGGGCCGTGCGAAGACGGTTTTCGGAAGATTGCAAGTTTCGCTCAAACTTAGGTCGATCGGGCTATGGCACAGGTGTCGTGTCGAATGGTATCCCGCACGGTCCGCCAGGGGAGGGTCGAACCGATACTGGTTGTCTGCTTTATCGGCTTCGCTCTTCGGAAACGGACAGACAGCGTGATCCCAAGCTGTATATTCGTCGTGCGCTCGGTGGATGTCTCCTCCCTCCCTCAATGTCGATCGGTCAAGCTCCGGTATGGTATCCAGTCTGGAAGTCCGCTTCTGCATGGAGCCGGCTCAGGCCTCGCGCCCGCAGAGAAGGTCGGGAAGCCGCCCGCTCGTGTAGATGAGAACGCCGCCGACGCTCCCGGCCCAGACCTGCCGTTCGAAGCGACCGTCGATGCCGCAATGCACCGTCACCGAAGCAGCCATTCGTGCATCGCGCAGCGTTTTCCGGCAGCAAAGGTCCGCAGTGCGGACTAAGCGGACGCTTGGTTCGGCCATACAGGTGCCCGCCGGTCGTGGTCTCGCGGTGGTATCCGGAAGGCCGACCTTGACCTATCCGAGTAGCAGAAATATCCAGTAGCCATGATGTGTACGTCCACCTTCTTCCCGCGATTCTGAGCGACCCTCGTCGCTGGCGCTTCTGCGCTTTTTGAATCGTGACGGCTGCGCACTGCGACAGCCGATAAGGAGGACGTGAAATGTCCCTTCCCCGAATGACCGGCCTGACTGCGGATCAGGTCGAAAACTTCATCAACGACGGCTTCGTGAAGGTAGAAGATGCCTTCAGCCGCGATCTTGCCGAGGTGTGTCGGAACGAGTTGTGGGCCGATATGGGCCTCTCCCCGGACCGGCGTGAAAAGTGGACGGAGCCGGTCGTTCGTATTGGCTGGAAATCATCGCCACCTTTCGTGGCTGCCACCAATACGCCTCGCCTGCATGCCGCCTATGATACTCTCGTCGGCGAAGGCCGGTGGCTGGTCCCACAGGGGCTCGGGACATTCCCGATCCGCTTTCCGTCACAGGAAAGCGCCGGGGACGATGGCTGGCATGTGGACATGAGCTTCGGGACCGGGAACCCCGACTTCATGGAATGGCGGGCGAACGTCATGAGCAGCGGAAGGGCGCTGCTGATGCTCTTCCTGTTCTCGGATGTCGGGCCTGACGATGCCCCCACCCGGATACGGAAGGGCTCGCACGCCACAATCGCCCGTGAGCTTCTGCCCCATGGCAAGGCCGGTGCCACGCTCAGGCAGCTTTCGACCGGGGGCTATGCTTCCACGCAAGAGTGTGAGGTCGCTCTCGCCACCGGAGCGGCGGGGACGGTCTACCTGTGCCATCCCTTTGTGGTCCATGCGGCGCAGCCGCATCATGGGACCGACCCGCGCTTCATGGCTCACCCGCCGCTGGTGCCCAGCATGGAATTCGATCCGAAGCTTGCACCGTCGCCAGTCCAGGTCGCCATCCGGAAGGCCTGCGGCCTCACGATATAAAGCGAAGGGGTTTCGGGACCGCTGGTCGGTGCCGGAACCTCGCCACGGATGTCGTGGAAGGGCTCCAAGCGGACATGCGGCGTTGCAGCGGAGGCGGACGCCGGGCTTGCACCAGCGGCCGTCGCTCGCGGCCCAGAGCCGACCTTCGCCAGGCTGGGCCTCGCCGCAGGGCAGCTTCCCCGAAGCGGTCGTCCATGACCTGGTGCAGCATGGTCTGGCAGTCCAAGGTCAGCAGTGCGGGACTTTGGGGCCTTCGAAATCTCCTCTGAAGCAACCTTGACGTTACACAGGGGGTCGCCCTATGTAACCCATAGGTTACACAGGGAGATGAACATGAACCCGCTCGCCATCACGCGCCTTGCCGCTAATCTCATGGTCACCGCTTTTGGTGTCGGACTGCTCGGTGTCTATGCGGTCACGCAAACCGTCACCGCCGAACTTGTTGTTTGGCTCGGAGGTCTTGCCGTTCTTGGCGGCGTCGCGCAGTTCCTGGTTTCCGTGTTCTTCCCGCGCAGCATCCGCCCCACCTGGGACGAGATGGCCGTTGCGTCACACCGCGGCGCTTACCAGTTCGGATACTGGTGCGCTGTCCTTTCCTTCTGGGTGTTTTTCTTTTCCACACAATACTCTACGGTGAACTTGGACGGCGCATTCCTCACGCTGGGTGTCCTGCTGATCTGCGCCCCCTCGGCCTGGATGGCTGTCGCAGTGTTGCGCAAATGAGATCCACGGATCAGCTCATCGTCCATTTGAAGGTCCATCGACTGAAGGCCGGACTTACCCAAATGGAGCTGGCAAACATGGTCGAGGTGAGCCGCAAGACAATCAACACGGTAGAGAACGGCGTGTTCGTGCCATCGACGACCTTGGCCCTGCGTTTAGCGAGATGTCTGGGCGTTTCGGTCGAAGACCTGTTCACGCTTTCTGATTGAAGCGCTCAACGTTCAAGCTTTGCCTCTCGAGACGAAGAAAGGGCTCGGAGCAGACATGCGGCGGTGCCGCGAGCCCCACCGCCTCGTCGGCCAGCCAAGTCGTCGCTGAACGGCCCACAGCCGACCTCCAAAACCTACTCAAGATGCTGCGGTGCAGCCGTCATTGCTGCCATTCGTGCAGAGCGCAGCATTTTGACGGCTTTATCGTCGGTGTGCGGACTTTTTAGCCATTCGCTGCCAGCGCAAATCGTGGATTAAGCGGATGGGGCGTTCGATGAGGAGGGCAGCAAGCAGACTTTTGATGCACGCTCACACATGATATCTAGCAAGCCGAGACGCGTGTGGATGCCGAGGCCGCTTTTGATTTCTTCGTGGCATCCTACGGTGTGAAATACGACAAGGCCGTCGCCAAATTGACCAAAGACCGCAACGTGCTCCTGGCGTTCTATGACTTCCCCACTGAACATTGGAAGCACATCCGCACAACCAATCCCATCGAAAGCACCTTCGCCACGGTGCGGCATCGCACCGGCAAAACCAAGGGCTGCCTCAGCCGCCAAACCGGGCTCGCCATGGCCTTCAAGCTAATGATGTCAGCCCAGAAAAAATGGCGTAAACTCGATGGTGCTAACCGCATGCCTGAAATCATCGAAGGGATTGAATTCAAGGACGGGATCAAGCAACTTCAAAACGCCGCCTGATCACGCCGTCACCAACTTTCGGGCATAGCTCACTCTGGGTTGACCCATATGGCAAAATGCCTGCTCAAGCCTGATCCAAAATCAAGGAAAGAATTTCCTAACAGGGAAGTGAACGAAGACCTACTTGGGTTCCTTGAACTAAAATCTGATAAACTCAATACCAGTATCCGATGGAGCGAATTTCTTGCAGAGCCGAAATAGACGTTTGATGAGATCTTTCATGACTCTAAATCTAATACCATTTGGCATCAGGCTATTTGTCGTTGTGGTTTTTTTAATCCTTCTTCTAGGTGGGAAAGTGTTTGTTCCATGGCTATCAGAACACGGCCCAATAACGTCTATGTCTGACGGCACATATGAAGTCCAACTTCCACTATCAGAAGTCTTACAAGGCAAGCTGGTGTTTTTTGGTATTATTGCCGCAACAGCCCTATTCTCACTGCTCGTGGGTGTTGTCACCGTTTTTGAGCAGCACAAGCGTCGTACTGAAGTTGAAACACAGTCAGTTTCTGAATATTTGCAGGCAAATCGGTTTAAGCGGCGACGAGTCGTTTTGGTACTTCGTCCATTTGACTGTGATGGCTTTCTAATTTTGCCGGAAAGACGAGGTTTTTGGCATAAGCTGCTCTTTCCAGTTGTAGAAGCATCAACCATTGAGCAACTAGTTCGAAACCAGACAAAAACCTACGAAGACGTTGACGTGCTTTCTGTCGTCGCTCCCCAAAAGGACGAACTAGTACCTGGTCCGACCTATGTTACGACGGACATCGATTGGAAGAAAGACGTGACGAGATTAATAAACACTGCGGAAGCAATTCTGTTTGTGCTACCTCCTGGCACCTTGATGTCACCAGGCCTCAAGTGGGAGTTCTTTGAGGTATATGCTAAGAACAAGGAAGAAAAGTCCTGCGCGATCTTTCCTCCAATGCGTGAAAAGTCGCGTGAGATTGTACAAATAGTATCGGACATTATTGAAAGGTCGGGAAATATCTTCTCGGAAGACTTCGATCTAAACAGAGTGATACTGATGCCGTGGAGCGCTGGTGGCGAAGCATGGTATGAAATCGACAACAAGCCTCTTTCTGTTTTCAATCGTGTGCATTCGGATGTTTACAAACAGGCTTTAGGCAGCTGGCTGTCAAAAGTATTGTCAAAATAGTGCCAATAAATTGGGATATTTCTCAGATATTGACGTGCAGTTTAGTGTCAAGTTGGAAAGATATACTAGAGTAGAGTGATCTACCGGTGTTCCTGCATGGAACGGTTTCTTGCGTTGCTAACGTTGTTTCAATTTGCATCGCGCCTAGCGACCCACTGCGTATGCTCCCGCGAAAATGCCAGCTCCGCTTCATTAATTAAGTCAGAGAACTCATCCTCTGTCTTGACTGCTTCCAAATCGCCGAGAAGGATTCCGATCTCATGGGCGGTAAGGTTATAACTGGCCATCAACTCGCCGTGGCGCTTCATCTGTAGCCAACCGAGAGCTGAGGTCACAATGACAATCAGCGGATCAAATGCGAGCGTTGCCGACGGCAGACCTAGTTGCTCTGCGTTTAGCGCAATCGCAGCAATTATATACAGTACAATGGTGGCCACGACCCAAAATGAGAGAGCCGCCTTGCTTGCTGTCGATTTCTTTGAGTACCAAGCCTGCTGATTGTCAATTCTGTTTCTGACGTAGTAGTCCATCCGCTGATTGAGCGGTAATTTTCTGATCTCAATCATCGATCCTGTGACCTGTTCGGTAACGGACGTTTCGAGGTTGGCTGCGATGTGTCTGTTGGTTTGCAGGATATCTTTTAGTAGGTTTCTGAAGTTTGTCTTCGGTACTTCAATACTGCTTGTATCCTCAAAGGGATGTGCACGCATAGAAAACCGCCATGTCGATGTCTTGACGGATTCTGCAAGGGCGCGGCAGCGGTACCAATCTTGATCAAGACGCTTGAAGATTTTGAAGACGAAAAGGCCGGCTAGCACCACAAGTAAAAGTGTTATAAGTAAGGGATTTATCCCAGATATGCCACGAGTCGCGCTCGCAACACTGACGCAGAACAATAGAGAGTATTCAAGCCTGACCGTACGCAGGAAGCGGCTCTGGGCTCTAATAGCACCGTTGTTTGCGCTGTCGTATAGCGCCGGGTATTCGAGGTCGGGTTTGGTCAAGTGATTTGCCTAATGCCTGCGACGATCGAGTCTGAGTTCCAACTCACTACCAGATTCGACGCCAGCGTGACCGCAACCGGCATAACTTGCGCACCACGTGGGCGGACGCCGAGGACCGGTTTGTTGATGCTCTTGGCGAAGTCCATCTTGAACTTAATCCAATCGCTGTGGTTGGCCCACATGCCACCAATGATTATTACGCAGTTGACAGGCCAAATTTGGTCCTGCAACTCGTCCTTCATCTTGTACTGGGCCATCAGCCCAAATGCCTTCGTTTCTGGAACCGAATAATTCGTAAAATTGAAATAGGGGCAATTGTTGAGCAGGTTCACCATCGCATTGTAGCGTTCGCTGTATGACCACGAGTGGCTAACAAAGAGCCGAGTCGACATTTAGTACCTTTCAAAAACGGGTATCTAAACAACCGATACCACAATTCGAACCAATGCGGAACATTCGAATGGAGATTGGTTTGAGTTATCGTTCGAAGAGTGTGTAGCGTGAGCAGCACAAGAAGAAAAGGCGGCTTTGTCCACCTCCGGCCAAGCCAACCTGAGTGTAAGTGTTCCAAACACTTCGATAATCGATGTCAGCTTTCATATGGTCATACGATGTTTTCGCACTGACAGCGAATGGCAGCTCTCCGCCCTTCGTGTTGATCGACGCTTCCGCCCCGAGTAACCGATGCTTCGGTTTACCCCGTTGCCGTGGGAGGGCTAGAAGCGGTCGTCAAGCTCCGAGCCCTGACAGCACCCACCGGCACCACAAGATGCAAAGGGCCACCTCCGCGGGTGGTCCGTTCTTACTACAGAAGGTCGAGGGGTTCGGGTTCGGGATCTCGCAGCTGCCGCCTCTTAGGTGAACGGCTGGGCATCGGTGCAAAGGCTTCGCTTCGCACCCAACCGCGCCTCACACCCATGTTTTCGAACCTGATGGACGACTTCGCCTCCCAGCCCCGCGCCATCTTCATAGCGTTGTTGATCGACTGGACTTCTTGATGCGGGATCGTCTTGCGCCCGTCCTGCGACATGAAATCCGTCCAAATCAGCTGTGTGCAGATGCGATCCCGATAGCGCGGCTCTGTGCCGTCGAGGTCATCGAAGTCTTCCCCAACGGGGGCATCCAGCCATGCGCCCAACTGTTCCGACAGGATCGAAGCCGGGGTCTCGACGCGGGCACCCTCTTGCAAGGCCGTGGCCTCTCGCTGGGCTTCCGGGTCCACCAGGTAGAGCGGCAGATCGCCCGTGGGCTTGGCCTCACGCATAGCAACGTAACAGGCGTAGGCTTCCCCCATGATCTGCGGCAACTCGACCTTGAAGGCGTCGGTGTCAATCGCCCCTTCGATGTTCAGCTTCAAAGGCCAATAGCCCCGGTTGCCGGTGGGATCGCGCAGGTAGCTTTCGTCATTGGTGGACCCCATGAAGACGAAGGTCCGCCGAATGCGAGATTGGAACTACTCATAGGGCACGCGGTAGTCGTCCTCGACCGCCGTTGCGAAACGCTTCATGTGTTCCGACTCGGCCTTGTTGAAGCCCACCAGTTCGGGGAACTCCATCACCCACCGGCCCAGGCACGACTCAATCATCCCCTTCTTGTCGTGATAGTTGAAATCGAGTTCACCGGTGAACCCCATCCCCATCATTCGGATGAACGTGGACTTTCTCTTGCCTTGCTCGCCCTGGAGGATGGGCATGAAGTCGTATTTGCAGCCGGGTTCTTCGATCCGCGTAATCATCGCGGTGAAGTGGATACGGGCGGCATGTCGGTGATAGGGGGTGGCAGGGCAACCAAGGTAGCGGATGGCCAACCATCACCGCGCGCCCGACTGGTGGGATCGCTTCTTTCTCGACATGGCGGTACACGTCGCCACGGCATCCCGTGATCCCAGCACCAAAGTCGGCTGCATCTTGGTCGATGAGCAACGCCGCTTGGTCGGCATGGGCTACAACGGTTTCCCCCGGGGCGTGGTCGATCTGCCCGAGCGGTACGAAGATCGCCCGACGAAGTACCTCATGGTCCAGCACGCAGAAGCGAACGCGGTCCTGCAAAGCCCCTCGAACAGCCTTGCCGGGTCCACCGCCTACCTCACCGCACCACCCTGCTCGAATTGTGCCGGCCTTCTTATCCAAGCGGGCGTGAAACGGGTGGTCAGCCTGGGGTGCAACCCAGACCTTGCATTGCGGTTCAAGGACTCCTTCCGGGCATCGGTCCAGATGTTCTTGGAGGTCGGTGTGACGCACGACTTCATCCTCGCCTGACGAACCGTGGCAGAATGGGCACGCAGTTGCCAAATCGACAAAAACTGTGGCACGAAATAGGGCCTGCTTCATCATAGAGGCAGGCCCATCTTATTAGTCAACATTTTCAATGCGTTACCTACAGATAGTCCCAGATAGTCCCGGCCATGTGGCACGTCGCTTGTGGCAATATTTTCGCTAAGTGATTGTTATCGCTAAAAATGTGGTAGTCCCCCACGCCACCACAACATCCTGACATTCCTGGCTCTTGCCACATTGCAGGGGCACGTCGCGCCGCCGTGCACGACCTGCGCTGCAATGGCACTACCAGTGGCGGCGCAGGCAGCGACAGTCACACCAACAATCAGAGATGCCTCGACCGCGCTTGGCCAAGCGTCCGAATAGCACAAGCCGTCGGTGCATTGCTTTTGGCGATGTCATGACAAAGTGGCAGCCCGTAGGGGAATCGAACCCCTCTTTCCAGGTTGAAAACCTGGCGTCCTAACCGATAGACGAACGGGCCACACATCGTGGTGAGCGGTCTTCTACGTAAGCGCGTGGCGATGTGCAAGACCAATCTTTGACCTGGCTACGCGCAAGTTTTCTGTCACGTCCGTAGCGTCACAGGATTGAATATCAAGGGAGAAGTGGCAGCCCGTAGGGGAATCGAACCCCTCTTTCCAGGTTGAAAACCTGGCGTCCTAACCGATAGACGAACGGGCCACGCTGTGGTGAGCGGTCTTCTAGGGAATGCGGGCGCCGCGCGCAAGCACAAAATCGACAGACCGCTCAGGATTTGTCAGCGCGTCCCGACAGGTCGCCGCGCCACCTCTCAACCCTTTGAAATACAGCCTCAATCTGCCGCAGGTGCCGCATCGTCGAGGCGCATTTGCACGGTGTGCCGTCCCTGCCAAGTGTTCACGTCTAGTTTGCCCGCCAGGTGAAAGCGCCGCCCTTGGTGGTTCAGAAGCGTCTGTCCCAGCGGCCCATCCATGGCATTGAAGCAAATCGCTTCCAGCCGGGCCCCCAGACCGTCCCCGCATGTGATCTTGAGATGCCCCGCGCCCACGACCTTGGCAAACGACAACCGCACATCCGGCACGACGAATCGCGGTCCGGGGGCGCCTTGCCCGAACGGTCCGGCGCGCTCCAGATCCTCGACAAGGTCGACCTGTGCCGCGCCGGGCATCAGCACGCCGTCGACCCTCAGGTCGGACGCCCCGCCACTGCCCGCCCCCTGCTTCTCCAGCAGTTCGGAAAGCCGGGCCATGGCCTCCTCCAGTCTGTCCCGGGCCACGGTGAGGCCGGCCGCCATGCGGTGGCCGCCGCCCTTGATCAGCAGCCCCTCCGCCGCCAGACGTTGCACCGATGCACCCAGATCGACGCCCGCGACAGACCGTCCGGAGCCCTTGCCCTCTGCCCCGTCCAATCCGATCACGATCGAGGGCCGACCGGTGTGCTCTTTCAGGCGAGAGGCCACGATCCCCACGACCCCTGGATGCCAGCCCTCGCCCGCAGCCCAGATCAGCGGCGCATCCAGCCCGCGCGCTTCCGCCTGTGCCAGGGCCGCCGCTCGAACCGCAGCCTCGATCTCCCGCCGTTCCGCGTTCAGCGCCTCCAGACGCTCTGCCATGGCCTGTGCCTCCGCCGGGTTGTCGCTGGCCAGAAGCCGCGCCCCGAGGTCAGCCTGACCGATGCGACCGCCCGCGTTGACACGCGGCCCCAACACGAAGCCAAGGTGATAGCTCTCCGGTGCGCGTTCCAGCCGCGCCACGTCCGACAACGCCACGAGCCCGACGCGCTCCCTGCGCCCCATGACCTTCAACCCCTGCTGGACGAGCGCACGGTTCACACCGCGCAGCGGCGCGACGTCAGCCACCGTCGCGAGCGCCACGAGGTCGAGCATCTTCATCAGGTCCGGACCGCGTGCGCCAGCCTCGCGCAATTGCCGCCCCGCCTCGACCAGCATCAGAAAGACCACCGCCGCGGCGCACAGATGCGCCAATTCGCCGTCCTCGTCCTGGCGGTTCGGATTCACCACGGCCACACAGGCGGGCAATGTCTCGCCGCCAAGGTGGTGATCCAGCACCACCACGTCCGCTCCCTTTGCCGCCGCGATGGCGTCGTGGGACAGCGTTCCGCAGTCGACGCAGACGATCAGGTCGTGGTCACGGGCCAGCGCCGCCATCGCCGTCGGGTTCGGCCCGTATCCTTCGTCGATGCGGTCCGGTACGTAAAGCGTCGCCGGGCGCCCCATCTGCCGCAGCCAGTCGATCAGCAGGGCGGCAGAGGATCCGCCGTCCACGTCGTAATCGGCAAACACGGCGATCCGCTCACGCCCCGACACCGCCTTGAGGAACCGCGTGGCCGCCGTCTCCATGTCCTTCAGGGACCGCGGATCGGGCAGCAGGTCGCGCAGTCTTGGCTCCAGGTAGGGCTGCGCCTCTTCCGGCGGAACCCCCAACCGCGCAAGGATGGCACACAGAGGACGGGCCAGCCCGGTCTGCTGCGCCAGAAGCTCCGCCTGGCGCTCGGTTTCCACGTCCGGTCCGACCCAACGCCGACCCGACAGACTGTTCTTTACACCCAGATACGCCAATGCTGTCCTTCCACTGCCCCGCTGCAGGGGATAGCCAAAACCGCCGGCAAGCGAAAGACTGCAGCCGCATCGCCACAACGGCGCACCAAAGGCGCAAGCCTCCCGAAACCGCGCCCGGTCTTCACCTTGGCGGAAATATCTGTCTTGTCGCCACGGCCACATGCGATGCCGGGCAGCGACAGAATGAAAAAGCCCCCGCACAAGGCGGGGGCCGTCAATCGCAGCGATGGCGCCGCGCCTCAGATATCGTGGTGGAAGGGGTTGCGGTACTGCATCCGGCGCACCGATCCGGTCTTCGAGCGCATCAGGATCGTCTCGGTCTCGATCCAGCCGGGCGACCGCTTGATCCCCGACACCACCGAGCCATTCGTCACGCCGGTCGCGGCAAAGATCACGTGGTCGGTCACCAGCTCATCCCGCGCATAGATCTTGTCCAGGTCGGTGATCCCGGCCTTGGCTGCGCGGCCCTTCTCGTCGTCGTTGCGGAACAGCAGGCGGCCCCACATCTGGCCGCCCATGCACTTCAGTGCCGCTGCCGCCAGCACCCCCTCGGGCGCACCGCCAGAGCCCATGTACATGTCGATCCCCGTCAGCACCGGCTCGGCGCAGTGCATGACACCTGCCACGTCCCCGTCGGTGATCAGACGGATGCCCGCACCGGTCGAGCGGACCTCGGCGATCATCGCCTCGTGGCGCGGACGTTCGAGGATACAGCAGGTGATGTCCTGGGGCAGGCACGCCTTGGCCTTCGCAAGTGCAAAGACGCGTTCGGACGGCGACATGTCCAGCGACACCACGTCGACGGGGTAGCCCGGACCGATGGCCAGCTTGTCCATGTAGACGTCCGGCGCGTGGAGCATCGATCCGCGCGGCCCCATCGCGATGACCGTCAGCGCGTTGGGCATGTCCTTCGCGGTCAGCGTTGTGCCCTCCAGCGGATCGAGTGCGATATCGACCCCGGGACCACCCTGCCCCACTTCCTCGCCAATGTACAACATCGGCGCTTCGTCCCGCTCACCCTCGCCGATCACGACCACGCCCGAGATGTCGAGTTTGTTCAACTCTTCCCGCATGGCATTCACGGCAGCTTGGTCAGCGGCCTTCTCGTCGCCCCGGCCGATCAGGTCGGCACTGGCGATCGCGGCCTGTTCGGCGACCCGGGCGAGGCCCAGCGAAAGCATGCGGTCATTGAAATCCTTGGGGGTGGGCATCA
This sequence comes from Sagittula stellata E-37, assembly GCF_039724765.1. NCBI lineage: Bacteria > Pseudomonadati > Pseudomonadota > Alphaproteobacteria > Rhodobacterales > Roseobacteraceae > Sagittula > Sagittula stellata. The sequence continues at coordinate 1,488,982 of NZ_CP155729.1, read as the reverse complement.
GAGTATTTCCTTTGGATGAAGCGTGCCTTGGCTCTAGCGCAGCCACCGCAAGCGGGGCAAGGCTGGTTGCGCCAACCCTCCCCGCCTTGCGCCTTTCCCGCCACCTTCACCGCCGGCAAAGCCCGTTCGGACAGCACATTTTCACGGAATTGGCCCGATCGCGCCCCTGTACCGCACGCATCGCGGCTGCACGCCCGGTCCGCCCGCCCAGTCCGCCCGCAGCGCGCGCAACCAGAACCCACACCATGTAGGGCGGGGCTATGCGCCGCCTTCGCCTCAGACTTCCTCGATCCGCAGGGCGACCGGCGCCGCGACCACCACGGCAAGCTTCTGCATCGCCTCCAACGCCTGATCGAGCGCGGCGCGTGTGGTCTTGTGCGTCACGATCAGCACCGGTGCCCGGTCTTCGATGTGGTCGTACTGCCGCATCCGGTGGATCGACACCCCCGCCTCGCCAAGCGCGGCCGCCACCTTGGCGAGGGCGCCGGGCTTGTCCGCCAGTTGGGTCCGCAAATAGTAGGGCGCCGGCGTCGTGGCCTTGGCGGCCACGGCGGGCACAAGCTTCGACGCCGACTGGCCGAAGGTCGACACCCGCAGCCCGCGCGCCACGTCCATCACGTCGCCCATCACTGCAGAGGCGGTCGGCCCCTCGCCCGCGCCTGCGCCGCGCATGACGATCTGGCCAACCTGGTCCCCTTCGATCACCACCATGTTGGTGCCGCCCGAAAGCTGCCCCAGGGGCGAGGACGCCGGGACGAGGCAGGGCGCCATGGACTGTTCCAGCCCGCGGCCCGTCATCCGCGACACGCCCAGAAGCTTGATGCGGAAACCCATGTCGGCGGCCTGCCTGATGTCGTCGATGGTGACCTCGCCGATGCCCTCCAGCTCAACGCCGGAGAAGCTGACCTGCGTGCCGAAGGCGATGGCCGCCAGCAGGGACAGCTTGTGGCCCGCGTCGATACCCCCCACGTCAAGCGTCGGGTCGGCCTCAAGGTAGCCCAGGGCGTCGGCCTCGGCGAAGGCCTCGTCGTAGGTCAGACCCCCGTCCTCCATCCGGGTCAGGATGTAGTTGCAGGTGCCGTTCATCACGCCCATCACGCGGATGATCTCGTTCCCGGCAAGGCCCTCGGTCAGCGCCTTGATGACCGGGATACCCCCCGCCACCGCTGCTTCGAAGCGCAGGACCGAACCGCTGGCCTCGGCCAGTTCGGCCAGCGCTTGGCCATGGTGTGCCAGAAGCGCCTTGTTCGCCGTGACGACGTCCTTGCCCGCTTTCAGCGCCGCTTCGACAGCCGCCTTCGCGGGGCCGTCACTGCCGCCCATCAGTTCGACGAACACGTCCACGTCGTCGCGGGTGGCCAGCGCAACCGGATCGTCTTCCCACGCGTAGCTGTCAAGCGACACACCCCTGTCCTTGGCACGGGTGCGCGCCGACACTGCGCTGATCGCGATGGGCCGGCCGGAACGTGCCTCCAGCAGGGCCGCCTTCTGGCGCACGATCTTGACGACGCCGGTGCCGACGGTCCCGAGACCGGCAATTCCAAGGCGAAGGGGTTGGGACATGGGGCATACCTCCGGGTGACGTTCCGCGACACCGGTTACGCGCAAGTGATGCCCCCTGCAACCACGCGCGCACGTGCCCGTGCCAAGGCGTGCGCCGCCTGCGTCACTGTTGCCGCAGCTCTGCCGCTTTCTGTTGCAGACGTTTCAGGCGGTCGGCCACCGAACCGGACTGCGAGACCTGCGCATTCCCGACACGCGCCGCGCGCGATTGCAGCCCGCCGACACGCGCCTGCACCTGCGCGATGTCCTCCTTCGTCGCACGCGGCGGGGCCGGTTCGGCGATAAGGCCGTCGATGGGGACAAGCTGGGGATAGGGCGCGTTTTCGACACCCGGGGTGGCTACGGCATCCAGTTCCGGAAACTGGGTACAGGCCGTCTGGGCCACCAACAGGGCCACCGGAAGGGAAAGGTACGCGCGTCTCATGCGCCAGTCTTGCCGCATGGCGCATCCTCCCGCAAGCGCCCGCCTTGATCTGAACGCATGTTCAGATAATTTGGGCGGCATGGCGCGCACCCAAGGCTCCCACTCCGAGATCACCGGCCCCCGAATCCGCGAGGCCGCCTTGCACCTGTTCGCCAAGCACGGCTTCGCGGCGGTCTCCATGCGGCAGATCGCGGGAGAGGTGGGCGTGCAGGTTGGCGCACTCTACAACTACACCCCCGACAAGCAGGCGCTGCTGTTCTCGCTGCTAGAAGGGCACATGATCGATCTGCTGGAAGCCTGGCGCTCTCTCGATACGCCACAGTCGCCCGAAGCGCGGCTGGAGGCTTTCGTGCGCTTTCACATCGCCTTTCACCTTGATCGGCCAGAGGCGGTCTTCATCTCCTACATGGAGCTGCGCAACCTGGATCCGGAGAACTTCTCAAGGATCGAGCGGCTGCGCCGGGACTACGAGGACGCGCTCGAAACGATCCTGCGCGACGGAGTGGCCAAAGGCGTGTTTGCCCTGCCCGACAGCAAGCTGACAACGCTTGCCGTCATCGCGATGCTGACAGGCGTGACCACGTGGTATCGCCCCGGCGGTCGGCTTGGGCCAGATGATGTGTCGCGGCTTTACTGGGACATGGTGCGCAAGACAGTCGCCGCCTGACATGTTTGCAGGCGACTCGAAGCCAACGACCCAAACCCTTTTCACCACGAGTTTTTCCGGCATCCATGACGCATCACGTCAGGATGGCAAAACGTGCCCCCCGCTGAATCAATGCCACTTGAGGCACGCCGTGCAACCTTCGGAAATCGTACGCTCCTGCGGAGCTTACTTGCGCTCTTCCTGAATGGTCTGGAGGTATTCCAGCAGCGCCACCAGCTTGCGCGGCGTGGGGGTCTGGATGCCATCGCCCGAGTCGAAGGGCACCAGATCGCCTTCGAGCAGTTCGCCAAATTCCGGCATGCCGGGGCCCTTGATGTCCGAGCGTGCGTACCCGTCGATCGTCGACATGATCTTGGCGCGCGGGAAGGCGTTACCGTGCCGCAGCTTGATCAGCGTCAGATCCTTGGGCGCCTTCTGCATCCGGCGCGCCATCGGTCCGTCGCCCTTGCCGTTCTCGCCGTGACATACGGCGCAGTTCTCCATGAAGAGCGCGCGACCGTCCTGCGGTCCCGGCATTTCGGTCTCTTCGACACAACCTGCCAGTCCGGCGGTCATAACCAACGCGATCAGCGGTGCACGCATGTATTTCAGCCCCTCTTTTTCAGGCTGTGATGCCAGCGCCCTGTGGCGGATGCAAGCGCTGCGTCAGACCTGCAGGTCTTCGAGATAGACGATCAGGTCCATGGTGGATTGCGTGGTCAGGTGCGGCGTGCCGTCGGGACCGAACCACTCCACCAGCGGACCGTCCAGCGCGCCGCCGATCTCGGGCATCAGGCCACGGTGATAGGCCCCGGCGCCCTGCATCGCCCCGATCACGCGCCGCGCCGGGAAGGTCCCGCCATTGTTGAGCGACAGAGTCGTAAGGTCGGTGGGCTTGACCGTCATCTGGCCGGAGACACGCCCGTATCCGCGCGCCTCGGCCCCGTGGCATTCCATGCACCAGCCCGCGTAAAGATGCGCGCCCTGCGTCACCGGCACCGCGCGCGGCGGGTTGACGACGGTGACCTGCGGTTCCACGAGGTAGACGGCAGAAGCCGGTGCGGTCCCGGACAGGGTTATGGTGCCGGATTGCGGTGCTGCGGGTCCCGGACCTGCAAGCCGTTCGAGAAACGCGCATCCCGAGAGTGTCCCAAGTGCCGCCGCGAGTGCCAGCCAACGCTTCATCCGAAATCCTTCCCCTTCTGTCCCCCTGGCCTCCTCTGTCGCGGACCGGCCATTGTGGCGCGTGACAGGCGCCGTCCCGGCGGTCATGGTCGGACCAGAATTCGTCCGAGGGAGACTCATGCTCGATCCTGCCACCGCAAATGCGCTGTTAGAAGACAATTTCGCCCAATGGGTGCAAGCTTTGCAGCCAAAAGTGTCCGATATCACACCATTGGGCGCCGTTCTTGAGATTCCGGTCACGGCAGAGATTGCCCGTGTCGGTGGCATAGTCTGCGGGCAGGCCCTTTCGACGCTGGCCGAGACGGCGATGGTCTTTGCCTGTGCCGGGCACCTGGGAGAGTTCGTTCCCGTGGCAACGACGAACCTGGAGACGCGGCTCCTGAGTGCTGCGCGGGGCGATGCGATCCGCTGCACGGCACGTGTGGTGAAGGGCGGACGGGCGCTGTTGTTCGCAGAGGCGGTGCTGGTCAGCCTGCCCGACGAAAAGGAGGTCGCGCGGGCCAGCGCGACGTTCTTCAAGCCATGACGCCGGGGATGACGCATTACGCGGTGGTCATGCTTTTCGCCGGCATGGGCATCCCGATACTCGCGGCCCTGAACGCCGCACTGGGGCAGCGGCTGGCCTCGCCGGTGGCGGCGGCGGTGGTGCTGTTCTGCGTGGCGCTGGCGATCTGTCTCGTGGTCTGGATTCTCAATGGTGCCAAGGGGTTCGGAGGTGTGAGGGTCGCGCCGAAGCACCTGCTTCTGGGTGGCGCCTTCGTCGCGTTCTACGTGCTGTCGGTGACCTTCATCGCGCCGCATTTCGGTGTCGGAAACGCGGTGTTCTTCGTGCTGATCGGGCAGCTGATCTCGGCCGCGGCCATCGACCACTTCGGTCTGTTCGGCGCGCGGATCAGCCCGTTGACCCTGACCCGGGCCACCGGAATCGCGGTCATGGCGCTGGGGGTCTGGATCACGCAGAGGGCGTAAAGAACGCTCGTTCAGATCCGCAACGGGCTGGCCGCCCCGCCCCTGTTAAGGACGCGCGCGGTGGGATGAACGCAGCGTGCGGCGGCAGATGCAGTGGAGCGGAAGAGGCGATGCACAACGGATTAACGCCCCGTTAATCGGGTCCGATGCCCCGTTAAGGGGCGAACCGGCCGATTGGACCCCGATTCCCGGCCGGTTGTTAACCTTTGTCCCGGCGCGCCCCGCCGGCGGACGGATTTCGCGCGCAGATGTGGTTAACGGGCGCTTCTGTCGCAGGCGGGTCGACACTGTCGCGGACAAGGTCATTGGCACCGCATTGCGGCGCCCGGGCCCGCGTCCGAAGCCGTTCGGGTCGGGACAATACCTTGGGGCGAAGGCGGCGCAAAGCCCCGCCCTACGGCCTGTCGCGCAGGATGGCCGACACCTTGCACCGACACATGGGACGGCGCGTGCCCCCGTTGCCGCGTGGACCGGATCGTAGGGCGGGGCTGTGCGCCGCCTCCCCCTCAGTCGACCGCGCGCAGGTGACCGTCTTCCATCCGCACGCGGCGGTCCATGCGGGCCGCCAGCTCGAGGTTGTGGGTGGCGATCAGCGCGCAGAGACCGGTTTCGCGCACGAGGTCCATCAGCGCGGCGAACACGCGGTCCGAGGTCTGCGGATCGAGGTTGCCCGTGGGCTCGTCGGCCAGCAGGAGTTTCGGCGCGTTGGCCATCGCCCGGCAGAAGGCCACCCTCTGTTGTTCGCCCCCCGACATGGCCGCGGGGCGATGGCCCGCGCGTTCCCCGACGCCGACGCTGTCCAGCAGGCCGCGCGCGCGGTCCTCTGCCGCCTGTCGCGCGACGCCGTTGGCGAGCTGCGGCAGCACGATGTTCTCGAGCGCGGTGAACTCCGGCAGGAGGTGATGGAACTGGTAGACGAAGCCCACCTCTGCCCGGCGGACCAGCGTGCGGCGGCGATCGGACTTGCCCTGCATCGCCTCGCCGGCGATCTCCACCCTGCCGCTGTCGGCGGTGTCCAGAAGCCCCGCGATGTGCAGCAGCGTCGACTTGCCCGCGCCGGAAGGCGCCACCAGCGCCACGACCTCGCCGCGCGCCACTTCGAGGTCGCAGCCGCGCAGCACGCGGATCTCGCCCGGGGTGCCTGCGTTGTAGACCTTTTCGATCCCGGTCAGCCGCAGCACCGGATCCTGCGGGGTGTCATTCATATCGCAGGGCCTCCACCGGGTTCAGCCGGGCGGCGCGGCGTGCCGGAAAGATCGTCACGACGAACGACAGCCCCAGCGAGAGCATCACCGCCGACATCACGTCCGCCATCTGGAGCTGCGCGGGCAGCGCATAGATGCCGCGGATCGACGGATCCCAGACGCCGCCCCCCGCCACGTAGTTCACGAAGGCGAAGATCGGGTCGATGTAGATCGCGAAGAGGCAGCCGAGGATCACCCCCATCGCCGTGCCGATGATCCCGGTGAACGACCCGCAGATGAAGAACACCCGCATGACCGAGCCTTCGGTCAGCCCCATGGTGCGCAGGATGCCGATGTCGCGGCCCTTGTTCTTCACCAGCATGATGAGGCCCGAAACGATGTTCATCGTGGCGATCAGCACCAGCACCGAGAGGATGACGAACATCACGTTGTCCTCGATTTCGAGCGCGCGGAGAAACCCGCCCGACGCGTCCTGCCATGTCCAGATCAGCGCGCCGGGACCTACGGCCTCCGACACCGGCTGGACGAAGCTTTCCACGTCTTCGGGGTCGGAGACGATGACCTCCAGCTCGTCGGCCACGCCTTCGCGGTTGAAGTAAAGCTGCGCCTCGGTGAAGGGCATGTAGATCCGGGTGCGGTCGATGTCGTAGCGCCCGGCGGTGAAGATCCACGTCACGGTGTAGGATTTCACGCGCGGCGAAACGCCGAAGGCGGTCTTGACCCCGTTGGGCGAGATCAGCTTCACGTCGTCGCCGACGCCCACGCCCAGCATCATCGCGACGCCGGACCCGATGGCCACGCCCTCCCCGAAGCGGTCGAGGTCGCCGCGTCCGGTTTCCGGATCGGCGATGCGCGGGATGGCCTTCAGGTCGTCGGGGGCGATGCCGAAGACCTCGACGCCGGCGTTGTTGCCGTTGGCCGTGGCCATGACCTGGCCTTTGACCAGCGGGGCCACGCGCTGGATGAAGGGCACGCGTTCGACCTGCTGCGCCATGCCCTCGTAATCCGCGATGGTGCGGTCGGGGTTGCCCGCCTCGTCTGTGCGGGTCGTGCTGTAGACGGTCATGTGGGCGTTGGAGCCGAGGATCGTATCGACGAACTCCGCCCGGAAGCCGGAGCGCACCGCCAGCGTCGCGATCAGGGCGAAGACCGCCAGCGTGATGCCGACGAGGCTGATCCAGGTCATGACGGACACGCCGCCTTCGGCCCGGCGCGCGCGGAGGTAGCGCCACGCGATCATCCATTCGAAAGGGGCGAAGGGCGGCGGATTGCGCATATGGTATTTCTTTCCTGCACTGCTCGGCGGCGAAACTGGCCTTTTGCCGCTGCCGGGTCAAGTTAAGGAAGCGTGAAGGGCAACAACCTGCGGGAGGCGCGTCACCATGAAACTGCTTGTGCTGGGGGCCAGCCGGGGAACCGGGCTGAAGGTGGTGGAGGCCGCGCTGGCGGCGGGTCACACGGTGCGCGCGATGTCGCGCTCGGCCGGGAGGATGGCCCCGCGCGACGGGCTGGAACCGGTGGCCGGCGACGCCACGAACCCGACCGATCTGGGCCCCGCGCTGGAGGGGGTCGATGCGGTGGTGATGGCGCTGGGTATCAAGGAGAGCGTCGCGATGTTGTGGCGGCGGGTGACGCTGTTCTCCGACGCGACGCGGGCGCTGGTTCCGCTGATGGAGGCGAAGGGCGTCCGGCGGCTGGTGGCGATCACGGGCATCGGCGCGGGCGACAGCGTGTCGGCACTTTCGGCGCCGGAGCGGCTGGGCCACCGGTTCCTGCTGTCGGAGCCCTACAAGGACAAGACCCGGCAGGAAGAGATCATCCGTGCCTCGTCGCTGGACTGGACGCTGGTGCGGCCGACGATCCTGACGGCCAACCGCGCTTGCCACGACGTCGACGTGATGGTCGCGCCCGACACGTGGCGGATGGGCGTCATCAGCCGGGCCGACGTGGCGGAGTACGTGGTCCGCTGCCTTGACGATCCCGAGAGTTACGGCACCGCGCCGGTGCTGGCGCGACGGGTGACCTATCCGGGAAGGTCCCCGGGACAAAAGGCTGGCGCAGTCTGAACCAGGCACAGTCTGATCCAAGCACAGTCTGATCGCCGCGCAGTTTGATCGAAGTGCTGGCAGGCGAGGTTCGGGCCGAAGGCCGGCGGTTCCGGTCTGTCTCTTCGGCCCAAATCGCCGGCCCGGTTCTCCGACCCGTGTCTCTGGCGTCTCCACCCCGTCCGGCGCGGGCAATGCGGTGCGGGAGCGCCCCGGCAAAATGCCGTTCGGAGCTTGGGAACGCGGCGGGCCTGCGCTTCGTGGCGGAGACCTCAGCGCTGCCCGAGAGGACCGCATAGAAGACGCAGGGGGATGGCGCATCGTCGGCATGTCGGGGCGCCACGAACGCCAAGGACAGGAAAGGCCGCGTGCCCCGGATCGCCGGTCTTGTGCCGCGTCCGGCATCGCCCGCGCGGCGAGGCGCAGGTTCCTGCGATAACGCTTGCACGGCGAAAATCCCGCGCCATAGTGCGCAGCCATGAGAGGACCCCGTTACCCCGCCCCGATCGCCGATCTTCCCGCAACCGTACCGTTTGTCGGCCCCGAAGCGCTGGAACGCCAGCGCGGTGCGCCGTTCCGCGCACGGCTGGGCGCCAATGAAAGCGTGTTCGGCCCCTCGCCCTTCGCCATCGCGGCGATGCAGGACGAGGCGGTGGAGATCTGGAAATACGCCGACTCGAGCCATCTGGACCTGAAGGGCGCGCTGGCCGAGCAGATGGGGGTGACGCCGGCCAATATCGTTCTGGGGTCCGGGATCGACGGGCTCCTGGGGAACTTCGTGCGCCTGCTGGTGGCGCCGGGCGACGCGGTGGTCACGTCCGACGGCGCCTATCCGACGTTCAACTATCATGTGGCGGGCTATGGCGGCGTGCTGCACAAGGTGCCGTTCGCAGGCGACCACGAAGATCCGGCGGCGCTGTTCGCCAAGGCGGCCGAGGTCGACGCAAAGATCGTCTACCTCTCGAACCCCGACAACCCGATGGGCACCTTCCACAAGGGCAGCGACATCGCCGCTGCGCTGGATCACCTGCCGGACGGCTGCGTGCTGGCGCTGGACGAGGCCTATATCGAGTTCGCACCGAGCGGCACCACGCCCGATCTGGACCCCGAGGACCCGCGCGTGATTCGCTTCCGCACCTTCTCGAAGGCGCATGGCATGGCCGGGGCGCGCATCGGCTACGCCGTGGGCGCGCAGGGGCTGATCAAGTCCTTCGACAAGATCCGCAACCACTTCGGCATGTCGCGCATCTCGCTCGCGGGCGCGTTGGCCGCGCTGCAGGACAAGGCGTGGCTGGGCGACGTGCTGCGGCTGGTCGACGACTCGAAGACCCGCATCGCCCGTATCGCCGAGGCCAACGGGCTGACCGCCCTGCCCTCCGGCACGAACTTCGTCGCGGTGGACTGCCGTGGCGACGGCGCCTTCGCCCGCGCCGTGCTGGCCGCGCTGGCCGAGGACGGCGTGTTCGTCCGCATGCCCTTCGTGCCGCCGCAGGACCGCTGCATCCGCATCACCGCCGGGCGGCCCGAGGACATGGACGTCCTCGAACAGGCCCTTCCCAAGGCACTGGCAAAGGCGCGCGCCGCGTAACCGGCCTTAGATTGCGTTTCGGGCTGCACCACGGGCTGCGTTGGCGGATGCGTTAACACAGGGTTTACCAAATTCCCGCAGAGTGAACGGGACTCCTGTCGCGGATGCGCTAGGCTCTGGTTCGAGGCACCCGGAACGGGTGCGGGATCAGGTGTCGGAGCCGCCGCAATGCAGAACCACCATCCGCAACCGGTCGAGGACTACATGACCGCCAACATGATCCTGCTCTTCGTCAACCTGCTGTGGATCTTCACTGCGATCTGGTATGTCTGGGGCCTTGCGCCGCTGATCCTGATCGCGGCGCTCCTGAACCACCTGATCACCCGGCTGGACCATGCCCGCCGCCGCAGGGACGCAGGGGTCGAGCCGACCTCGGGCAATACCGACAAGGCCTGACCGGCGCCAGCGTCCGTCTCCGCAAGGGCCCTGCCGCCGTTTGGCCCTTCACCAGACCCGGCCCACCTGGCCCCGCGCCCATCACGAGGACGGGGGCTATGGCCCCCGTACGAGACGACCTGTGCGCCGCAGGCGCTCCTTTGGGTTGCCTGCGGATCACGTATGACGGTCAGCCTGCCGCCAGCGCCTCTGCCGCCTGCGCCACGCCGCCCGGCGTGTGCGGGATGTTCAGGACCTTCAGCCCGGTTTCGATCACGCCCAGCGTGCCCAGCATCATGTGCGCGTTGACGTGGCCCATGTGGCCGATGCGGAAATAGCCCGAGGCCGTGGGGTCGTCCGGGTCCGTCACGCCAAGGCCCACGCCCAGCGTCACGCCCGCCTGTTCCGAGGACCACTTGCGCAGCCGGTCGGCGTTGCCCTTGCCGATCGCCATGGCCGTCACCGCGTGAGAGCGGTGTGCGGGATCGGCGATGTTGAGCTTGAAGGGGCCGTCCTGGCCCCAGTGCTCCACCGCGGCCCAGAGCGCGCCGGCCAGCCGGGCGTGGCGGGTCCAGATCGCCTCCATCCCCTCGGCGCGGATCATGTCCAGCGCGGCGCGCAAGCCGTAAAGGTGGTGCGTGGGCGCGGTGCCGCCGAAGTACTGGTAGAACATCTCCGGCTCGGCCCGCCGGGTCCAGTCCCAGTAGTTCGTCACGCGCGGCATGGCGGCGCGCACCGCCTTGGCCTTGTCGTTGAAGAACACGAAGGCCATGCCCGGGGGCACCATCAGACCCTTCTGCGAACCGGTGATCGCCACGTCGGCGCCCCAGTCGTCCATGTGGAATTCGTCGCAGGCCATCGAGGCCACGCAATCCGCCATCAGGAGCGCGGGGTGCCCTTCCTCGTCCAGCACCTTGCGCAGCGCCGCGATGTCGGAGCGGACGGAGGACGAGGTATCGGTGTGCACCGCCAGCACCGCCTTGATCTTCTGGCCCTTGTCGGCGCGCAGCGCGGCGCGGACCAGCTCCGGGTCGATGGGGCGCTGGCGGCCGTGGTCGATCAGGTCGACCTCGATGCCGAGTCCGCCCGCCACCTCGGCCCAGCCGAGGCCGAAGCGCCCGCAGGCGGGCACCAGCACGGTTTCGCCCGGCGCCACGACGTTCGACAGCGATGCCTCCCACGCGCCGTGGCCGTTGCAGATGTACATGGCGACATGACCCGTCGTCCCCGCCACGTAGCGCAGATCGGGCACGAGGCTGTCGACCATGCCGTGCAGGTCGCCCGAATAGATGTCGGGCGCCGGGCGGTGCATCGCCTGCAGCACCGCGTCCGGCATCACCGAAGGGCCGGGAATCGCAACGTGGGCACGCCCCTGTGAAAGTGTCATCCGGTCCTCCATATTCCACAACGGCGCGACCCTTCACCGCCTGCGCCGCGCCGTCAATCCCCCCGGATGCCGCATGTCACCGGCCTGTTCACCGGCCTGTCGCTGGACACCGGGGGGTTTGCCGCGTACACGGCGACACTGACGCTTGGAACCTTCGATGCTGGCACGACTGCGCGACAAACTGGACAAGGCGGAACGTCGCCTGCGCTATTCCTTCGGCACCGACATCACGGATCCGAAGGCACGGCGCTGGTCGAAGCTGCATTTCCACCTGTTCGACCATGCCTTTCTGCGCGTCCTGTGGACCAATTTCTTCGAGATCGCGCCGGGCGTCTATCGCTCGAACCAGCCTACGCATGGCCGGTTCGAACGCTATGCGAAGATGGGCATCCGGACGGTCATCAACCTGCGCGGCCCGGACGTTCGGGCGCAATACCTGTTCGAGCGGGAAAGCTGCGAGACCCTCGGCCTGACGCTGGTCGATGCAAAGCTCTGGGCCCGCACCGCCGCCCCGCGCAGCAAGATCGAGGCGGTGATCGACGCCCTGCGCGCCGCCGAAAAGCCCGTGATGTTCCACTGCAAGTCCGGCGCGGATCGCGCGGGCTTCGTCGCGGCGATGTATCTGCTGATCTTCGAGGACGCGCCGCTTGAGGTCGCGCAGAAGCAGCTTGGTCTGAAGTACATCCACCTCGATTTCACCAAGACCGGCGTGCAGGACTATATCCTGCGGGTCTATGGCGCGCGGCTTGCGCTGGGGCAGATCGGCTTCGAGGAGTGGATCCGCCACGAATACCGCGCCAGCGCCCTGCAAGAGGGCTGGGAGGCGCGCCGCGCCGAGGCGGAGGTGGCAGCCCAGCTCATGGCGGAGCGCGACGCGTGAGCGAGGAAGCTCCGATACAGACCCCGCCGACCCGGCTGCTCGGGTGGTTGTGGACGCGCTACCTGAAGAAATACTGGAAGCTGCTGACCGTCGCGCTGGTGTTCATGGCCATCGAAAGCTCCATGACGGCGGGCTTCGCGGTGATGATGGAGCCGCTCTTCGACGACGTCTTTTCGACCGACGACCGCAGCGCTCTGCTGCGTGTGGGGCTGATCGTCCTGGCGCTGTTCGTCTTCCGCGCGGTGTCTGGCGTGGCGCAGAAGGTCGTTCTGAACCGCGCCGCGCAAAGCAGCATGGCCGACATCCGGCAGGACCTGCTGGAACACCTGATGCGGCTCGACGTGGCCTATCACAACGAGGTCGGCCCCGGGCATCTGATCCAGCGTGTCGAAGGCGACGTGGGCGCCATCGCAAAGGTCTGGAGCACCGTGCTGACGGGCGCCGGACGCGACGCGCTGACCTTCATCTGGCTGTTCGGCGTGGCGATGTGGACGGACTGGCAATGGACGCTGATCGCGCTGATCGGGGCGCCGCTGATGATCGCGCCAGGCGCGCTGCTGCAACGCTACGTGCGCAACAACGCCCGCTGGGTGCGCAACATCGCCGCCGGGCAGTCGACGCGGCTGAACGAGGTCTTCCACGGCATCACCCCGGTGAAGCTGAACCAGCTCGAAACGTATCAGTCCAAGAGCTACCGCAAGCTGGCCAAGAAGCGCATCCTGGGCGAAACCCGGTCGGTCGCCGGACAGGCGCTGATGCCGGCGCTGATCGACATCATGTCGGGCGTGGGCTTCTTCGGCATCCTGTTCTTCGCGGGGCGCGAGATTCAGGACGGCGGCAAGACCATCGGCGAGTTCATGACGTTCTTCACCGCCATCGGCATGATGTTCGACCCGCTGCGCCGCCTTGGCGCGATGAGCGGATCGTGGCAGGTCGCCGCCGCCAGCATCGAGCGGGTGGTCGAGGTGATGCACACCGAACCCGCCCTGAAAGACCCCGAGCACCCGGTGCCCGCCCCCACCGGCACACCGCGCATCGACCTGCGCGACGTGCGCCTGTCCTACGGCGACACCACGGTGCTGCGCGGCGTGACGTTCAGTGCAGAGCCGGGCAAGACGACGGCGCTGGTCGGGGCCTCCGGCGCGGGCAAGTCCACCATCTTCCACCTGCTGACCCGGCTGGTCGATCCGCAGGAAGGCGCGGTCACCATCGGCGGGACCGAGGTTTCGGCCATGCGGCTGGCGGACCTGCGCGGCATGATCTCGACCGTGAGCCAGGAGGCGCTGCTGTTCGACGAGACGCTGCGCGCCAACATCGTGCTGGACCGCAACGTGACGGACGAGCAACTGGCCACCGCGTTGAAGGCCGCGCATGTGCAGGACTTCCTGCCGCGCCTGTCCGACGGGCTGGACACGCGGGTCGGCCCGCGCGGTTCGACGCTTTCGGGCGGTCAGCGACAGCGCGTGGCCATCGCCCGCGCCGTGCTGCGCGACACGCCGATCCTGCTGCTGGACGAGGCGACGAGCGCGCTGGACACCCAGTCGGAGGCCATCGTGCAGGCGGCGCTTGAGGAACTGGCGGTCGGGCGGACCACCGTCGTGATCGCCCACCGGCTGTCCACCGTGCGCAGCGCCGACAAGATCGTGGTCATGGACGCGGGACGGGTTGTCGAGGAAGGCACCCATGACGCGCTGCTGGATAAGGGCGGCGCCTATGCCGCGCTCTACAAGATGCAGTTCGAGACCCGCAAGGCCACGGATGGCGCCGACGCCGAGGGTGACCCGGTCAGCGGAACGGCCTGACAGGCGCCCTGCGGCCCGTGACTGGGCCTTGTCCCGCGTCGGCGCCCTTTGCCTTGGAACAACCGCTGATTGCGCTCCTGCGGCCCCTGAGGGGCGTCCCTGACGTACATCGCGAAGGTCTGCGCCGTCAGCTCCGGTAGCGGCGCGCCAGCGTTTCCGGGTCGGCCCCGGCGAGGTAGCGGGTCAGCGTCGAGAGGTTGCGTCCGCCGCGCACGATCCAGCCCTGCTTGCGGTAACGCTCGGCCGATGTGGTGGCTGTGACGTCCAGCGGTTTCAGCCGTCCGCGCAGGGCCCGGGCGAGGGCCACGTCCTCCATCAGCGGGATATCCGGATAGCCCCCGGCCTCGTGGTAAAGCGACAAGGGCAGCAGCAGACCCTGGTCGCCGTAGGGCAGCCCGAAGGTCCGGGCGCGCAGGTTGGCCCAGCCGGCGACGACGCGCGGCGCGAGGCCACGGGCGTCGAAGCGCAGCGTGAAATAGCCCGCCTGCCGGGCGCGGATGGCCTCGGCCACGGGGCGGTTCCAGCCCTCCTCCAGGATCGTGTCGGCGTGCAGCACCATCAGCCAGTCGGCCCGCGCCTCTGCCGCCCCACGGCGCAACTGCCCGCCACGCGAGGCCGGTCCGGTCACGATCACGGCCCCCGCCGCGTCGGCGATGTCGAGCGTCGCATCGGTCGAGCCGCCGTCGCTGACCACCAGTTCGCGGATCAGCCCCTGGGTCAGCCCTTCGCCCAGCGACGCCAGCGCGCGCGGCATATGGGCCGCCGCGTCGAGTGTCGGCATCAGAACGGTGATCGGAGCGCGCATGTCTGTCATCTCTGGGTTCGCGGGCCTATATGACACCCTGAAGCCAAAGGTGAAAGTAAACATGACGCAAGAGAGCCGAACCGTCCTGAGGGTCCACGGCGCCAAGGCGCGGGAATTCCTTCAGGGACTGGTGACAAACGATGTGGCGCGGCTGGAAAAGGGGTTGGTCTATGCCGCCCTGCTGACGCCGCAGGGCAAATACCGCGCGGACTTCTTCCTTGTGCCGGATGGCGAGGACGTGCTGATCGACGTGGAGGTCGCGCTGGCCGTCAGCCTGATGCAGGCGCTGACCATGTACAAGCTACGCACGCCGGTGGAAATCACCGAGACGGACGTCGTGGTGACCCGCGGCACGGGCACCCCGCCCGAAGGCGCCTTTGCCGATCCGCGCGATCCCCGGCTGGGCTGGCGGGGCTATGCCGGACAACCCGCCGGAGAGGCCGACTGGGACGCGCTGCGCGTCGCCGCCTGCGTGCCGCGCGCCGGGGTGGAGCTGACCCCCGACACCTTCATCCTGGAAGCCGGGTTCGAGCGCCTGAACGGCGTCGATTTCAAGAAGGGCTGCTATGTCGGGCAGGAAGTGACCGCCCGGATGAAGCACAAGACCGAGCTGCGCAAGGGGCTGGCCCGGGTCGCCATAGACGGCCACGCGCCGATAGGCACGAAGATCGTCAGCAACGGCAAGGAGGCCGGTACGCTGTTCACCCAGTCGGGTGACTCGGCCATCGCCTACCTGCGCTTCGACCGCGCCGGAGACGACATGATGGCCGGCGATGTCCACGTTTCAATGGCCAACTAGGTGATCTCCGGCCCCTACCTTGCCGCGGCGCTGGAGACCCCGGTGACGGCGATCCGACACTTGCACGGCGGCGACCTGTCCGAGGTGGCCTGCGTGGATCTGGCCGATGGCCGCCGCATGGCGGTGAAGGTCGGCGCCCACGTGGGGGTCGAGGCGCGGATGCTGCAGGCCATGGACCGCAGCGGCGCGCCGGTGCCGCGCGTGCTTTTCCAGGGCCGCGATGTGCTTTGCCTCGAATGGCTGGAGGAAGGCCCCGCCACCGAAGACGGCTGGCACGCGCTGGGTCGGGGCCTGCGGCGGCTGCACGCGACAACGGGCGACGACACCGGGTGGCCCGAGGGCTACGCCTTTGGCGCGCTGCGGCTCGACATGGCGCCCCGCCCGGACTGGCCCTCCTTCTGGTGCGAGGCGCGGCTGCTGCCGCTTCTGCCGCACCTGCCCGGCCCCGTAGCCCGACGGGTCGAAACGCTGGCCTCAGCCCTGCCCGACCGGCTGGAGGACGTGACGCCCGTGCTGTTGCATGGCGATCTGTGGACGGGCAACGCGGTGTTCTCCGGCGACCGGGCGTGGATGATCGACCCGGCCTGCTACTTCGGCGATCCGGAGGTGGACCTGGCCATGCTGCACCTGTTCGGCAAGCCGGACCACGCCTTCCATGACGGCTATGGCGCGCTGCGCAAAGGACACGAAGCGCGCCGTCCGATCTACCAGCTGTTCCCCGCGCTGGTGCACCTGCACCTTTTCGGCGGCAGCTACTACGGGCTGGTGGAACGCCTGCTGACGGCGGCCCGCGTCTAGGCACTGGTCGGGGCACTGGCCCGGACGGGCGCGGCGTATTTGTCGAAGGCCTGCACCGACAGCTCCGCCCCATGGCGCCGCATGAGCGCGGCGGAGGCGGCGTTGAAGGCGTGCACCCGCACCGTCCAGCCCTGCGCCCCTGCCCGGGCGCTGTCCTGTTCGAACCGGTCGATCAGGCGCGAGGCCAGCCCCCGGCGCCGCCAGATCGGTTCCACCCAGATGTGATCCAGAAGCGCAATGCGGCGGGGCCGTTCCAGCGCGGCGACCCCCACGGGCATCATCTGCCATTTGAGGTAGCCCCGGGCCACGCCTTCAGTGCGGTAGACGAGGAAGCGGCTACCGCCCTGCCATGCGCCCTGCAGCACGTCGTGCAGATCGGCGTCGCTGGCGGCATCGTGGAAACGGTCGGGCACGTGGACCGCGTGCAGATCGTTCAGGGACCGAAAGAGCGGCACAAGCCCGCCCAGGTCGCTCTGCGTGGCTTCGGTAATCATGAAAAAGGCCTCCTTGGCTGTAAGAGCCGGAGGCCTTTCATGTCTGTATATCGCCCCCGGCGGTTGCACGGGGGAATGGGTTCAGGCCGCGCGGGTTATGCGCGTTCCGAATACTCCATGGTCTCGGTGTTCACGACGATCTGCTCGCCCGTTCCGACAAACGGCGGCACCGTCACGCGCACGCCGTTGTCGAGCAGCGCGGGCTTGAAGCTGTTGGCCGCTGTCTGGCCTTTCACCACCGGCTCGGTCTCTTCGATGGTGCAGACGACCTTTTGCGGCAGCGTGGCGTTCAGCGCCTCGGAGTCGTGGAATTCCACGACGATGGTCATGCCGTCCTGCAGAAACGGACGACGCTCGCCGAGGATGTCGGCGTCGAGTTCGACCTGCTCGAAGGTTTCCGTGTCCATGAAGGTCAGGCGGCCGTCGGACTCGAACAGGAACTGCATGTCCTTCTGTTCCAGGCGCACACGCTCGACTTTGTCCGCGGATCTGAACCGTTCGTTCAGTTTTGATCCGTTACGCAGGTTCTTGAGCTCGACTTGGGCGAAAGCGCCGCCCTTTCCGGGCTTTACATGATCGACCTTCACAGCGGCCCAAAGATGGCCGTCATGCTCTAGAACATTGCCTGGACGGATCTCGTTACCGTTGATCTTGGGCATAGGAGCTTTTCCGTGTCGAAAGGTTGATGGAACTTTGGCCGCTCCTATATCTGGCCAGTGAGTGGCTGGCAAGACAACGATATGTCGTGCTGCACTTGCAGAAGCCATGCACCAACCGCAAAGGAGCTATGCGGTATCGGGGTATCCGAATCGGAACAGATACGCCATAAGCCGCGTTACGCCGAACACAAGAGCAATAATCAAAGGTCGCACTATGAAGGATTTCGTTGACGGCACTGCATTCAATGCCGAGCAAGGCAACCGTGCCCGCAAACTGTTTGCGGCCGTGGTTCTGGCCGCTCTGGATGATGCAATTGCCGATGACAAGAAGTATGGCAACGGGCCGGAGCAGATCGCCCGTTGGGCACGTTCGCGCGATGGCCGCGAAGTTCTGTCCTGTGCCGGGATCGACCCGAACGAGCGTGTCGTGAACGGTTTGATGGAGTTCGTCTCGAAGGGCGTTCGTACGTCCGTCGCACTGTCGCGCGAAGAAAGCGAGCGTCGTCATGCCGCTCAGCAGGCCGAAGCCGCCTGAACCGAAACTGCTGCCAAGATGGAAAAAACCCGCTCTTCGGAGCGGGTTTTTCTTTTTTAACCATATGTTTGCATTGCGCCCACGTGGCGTCTGGCGCCGGAATGCGCGTCAGTCGAATTCCTGAGTCATCATCACGCGATGGATTTCGCGGCGGACCAGTTTGCGCACGTTGCGGGTGATCCGCTCTCCGAGCACGCCCTGAAGCTCCTGGCGCACGATGTCCGACACCATGTCGCGCAGCATCGCCTCGTCCAGGATCGGCACGTCACCGGGCGCCTGAGAAACGGGTTGCCGGGTCTCTTCCTCTCGGTCGGCATCGTGATGCGGCGACGACACATGGCGCGCGCCGTCCCTGCGGGGCGCGTGATCTTCCCAGTCGAGCGTCGCCTCCGGCGGACGATGGCGGGGCGTCGCCTCCGGCGGGCGGTGGCGGAAGGCCGGGCCAGTGGCCGCGCGGGCGCTGCTGTCCTCCGGCCTGCTGGCGGCATCGGGTTCCGGTTCAGCGTCGGTTTCGGGCCCCTCGTCGGCCAGATCGTCCCAGACGTCGCGTTCCTCGTCACTGACGACAGAGAGCGTCGGGCGCGTGGACGCCATCACGTCTGTGTGACCGGGAGCGTCACGCATATCCTCCGACGTCTCCTCGGAGCCCCAGGACTCGGCCTTGTCGGACATCATGAGAACAAGCGCCTCCGCCGCGTCGATATGGTCGGATAGGGCCTCGGAGGCGTCTTCGCCCGCGGCGATATCCGATGACGTTGCGTCACGGTTCGTGCCGGAATTGGCAGGGGCCGCATCGGTTTCGTCCGCTTCGTCGCTGTCGGGAGCGGGCTGTTTCGCTTCGTCGCCGGCGCGCCTATGACCGTCGTCCCGGCTGTTGATCAGCGCTTCGAGCGCGGCGATCTTCGCCTCGAGCCCGCGATCCATCGGGCCGAAATCGGCGACGGTTTCCGCCTCTGCCAGAACGGCGGAGAGATCGAGCGTGTCGTCCTCCGCATCGTCGCAAACGTCCTGCAGCGCCTCAAGCGAGAGAGCCTCGCCCCCGCCTTCGCTCCGCGCGACGGAGGAGGCCGCATCGGCAGCCTCGATCGCGTCCAGCGCGTCCTCCAGCGCGGCCTGATCGGGTTCCGCCGGCGCGGTTTCATCCGCAGGCGTGTCGCCCGGGTCCTTGGCCGTTTCATGCCCGGGCGTGTCGCGCGTGTCCTGGCCGATGGCGTCGTGGTCGTAGCGCGACATGGGTTCGGACAGCCGCACATGGGTCCAGTCGGCGATTTCGGCGGCGGGGTCGTCCTCCACCTCCGGCGCGGAGCCTTCGGTGTCGAAGAGACCGTCGTCGGTATCGTCGAAGAACGCGTCTTCATCGGCGGGTTTTTCCTGAACCGCCTCCGGCCCCAGGGCACGGGCGACCTCTTGCTCCACCAGCCGGGCCAGCCGACTGGGCTGGGCGGGCGCGGGTGTTTCAGCCGGATTCGTAAGGAGCATAGGTTCCGGCGCGGGGTCCGGCTTTGGCGCATCCTGAACGCGCAACGCGGGCGTCAGGACAAGCCTTTCGACGCGCTTCGCCTCTCTCGGGGCGGGATGGCGCGGGCCACCGTCCTCGGAGACGAGTCGCCGAATCGAAGACAGAATATCCTCTATCTCTATGTTCGTGACGGGATCTGACATTATTCTACCACTCTGACCTCGTCACCAATGTACCCGTTTGCGCGAATTCGCACAACAGACGCGAAAAAGACTAATCTTTTCCGAGGGCACGAAGGACACGGTCGAGTTCCTTGCCCTGCTTGCTGCGCGTCACGGGCGCTTTCTTGACGAGGTTGTAATAGGCCGCCGGATCGAAGTGCGGCACGTCCAGCCCCAGCGCATCTGCCGTCATCAGACCGAGCGACGCCAGAACGTCGTAGGCCGCCGAGAATTCCGCGATCTGTGCGGAGATCAGGTTGGCACGGGCGTCCAGCAGCTCCTGTTCGGCGTCGAGCACGTCGAGCGTGGTGCGTGCGCCCAGCGTCGCCTCTTCTCGGACACCGCGGAAGGCGGTCTGCGCGGCGCGGACCTGCTCTTCGAAGGAGGTCTTGTTGGCGCGGGCGACCCGCAGAGCACTGTAAGAGACACCGACCTGCTGCTCGATGGCCAGGCTGACCACGTGAAGGTTGGCGCGCGCCTGGTCGCGACCGGCCATGGCCTTGCGCACCGCCGAAGCCAGCGCCCCGCCCTGGTAGATCGGCCCACCGGCCTGCAGCGACACCGACCCGCCGCGCGAGAAGTCGTCGTTGCCGAATTCCTCCGTCACGCCGTAGGTGCCCTGCAACGAGACGGTCGGCTTCATCGCACCCTTCGCGATGAGGATGTTCAGTTCCTGCACGGCCACAGCGTACTGCGCGGCATGCATGTCGGGGTGCCGCTGCAACGCCTGCCGCTTTGCGTCCTCGACGCTGGACGGCAGAGACGGCAGCGCCGTCGGAGTCACGAGTTTGCCGGGGTCGCGCCCGACAACGGCGTGGAATTCCTCGCCCGCCTGGATCAGCGACCCTTCGGCGGCGGCCAGCGCGGCCACGGCGGCGGCAAGCCGTGCCTCTGCCAGCGCGACGTCGGTGCGGGTCACCTCGCCCACGTCGAACCGGTCGCGCGCGGCGCGCACTTCCTGGCGGATGACGCGGACGTTGTTCTGCCGGAGACCGAGGGTCTGGGCAGATTCGCGGATCGCGAGAAAGGCCTTGGCGGCCCTGAGAAGGATGCTTTGTTCGGCGGACAGCAGGTCGGCCCGCGCGGCAAGGACCGATTCCTTGGCGACATCGACGCCCAGCCGGTTGCGGCCGCCTGCGTACAGCACGATCTCGGCGCTGAGGCCGACGGTCGCGTCGTGGGTGATGTTGCGGGACGTCAGGTTGTTGGCACCGGCGGTGCCGTACTGGCGCCGCACCGACCCCGACCAGTTCAGGACGGGACGCAGGTTCGCAAGCGCCTGTGCCACATCCTCGTCGGCGGCGCGCAGCAGGGCGCGGTTCTGCTCCACAACCCCGCTGTGTATGTAGGTGTAGGTGAGTGTCTCGGCCAGAGTTTCGGCCCAACCCGCGGTGGCTGTCGCGACCGAAACCGCAATCGCGGCCACCCCTCCGACACATGTCGCACGAAGTCTGCTCAGCATAGCTGCCCCCATCGAAAGTCCCGTCCCGGCTTCTCGTCCGGTTGTATCAGAGCGCGAACGCTTCTTCTTTCGTGAACCCCGGCAGGACAGGCGCCGTGCCGTTGAACGCGAAGCGCCAGTTGATTTCGCCGTCGTACTTGCGGCCCACCCGGACGGTGCCCAGTTCGCCTTCCATGAAGATAACCGCCATGCGGCCGCCCTCCTTCAGCTGGTCGCACAGCGTGTCGGGAAGCGTCTCCACCCCACCCTCGACGATGACGACGTCGTAGGGGCCATGCTCTGCCGCACCCGCGTCAAGCGGGCCTTCGTGCAGGACGACGTTGTCGGCGTGGTGCTCCGACAGGAGCGACTGCGCCTCGGACGCGCGCGTCTCGTCATCCTCGACGGCGACGACCGCCTCGGCGATGCGGGCGATCACGGCGGCGGAGTAGCCCAGCCCGGACCCCACGTCGAGCACGAGGTCGGCGTTGGAAATGTCCAGCGCGTCCAGCATCTTGGAAAAGACGCGCGGGTCCAGAAGTACGCGCCCGCCGCCCAGCGGCACATGCTCGCTTACATAGGCGGCTTCGATCCGGTCACGCGGCACGAAGGCTTCGCGCGGCACGGTGAGCATCGCTTCGATGATCGGGAATTCGGTCACGTCGGAGGGACGCACCTGCGTGTCGACCATCATCCGGCGTCGTGTGGCAAAATCGCTCATGCACTAAACTCTTTCGTTCAGAGGCCTGAATTGCGTTGTGACACATCCCGAACGGGGCGGCAATGTCTGAGCCGGTCAAACTTGATGGTCGTGTCGCAACTGCCGAATGCTCCGGCAGAACCGAGGAGCGCGACGCGCGCAGGCCCGACGACCTGTTTCGGAGGCAAGTGAAAAGACCACGGATAACCGCTTGACGTCCCAAAGCGGTGGCCCTAATCAGGCGGAACTCTGGCGAGTTGGCGGAGTGGTGACGCAGCGGATTGCAAATCCGTGTACACCGGTTCGATTCCGGTACTCGCCTCCACACAAAATCGTGATCCTAGCGGACAGCGCCCTTCGGGGCGCCGATTTTTGTGGGTCGTTTTCTTTACATACATGTGCCGTTTCGCACTCGCCGGTGCCGCGCCAGCCAGACGCCGCGCCTGTCAGGCCTTCGGATCAGGCGTTGCGGGTCAGGCGGCTGCCGAGGAAGGCGCCGGCCTCTTCGAGGATCGGATAGGCGGCGTAGGTGAAGGACGTGTTGATCTGCTTCAGCAGGCGCAGGCATTCTTGGTGCATGTTTGTGCTGGCGACGCTGTCCGATCTCCGGTCCTGTAGACGTTGCAGGTGACGTTCCTGCAGGCGCTGTTCCAGTCCGCGCATTTCGTCCTTCTGGGCGACCAGTTGCCGCGCATCGTCGGGGTTGCCGGTGGTCAAAACACCCATCGCGAGCTGCGCGTTGGAGCAGACGACATCATGCAGCTTCTCCAGATCGCTCACTCCCTCGCCGGAGAAGTTGACGGCCTTGCGGTGCATCTTGCGGGCGATGGCGAGCATGTTGACGGCGATGCGGTCGGCGGCTTCTTCCAGCCCGTTGGCCACGGTCACCAGTTCCAGTGTCTGACGTGACTGGCTGTCGGACAACTCTCCGGCGCGCAGGCGGGAGATGTAGAGTTTCGACTCGAAGTGCATCCGGTCGACAGCCTCTTCCAGCCGCAGGATGCGCGCCTCGGCCTCGGCATCCCAGGCGCGGTACAGCGGCTTGACCTGCACCAGCATCGCCTGGACCGTTTCGCCCATGCGCATCAGCTCGCGGCGGGCGCAGGCAATGCCGAGGCGCGGATCGGCCACCGCGTCGGGGTCGAGCGCGCTCAGATCGTCCTGCGGGGCGTCCGGGTCCGACCGCACAAGATGACCGGAGATGTCCAGAAAGAGGCCCGGCCACGGCAGCACGAAGACCGCCAGAGCGAGGTTGAAGAGGATGTGCAACGTGACCGCGCGCGTGCCCTGCTCCAGCGCGGGGAACAGTGCCTCCGTTTCGACGATGTGCAGCGCCAGGAGACCGGCGACGGCGAGGCTTCCCCTTGCGAGGGTGTTGGCGGTGACCACCGCGCGCACGTCGCGTCCGGTGCCGGAAAGCAGCGTCATGGGGATGATCGCGCCGCCGAAGTTCGCGCCCAGCACGAGGGCTGCGGCCACCGGGCCGGCGGTCAGCCCGGTCGCGGCGAAACTGGCTACCGTCAACACGGCGGCGAGGCTGGAGTGCATCGACCACGCCAGGAGCGCGCCCAGCACCCACGCACTGAGCAGGTCCCCGGCGAGGTAGGCGGCGATGGCGCGCACGATGTCGTTTGCGGCGATGGGCGCGGTCGCGGCACGGATCATGCCGAGCGCCAGCAGGATCAGCGCCAGACCGATCAGCACCCGCCCGGCCTGCTTCAGCGCATGGTTGTGCTTGCGGAAATTCAGTATCACCCCGGCCAGTACGAGGACGGGGATCGCGCTCTGGATCGGCAGGAAAAGGACGCGCGCCATCAGGGCGGAGCCAAGCTCCGCACCGACGATCAGGACCAGCGCCGCCGCAGGCGCGATCGCCGAAGAGGCGATGAAACCGCTGGCGATCAGGGTCACGGCGGTCCCGCTTTGCATCAGCATCGCGGCCAGAGCGCCGCCCATCGCCGCGGTCAGCCGGTTCTGGCACACCCTGCGCAGGCCCTGCCGCACCTGTGTCATGAAGGCACGCTCGATCCCTGTGCGGACCAGCCGGACCGCCCACAACAGCAGCGCCACGGCCGCCGAGAGATGTATAAGGAAACCGATCACCGGTGCCCCTGCCCTTTCCACAATCGTCTGGTTGAATCGAGGTGTTTGGCCAAAGACCACCGCAAAGATGAGGCATATGCAACAAAAATGATTGTAAAACGAGCGCAAACCCACAAACATGACGGTGAAACGCGAGTCAGGACGCAACGTGGCAGTGACCGGCATCCAATCCCCGAAACCCGAACCGGCGCCGCAAAGGCTGCGCAAGTCGGAGCGGCGTGAGCAGATCCTGCTGGAACTGAAGCTGCGTCCGCACCTGCGGATTTCCGAGTTGGCCGAACGCTTCAACGTCTCGACAGAGACCGTCCGGCGCGACTTCGACGCGCTGGCCGACGACGGGCTGGTGGCGCGCGCCCATGGCGGCGCGATGGCGACCGGCGCGGGCCACTATCCCGGGCTTGACGAACGCGCCCACGCCCGCATCGGGGAACGCGAACGCATCGGGCGGCGCGCGGCGGAACTGGTGCAGGAGGGCGAAACGCTGATGGTGGATTCGGGATCGACGACGATCCAGTTCGCGCGCGCTCTCGCCCTGCGCGGCACGACCTGCACCGTCATCACCAATTCCATTCCCGTGGCCATGACGCTTGCGCAGGGACCTCAGCAGGTGCTTTTGTGCCCGGGCGAGTACCTGCCGGCGGAAAGTGCCGTGGTGGGGACCGATACGCTCGATTATCTCGCGCGGTTCAACGTCGACCGCTGCATGATCGGCGCTTCGGGGCTGACGGAGGATGGACCCTCGGAAAGCGTGCGGGGGTTTGCCGCCGTGAAGCGCGCGATGCTGGGCCGTGCCGCGCGGCGCCATCTGCTGATCGACGCGGAGAAATTCGGCACTCGGGGTCTGAACGCGGTTGGAGGACCGGGAGACCTCGACAGCGTGATCGTGGATCGCGTGCCGGGGCCGGAGATTGCCGGGACACTGACGGCGGGAGGCGTCGAGTTCATTCCGGCGGACTGAAAACAATGCGGTGAAACTGCCGCACACATGGGAGGAAACTACATGACACAGACACTCAGGCTGATGCTCGGCGCATCGGTGGCGGCGCTGCTGGCCACGGCGGCACAGGCGCAGGACTGCCCGCACGGCGATCTGGACGCGCGCTATTGCGACGCGGACGGCGATCTGGTGGCGGACGTGCCCACGGATGAAAGCCAGTGGATCGACCCGGACACGCTGGTCTTTGCCTACACCCCGGTGGAGGATCCTGCGGTCTACAAGACGGCATGGTCGGACTTCCTCGATTACCTCAAGGAGAAGACCGGCAAGGACGTGATCTTCTTCCCCGTGCAGAACAACGCCGCCCAGATCGAGGCGATGCGCTCGGGCCGGCTGCACATCTCGGGCTTCAACACCGGATCGAACCCCTTGGCGGTGAACTGCGCGGGCTTCCGTCCTTTTACCATCATGGCGTCCGAGGACGGCGGATTTGGCTACGAGATGGAAATCATCACCTATCCCGGCTCGGGCGTGGAAAAGATTGAGGACATCAAGGGCAAGCAGCTGGCCTTCTCCTCACCGACCTCCAACAGCGGGTTCAAAGCCCCCTCCGCCATCCTCAAGGGCGACTACGACATGGAGGCGGAGCGCGATTTCGAACCCGTCTTCTCGGGCAAGCATGACAACACCATCCTCGGTGTCGCCAACAAGGATTACACCGCCGGGGCCATCGCCAATTCCGTCATGTCTCGCATGATCGAACGCGACGTGATCCAGCCGGAACAGGTGGTGTCGATCTACAAGTCGCAGACCTTCCCGACCACCGGCTTTGGCGTGGTCTACAACCTCAAGCCCGAGTTGCAGGACCAGATCAAGGACGCCTTCATGACCTTCCCCTGGGAAGGCTCGTCGCTGCAGGAGGAGTTCTCCAAATCCAACGAGTCGCAGTTCATCGAGATGAACTACAAGGATTTCTGGGAGGTGATCCGCAAAATCGACGCCGCAAACGGCGTGTCTTACGCCTGCGAGTGATCCTGCCCCAATAGAAACCAACGGACAGGGCGCCCCTGCGCGTCCTGTCCCTGAACGGCTGGGGAACGGGAATGCTGCGCCTCGAAAAACTGACGAAAACCTACAAGACCGGCGACATGGCCCTGAAGGCCATCGACCTCGACGTGCCGTCGGGGCAGGTGCTGGCGCTGATCGGGCCATCGGGCGCGGGCAAGTCCACCATGATCCGCTGCATCAACCGACTTGTCGAACCGACCTCCGGCGCGGTGATGCTGGACGGAACCGATCTGACGAAGCTGGGTGCAGGCGCGTTGCGCCGGGCGCGGCGCGAGATGGGCATGATCTTTCAGGAATACGCGCTGGTCGAACGGCTGACGGTCATGGAGAACGTGTTGTCCGGCCGTCTGGGCTATGTCGGCTTCTGGCGGTCCTTCCTGCGCAAGTTCCCGCAGAAGGACGTGGACGAGGCGTTTCGCCTGCTGGACCGCGTGGGCCTTCTGCACATGGCGGACAAGCGTGCCGACGAATTGTCGGGCGGGCAGCGACAGCGGGTCGGCATCTGCCGCGCGCTGATCCAGGAGCCGAAGCTTCTGCTGGTGGACGAACCCACGGCCTCGCTCGACCCGAAGACGTCGCGCCAGATCATGCGGCTGGTCTGCGAGCTGTGCGCCGAGCGCGGGCTGGCGGCGATCATCAACATTCACGACGTGGCGCTTGCTCAGATGTTCGTGCCGCGCGTCGTCGGTCTGCGCTTTGGCGAGATCGTCTTTGACGGGCTGCCCAACGCACTCACGCCGGATAAGCTGACCGAGATCTACGGCGAGGAAGACTGGGAAGCGACGATCCAGAAGGATGAGGACGGCGAAGCCGTGGAGGCGGCAGAATGAGCGCCGGGACACATCGCGAACTGGACGACATGCTGGGTCGCGGCTGGCGCAAACCGCCGCTGATCCAGAACAAGGCCCTGCGCTGGGGCCTGATCGCGGCCTTTGCCGTGTACCTCGTGGCGGCGGTCTCCACCATTCCGGTGGACTGGGGACGTGTCTACGAGGGCCTCGACCGCGGCTGGCAGTTCGTGCTGGCCTTCACGCACCCCGACTTCGTCACCCGCTGGTCCGACATCTGGGACGGACTGGCCGAAAGCATTATCATGACCGTCGCGGCCTCGGTCGTGGGCATCGCCATCTCGATCCCCATCGGGCTGGGGGCGGCGCGCAACATCGCGCCCCTGCCCGTCTACGTGATCTGCCGGGCGATCATCGCGATCAGCCGCGCGCTGCAGGAGATCATCGTGGCAATCCTGCTGGTGGCGATCTTCGGCTTCGGCCCGCTGGCCGGGTTCCTGACGCTGTCCTTCGCCACCATCGGCTTTCTGTCGAAGTTGCTGGCCGAGGACATAGAGGCGATGGACCGCGTGCAGGCCGAGGCGATCCGGGCATCGGGCGCGCGCTGGATGCAGTGGATCAACTACGGCGTCCAGCCGCAGGTCATGCCGCGCCTCGTGGGCCTGTCGATGTACCGCATCGACATCAACTTCCGCGAAAGCGCGATCCTTGGCCTCGTCGGCGCGGGCGGCATAGGCGCGACGCTCAACACCGCCTTCGACCGCTACGAATACGACACGGCGGCGGCCATCCTGATCCTGATCATCGGGATCGTCATGGGGCTGGAGTATCTCTCTGGCGTCATCCGGGCGAGGGTTCAGTGATGGTGGTTCTGGCACAGGACGGCAAGCAGGTCTGGCGGCGCAGGACCACAGGACAATCGCTGGTCCGCTGGTTCGGCTGGCTGCTGGGCGTGGCGGTGTTCCTCTTCTGCTGGCAGCGGATCTCGGAGGCGACGACGTGGTTCTTCGTCTGGGACGCGCCGCGCATCGCGGGCGACATCTGGAGCCGCGCCACCCCACCGCGCTGGGAATACATCACCCAGCTCGGCCGCCCGATCTGGGACACTCTGAACATCGCAACCCTCGGCACGCTGATCTCGCTGGTTCTGGCGATTCCGGTGGCCTTCCTCGCGGCACGCAACACCACGCCCTCCCGCGTGCTGGCGCGGCCGATCGCGCTACTGGTGATCGTCTCGACCCGCTCGATCAACTCCCTGATCTGGGCGCTCCTCCTCATCGCGATCATCGGGCCGGGGGTCTTCGCAGGGGTGGTGGCCATCGCCATCCGCTCCATCGGTTTCTGCGCCAAGCTGATCTACGAGGCCATCGAGGAAATCGACCACAGCCAGGTGGAAGCGATCACCGCCACGGGTGCGTCGCGCTGGCAGGTCATGGCCTATGGCATCGTCCCGCAGATCCTGCCCGCACTGGCCGGGGTCGCGGTGTTCCGCTGGGACATCAACATCCGTGAATCGACCGTGCTGGGGCTGGTGGGCGCGGGCGGCATCGGGCTGCAATTGCAAAGCTCGCTGAACGTGCTGGCCTGGCCGCAGGTGTCGCTGATCCTGCTGGTGATCCTGCTCGCTGTCGTCATTTCCGAATGGGTGTCGGCGAAGGTCCGGGGGGCGATCATTTGAGCATGACGCTGGAAACCGCGTTTGCCGCCTACGAAGCGGTGCGCCACCGCCTGCCGACGCCGGTTGCGGGGCGCCCCGCCCCGCTGCGCGCGCGCACTCTGGCGGATGTGGCCAGCGGCTACGACGCCTTCCTGCTGGATGCCTTCGGAGTGCTGAACATCGGAGAGACGGCCATAGAGGGCGTGGCCGAACGTATCTCGGACCTGCGGGAGCTGGGCAAGCAGGTGCTGATCGTCTCGAACGCCGCCGGGTTCCCGCATGCCGCGCTGATGGAGAAATACGCGAGGCTGGGCTACGACTTCGCACCGGAGGACGTCATCACCAGTCGCCGGACGCTGCTGGCGAACCTGAACGGGCATGGCCACATGCGTTGGGGCCTCATGGCGACCCCGGCGACCGGCCTGCGCGATCTCGAAGATCTCGACCTTGTCTACCTCGAAGAAGACCCCGGCCCCTACGCAGAGGTCGATGGCTTCCTGATGATCGGCAGCGCCGCCTGGACGGAAGCGCGGCAGGCCCTGCTGGAGGCGGCGCTTGCCGACCGGCCGCGCCGGGTGCTGGTGGGCAATCCCGACATCGTCGCCCCGCGCGAGACCGGATTCTCGGTGGAGCCGGGCCATTTCGCGCACCGGCTGGCCGACATGACGGGCGTCGTGCCGGAGTTCTTCGGCAAGCCCTTCGCCAATATCTACACACTCGCCATGGCGCGGCTGGACCCCGGGCCGCCGCGGGACCGCATCCTGATGGTCGGCGACAGCCTGCACACCGATATCCTCGGGGCGCAGGCCGCGGGCATTCATTCGGCGCTGGTGGCGGGCTACGGCTTTTTCGCCAACGGCGATCCCCATGCCGCCATCGCGACGTCCGGTATCGTTCCCGACGTCATCGTGGACAGGCCATAGCCATGTCACACGACCTTCATCAAGCGCGGGCACAACGCGCAAATCACCGGACGGGTCAGCCGTCCGAACCGACATCATAGGAGGAAGAATTCCATGAAACTGACACAGACCCTGCTGGCCAGTGCCGCCATCCTGAGCGCCGCCCCCGCGATGGCCCAGACGGAAGTCCAGTTCTGGCACGCCTTCACCGGCCGCCTGGGCGAGCTGGTGGCCGAACAGGTCGAGACCTTCAACAACAGCCAGGACGACTACACCGTCGTCGCCACGCACAAGGGCAACTACTCCGAGACGCTGAACGCTGGCATCGCCGCCTTCCGCGCGGGCGAACAGCCCGACATCCTGATGGTCTTCGAGGTCGGCACCGCCACGATGATGGCCGCCAAGGGCGCCGTGAACCCCGTGTTCGAAGTCATGGGCGAAGGCTTTGACCAGTCGCAGTACATCGGCGCCGTGAAGGGCTATTACACCTCCGCCGACGGCAACATGCTGTCGCTGCCCTTCAACTCCTCGACGCCGGTGCTGTGGGTCAACCGCACCATGCTGGAAGAGAACGGCATCGACCCCGATATCGACCTGTCGACGTGGGAGCAGGTCGGCGATGTGCTGACGCAGCTCAAGGATGCCGGCGTCGAATGCCCGCTGACCACCGCATGGCAAAGCTGGATCCACCTCGAAAACATGTCTGCCTATCACAACGTACCCTTCGCCACGAAGGCCAACGGGTTCGAAGGCACCGACGCCGAGCTGGTCTTCAACTCCGAGCCGCAAGTGACGCACATCCAGGCGATGGGCGACTGGGCCAAGGACGGCAAGTTCATCTACACCGGCCGCCGCAACGAAGGTGGCGCCAACTTCCGCGGCGGCGAATGCGCGCTGTTCACCGAGAGCTCGGCCGGTTACGCGGGCATCAAGGCCGAGGCCGACTTCGACTTCGGCGTGCGGCCCCTGCCCTACTGGTCCGCGCTGGTGGACGCGCCCCAGAACACAATCATCGGCGGTGCGTCGCTGTGGGTGATGGCGGGCCAGTCCGACGAGGAATACGCAGGCGTGGCAGAGTTCCTGTCGTTCCTGTCCTCGCCCGAGATCCAGGCGAAGTGGCACCAGGACACCGGCTACCTGCCGATCACGCAGGCCGCTGCCGATCTGACCGCCGAGCAGGGCTTTTACGAAGAAAACCCGGGCACCGACGTGGCGGTCAAGCAGATGACCACCAATGAGCCGACCGAGAACTCCAAGGGCATCCGCCTGGGGTCGTTCGACCAGATCCGCACGATCATCGACGAGGAACTGGAAGCGGTCTGGGCGGGTGACAAGTCCGCGCAGGAAGCACTGGATTCCGCCGTCGAGCGCGGCAACCCGCTGCTGCGCCGCTTCGAGCAGTCCTCGCGCTGATCGCATTCGGGAGAGGCCTCAGGGGGCCTCTCCCTCCTCCCTCAACCGAGTGAACATCCGGTCCAGATGATCCTGCCCGCCGAAGAAGATCGCCTCGATGCGCAGTACCTGTGCGCCCTCGTCCAGCGTGAACCAGTAGATCGCACGGTCGATGGTGACGTTGCGGATGTCGACTCCAGCAAAACGATGGCGGGTCCCGCGATGAGGCGCGGCGGCAAGTGTCAGTCGCCGGGTTGCGATGGCATCGACCTTTTGGGCGGCCAAGATAGCTGCCTCGCGGTCAGAATTGCCAAACCGAAGGTGGCTTTCGTAAAGATGCTCGAAAATGGCGTCGAGGTCGGTTTCGACAGCGTCCGCGTCCTCAGTCGTCCAGGCCATGGGCCTGCCGTTTCCGCGCAAGCATCGCGGCGATCCGGGTATCCATCACATCGCTGGACACATGCGGCCCCTCGGCCCGGCGCCGCATCTCTTCGAAGAACTCGGCCTTCCACTCCTGGTACTCCTCGTCCTCGCGCCGCTTGGCTTCCAGCGCCTGCTGGATCACGGCGGAGGTTGAGGGAAACCGGCCCTCTTCGACCTGCTTGCGCGCGTATTCGGCCTGCTGGTCGGTCAGCGAAATGGAGATCTTGACGGTCATGGCGGCACTCCTTCTCATCGGGGCATCTCAAAAGGTGCGACCTGGTCGCACCGGAGTCAAGGTGACATGAAGCGCGTGACCTTCAAGGGCCTCTGGCTGCCGCTGCTCTTGGTACTGCCGCAACTGGCGGTCACGGCGGTGTTCTTCTTCTACCCGGCCGGGCAGGCGGTGTGGCAGTCGCTGTTCATTCCCGACCCCTTCGGCCTGTCGATGCAATGGGTGGGGCTGGGCAACTTCGAATACCTGCTGGGCGATCCGTACTATCGCGCTTCCTTCGTGACCACCGCGATCTTCTCGATCCTCGTGACGGTCGTGTCGATGGGTGTGGCGCTGTACCTCGCGGTGCTGGCCGACCGGCTGATCAAGGGATCCGGCACCTACCGCACGCTGCTGATCTGGCCCTATGCCGTGGCGCCGGCGGTGGCGGGTGTGCTGTGGCTCTTCATGTTCAACACCCGCGTCGGGGTGGTGACGTGGTATCTGGGCCAGTTGGGATATGACTGGAACCACGTGCTGAACGGGACCGAGGCCATGGGCCTCGTGGTCGTGGCCAGCGCCTGGGGGCGGATCAGCTACAACTTCCTGTTCTTCCTCGCGGGTCTTCAGGCCATACCGCGCAGCGTGATCGAGGCGGCCGCAATCGACGGTGCGCGCTTCTGGACACGCTTCCGCACCATCGTCTGGCCGCTGCTCAGCCCCACGACCTTCTTCCTGCTGGTGGTGAACATCATCTACGCCTTCTTCGAGACCTTCGGCGTCATCCACACCATCACCAGCGGCGGCCCGCAGCAGAGCACGACGATCCTCGTCTACAAGGTCTATGCCGACGGCTTCGTCGGGCAGGACCTTGGGTCTTCGGCGGCGCAGTCGGTCGTCCTGCTGGTGATCGTCGGCATCCTGACGGTCGTGCAATTCAAGTTCATCGAGCGCAGGGTGCATTACTGATGGCAGAGCGCAACGGCATGGTCGAGAAACGCGGCGCCGGTCTGTGGCTGACCCACGCCGGGCTGATCCTTGGCGTTCTCTTCATCTTCTTCCCGATCTGGCTGGCCTTCGTGGCCTCGACCGTCAGCCAGCCTGAAATCGCCCGCCCGCCGATGCCCCTGTGGCCCGGAGACCAGATGTGGGAGAACTACTCGAAGGCTCTGACTTCGGGTATCAATGCGCCGGTGGCGCTGATGCTGTTCAACTCTGCGGTCATGGCCATAGGCATCGCGGTGGGCAAGATCGTAATCTCGCTCCTGTCGGCCTTTGCCATCGTCTATTTCCGCTTCCCGGGCAGGCAGTTGTTCTTCTGGCTGATCTTCCTGACGCTGATGCTGCCGGTCGAAGTGCGGATCGTACCGACCTACGAGGTGGCGGCAAACTTCGGGATGCTCAACAGCTACCCCGGCCTGATCCTGCCGCTGATCGCCTCGGCCACGGCAACCTTCCTGTTCCGGCAGTTCTTCATGACCGTCCCGGACGAGCTGGCCGAGGCCGCCCGCGTCGACGGTGCCCGGCCCATGCGGTTTTTCGTCGATATCCTCCTGCCGATGAGCCGCACGAATATTGCCGCGCTTTTCGTGATCCTCTTCATCTACGGCTGGAACCAGTACCTGTGGCCGCTTCTCATCACCACCGATCCGTCGATGAACACCATCGTCATGGGCATCAAGCAGATGTTCCCGAGTGGCGACGACACCGCCGACTGGCCGGTCATCATGGCGACCTCGATCCTCGCGATGATCCCGCCGGTGATCGTGGTCGTGGGCATGCAGAGACTGTTCATCCGAGGCTTGGTGGACAGCGAGAAATGACGATGCCTGAGACACGAACCGATGATCGGGCACGCCTGCACCGAACGTGCGCAACCGGCGGGCGTGCGGAATGCGCCTGCGGGACCTTGCAGGTTCATCGCTCAAGACCGGCATCCGGGCGCTCAACGGCCCTCCGCCTGCAAGGACATCCCGACAAGCGCCGTTCCGAACCCAGCCGGAGTTGGCTTTCGGCGCACCCGAAGCGCCCGGAATTGCGGCCCCGCCTGCGTCGGGCACGGAGCCTGCGCGCCGGGCCGGACCTCCCCTACGGAAAGACATGACATGGCAACCCTGACCCTCGACAGCGTCAAGAAATCCTTCGGCAAGACCGAGGTCATCCATGGCGTCGACATCGACGTAACCGATGGCGAGTTCATCGTGATCGTCGGCCCCTCCGGCTGTGGCAAGTCCACGCTGCTGCGCATGGTCGCCGGGCTGGAGACCGTCACTTCCGGTACGGTGAAAATCGACGACCGCGTGGTCAACGACGTGGAACCGATGGACCGCGACATCGCCATGGTCTTCCAGAACTACGCGCTTTACCCGCACATGTCGGTTTTCGACAACATGGCTTACGGGCTGAAGATCGCGGGCACGCCCAAGGCGGAGATCGCGGACCGTGTCGCGCAGGCGGCGAAGATGCTGCAACTCGATCCCTATCTGACGCGCAAGCCGCGCGAACTGTCGGGCGGGCAGCGGCAACGGGTCGCCATGGGCCGGGCCATCGTGCGCAAGCCGGCGGTGTTCCTGTTCGACGAGCCGCTCTCGAACCTCGACGCCAAGCTGCGCGTGCAGATGCGGCTTGAGATCAAGGCGCTGCAGCGCGACCTGGGCGTCACGTCGCTGTACGTGACCCACGACCAGGTGGAGGCGATGACTCTGGCCGACCGGATGATCGTGATGAACGGCGGCGTGGCCGACCAGATCGGCGCACCGCTGGACGTCTACGCCAACCCGGCCACCGCCTTCGTCGCCGGGTTCATCGGCTCTCCGCCGACCAATTTCCTCGACCCTGCACAAATCGGCCAGAACGGCGAGGGGCAGGTCGGTGTGCGGCCGGAACACATGCGGATTGGGCCATCGGGCCGTTTGCACGCGGATGTCGCCTATGCCGAAGCGCTGGGGGCAGAGACGCTGATTCACCTGCGCGGCGCACAGGGCGACCTGCTGACCGTCCGGCAGGACGCGGCCAGCCCCATCCCGGAGGAAGGGGCCAGCGTGTCGCTCGACTGGGATTCAAGGCAGGAAATGCGCTTCGACGCACGCGGGCAGCGCCTCCGCTGACCCGGCGGCGCTACCAGTCTTCGGACGTGCCGAAGGCGCAGATCGACGCCAGTTCGTCGAAGGTCCCCGGTCCCGCGCCCATCACAGGCGCGGGTTTCGTCATGTCCGGGCCGGTCGGAAAAGGCAGCACCCTGCCACCGGCTTCGAGGATCAGCGCATAGGCGGCCATGCAGTCCCAGGCGGACATGCGCGGCTCGGCATAGCCGACGAGCCGTCCCGCCGCGACCCAGGCCAGCATCAGCGCGCCAGAGCCGTAGCGGGTCCAGGACGATCCGGCCTCCATCAGGTCGGCCAGCATCCGGCCCACGCGGTCAGAGGCCACCCGGTCGTTGGCCCCCACGCCCAGCATGCCGGAGCGCAGGTCGCCGGGCATCACGCGCACGCGGGTCCCATTGAGCTTCGCCCCCTGTCCGCGCGCCGCGACAAACACTTCGCCCAGCACCGGCGCGACGATCACGCCAAGCGCAGGCCCATCGGCATCGTGGCCACCGATGGACACGCACCAGCCCGGCAGGCCGTTGAGATACGGTGCGGTGCCGTCGATCGGGTCGATCACCCATGTGAAGCCGGTCGTGCCGCCGGACAGCCCGTGTTCCTCGCCCAGTTGCGCATCGTCGGGAAATGCCGCCGACAGGGCGTCGCGGATCAGCGTCTCGACTTTGCGGTCGGCTTCGGACACGAGGTCGGTGACATGACGTTTGCGCTCGATCACCAGCGCATCGCGTCGCAGGAAATAGTCCAGCGCCAGGGCGCCCGCATCGCGGGCGACGCGCTCGGCCACCGAGAGCCGTTCGGTCAGAGTGGTCATGCGGATTCCGGGATCAGGGCCAGACCGCGCGGACGCAGGTCCAGCACAACGGGCGCGCCCACCGGCAGAGGCGTGTCGCTTTCGTCGTCGACCACGAAGATCCGGCCAAGCGCGCCGTCGATCTCGTATTCGACATGATCGCCGAGGTAGGCAGAAGAGGCCACCGTGCCCGGCACGCCTTCGCCGCCCGACCGGACCCGCGCCGCGTTCGAGCGCATGGCCAGGCGGGCCGGGCCTTCGCCCAGGCCGCGCGCCGGCAGCACGATCACCGCGCCGCCCACGTCCACCTGCGCCTCTTCGCCCGAAACCGACAGCACGCGGCCTTCGACCACGTTCGCCTCGCCGATGAAATCCGCGATGAACTCCGACGCGGGCGCTTCGTACAGCTCGCGCGGGGAACCCATCTGCGCCACGACGCCCTCCTTCATCACCACGATCCGGTCCGAGACGGCCAGCGCCTCTTCCTGGTCGTGGGTCACGTAGACCGCGGTGAAGCCCAGCCGCTGCTGCAGCTCGCGGATCTCCGTCCGGACACGGCGGCGCAGGCGGGCGTCGAGGTTCGAAAGCGGCTCGTCAAGCAGCAGAACCTGAGGCTCAAGCACCAGTGCCCGCGCCACGGCGACGCGCTGCTGCTGGCCACCCGAAAGTTCGGCGGGCAGCCGGGCGCCCAGTCCTTCGAGCCCCACCAATGTCAGCGCGTCGGTGGCGCGTTCCCGTGCCTCCGCGGCCTTCATGCCGCCGGATTCCAGACCGTAGGCCACGTTCTGCGCCACGGTCATGTGCGGGAACAGCGCATAGCTCTGGAACACCATGGACACGTCGCGCCGATCCGCCGGCAGCCGCGTCACGTCCTGCCCGCCGATCAGGATTTCCCCTGCGGTCGGGCTTTCCAACCCCGCCAGCATCCGGAGCGTCGTCGTCTTGCCACAGCCCGAGGGTCCCAGCAGCGTCACAAGTTCACCCGGCTCGATCGAAAGCGACAGGTCCGGGATCGCCGTGAACTGGCCGAACCTCTTGGATACGTTGCGGAATTCAACCGCGCCTCTGGTCTTCATGCGTTGGCTTCCCGTGTTGCGGCCTCGGCCTTCAAGGTCTGTTTCACTTCCCGCCGTCCGATCCGGCGCTCTCCCACCAGAAGCTGGAAACCACCGATCACGGTGATCATCACGAGGATCAGGACAGAGGAATAGGCGATGGCGATGCCGTATTCGCCATTCTCGACAAGGCCCACGATGTAGGCCGTCGCCATGTTGTACTTGGCGCTGACAAGGAAGATCACCGCCGAGATCGAGGTGATCGCCCGCACGAAGCTGTAGACAAGCGCCGCGAGGATCGCGGGCCGCATCAGGGGCAGGATGACCTTGCGCATCGTCCGCCCCGATCCCGCCCCCAGCGTCAGCGACGCCTCGTCGAGCGACCCGTCGAGTTGCGCCATGGCCGCCACGCCACCGCGCACACCCACCGGCATGTTGCGGAACACGAAGCAGGCGATCAGGATCGCGGCGGTGCCGGTCATCTGCACGGGCGGCAGGTTGAAGGCCATGATGTAGCTGATGCCGATGACCGTGCCGGGGATGGCAAAGCTCATCATCAGCGCGAACTC
Organism: Sagittula stellata E-37; assembly: GCF_039724765.1. Taxonomy (NCBI): domain Bacteria; kingdom Pseudomonadati; phylum Pseudomonadota; class Alphaproteobacteria; order Rhodobacterales; family Roseobacteraceae; genus Sagittula; species Sagittula stellata. The sequence goes on along the minus strand of NZ_CP155729.1, from coordinate 1,452,003 downwards.
GAAGACCGAGCGACCGGGGAACCGCTGGCGCACGATCAGCCAGGCGGTCAACAGGCCCACCGCGGCGGTCAGCGGCGCGGCGATCAGCGCGATCTCCATTGTGGTCCAGAAGCTGTTCCACGCCACGCCGGTCCAGGCGAACCCGTCCGAGAGCGATACGCCGAAGGCACGGACGTAGTGTTCCAGTGTCAGCGAGTGGTCGAGGCCCCAGGTCTTCACGAAGCCGCCGAAGACGATCATCGCGTAAACGGTTATGGTGAACAGCGCCCAGGCCACCGCGATGGTCACCACGGGCCAGGCAACACGGCGCGGCAGCAGCGCGTGGCGTCCGCCGTCGCCCTTGCCGGTGACGGTCGCGAAGTTCCGCCCCGACAGCCAGAACCGCTGCGCGAGAAAAGCCGACAGGGTGAAGACCAGCAGGACCGAGGCCAGCACGGCAGCCCGTGCGGGGTCGTTCTGCGCGCCGACCACTGCAAAGAAGATCTCGGTGGACAGCACACCGCCCGATCCGCCAAGCACCAGCGGGTTGCCGAAATCCGCCATGGATTCGATGAAGCCGATCAGGAAAGCGTTTGCCAGCCCCGGCGCCATCAGCGGCAGGGACACCTTGCGGAAGGTGCGCCAGCGGTCGGAGCGGAGCGTCTGCGAAGCCTCCTCCATCGACGGCGAGATGCCCTCGACCACGCCGATCAGCACGAGGAAGGATATGGGTGTGAAGGACAGCATCTGCGCGATCCAGATGCCGGTCAGGCCGTACAGCCAGCGGCCCAGTTCCCAGCCCGTCGCCAGTTCGATCCATTGCGTCATCGTGCCCTGCCGCCCCAGCAACATGGTCAACGCAAGACCCACCACGAAGGGCGGCGTGATGATCGGAAGGACGGTCAGCAGGCGCAGGGACTTCTTGAAGCGGAAGCCGGTGCGCGTCGCGACCAGCGCGAACACCAGCCCCAGCAGCGTCGTGCCTGTCGCCGTGCAGACGGCAAGGAAGAACGTCCGCCACGCCACGCCGCAGTTTCCGCCCCACAGACAGGCCAGCGACCAGATCTTCGGGTCGACGATATTGTGCCGGACACCGACAGAGGTGAAACTGCCGTCGAAGTCCTGAAAGGCGCCGGTGAACATCGACACCAGCGGATAAAAGACGAAAACGCCAACCAGCAGGACCAGCAGCGTGATCGCGCCGAGGACGAAGGCGTCGCCCTTCAGCGCGCCGCGTTCCGCCGCGCCGAAGGCCACGAACAGCGCGAAGACGCAGCCCAGCACGACCGCCCCGGCACCGAAGGCCTGCTGGCCCGCGACCTCTCCGAACGTGGTTTCAAGAAGTCCCCAGTTCCAGCCGCGCAGGCCCACCGACAGCCCCTCGACCAGCAGCCAGACGAGCCCGGCCACGCCGATTCCGACCAGCGCCCGGCCCCGCGCACCCGGCGCCTGTCCAAGCCGCAGCCAGACCGCCAGCGCAAAGAGCGCCAGCACCGGCCAGAGCTGCCATCGACCGTCGATGGCCTGGAACAGGCCGGGCCACAGCTTGTCCGACCCGGCGATGTCGCCGACCCACTCAAAGCCGAAGAACCCCTGGCGCACGCGATACCAAGGCAGTGCGACGAGCGCGAAAAGCCCCGCCGCAAGAATCAGGTCGAGCCTGCGGTTGTCTCTGTTCATCTCGATGTCCGGAAGCGTCAGGAGAGGGGTCAGGGGATGCGCGCCCCGTCGTTCGCGCATCCCAGGTCCGTGTCGGACAGCTTATTGCAGCGGCAGGCTGCCGATTTCCTCATCCCAGCGCGACAGCAGTTCCTTGCGCCGCTCCGCGCTGCCGTATTCGGCAAAGTCGTAGTCGATCAGCTTGATCTTCGACAGGTCGGGCGCTTCCTTCGGCGGGGTGGCCGAGGCGTTGGACGGGATCTGGAAGGACCCGGCCTCCGGCATCATGTTCTGTACCTCGGGCGTCAGCACCCAATCGTAGAAAACCTTGGCGGACTCCTCGTTCTGCGCGCCCTCGATCATGGACATGGAGCCGATTTCGTACCCGGTGCCCTCGCAGGGGGAACCGACCTCGATCGGGAAGCCTTCGACCGCCTGCGCCACGGCGTCATGCTGGAACACGATGCCAAGGCCGGTCTCGCCACGCGCCGCGGCCTTCACCGGGGCGGAGCCGGATTTGGTATACTGCGAGACGTTGGCATGCATCTTCTTGAGGAAGTCGAATGCCTCGTCCTCGCCCATGATCTGCACCAGCGTCGCCAGTGTGGTGTAGGCCGTGCCGGAGGAGTTCGGATCGGCGATCTGGATCTCGCCCTTCAACGCGGGGTCGAGCAGGTCGGACCAGCATTCCGGCGCCTTGATGCCCTTCTCGGCGAAGATGTCCTTGTTGTAGCCCCAGCCGAGCGCGCCGGAATAGACGCCCACGGTGTGATAATCCGAGGTTTTAGCCTGGCCCTGCGCCCAGTCCTGAAGCTTGTCCAGCATGGGCGACTTGTACTCGGCGGTCAGCCCATCATGGGCCGCCTGCAGGTGCGGGTCGCCGGTGCCGCCCCACCAAAGGTCGGTCTGCGGGTTGCGGCCCTCGGCCCGCACCTTGGCGTAGGCTTCGCCCGAGCTGAGGCGCACCATGTTCACGTCGATGTCGGAATGGCTGGCCTCGAACTCGCTCACCAGCTTCTCGCAGATCACCACGTCGGCCGAGCAGATCAGGTTCAGCTCTGCGGCCATCGCGCCCGCAGGCAGGAAAGCCGCGCCCCCAATCAGGGCGTATTTCAAAGTCTTCATATCTTCCTCCCTAGTTCCCGGCGGTTACCGGGCCGGGTGTTTTGCACACCTGTGCATCAGGTTGTCGTCCGAATCGCCAGTTGTCAAGAAACCATCACAAAACTATGGTTGCCTGACGGGATCGGCGGGACGCACAGGATTGCAGTGAACATGACGAAACGACAGGTCAGCGCCCGGGACGTGGCCGAGCTTGCCGGTGTTTCGCGCACCGCCGTGTCGCGCGCCTTCACGCCCGGCGCCTCGGTGGCCAAGGAAACCCGCGCCCGGATCGAAGCGGCGGCAGAGCAGCTTGGCTATCAGGTCAACCACCTCGCGCGGGGGCTGATCACCGCCAACACCGGGCTGGTCGCGCTGATCGCCGCCGAGGTGAGCACCCCGCACCGCTCCGCCCTGCTGGCTGCACTGACCGAACAGCTTCAGGCGGCGGGCAAGATCGGCCTGCTGATCAACACCGACCGCTCCGACGACAGCGTGTCGCGGGCCTTGCGGCAGGCCATCGCCTATCGCACCGACGCCGCCATCGTGCTGTCGGGGATGCCCGACATGTCGCTGGCCGAAACCTGCCGCCGCAACGGTATGGAACTCGTGCTCATCAACCGGGACGAGGCGCGGCCCGGCTCGCTTCTGATCCGGCTGGAGGATGCCGACGCAGGCCGGCAGGCCTTTGCCGCGCTGGCGGCTGCCGGTTGCCGCCGGATCGCGCTGGCCAACTCCTGCGCCGGGACCGCCAGCCTCGAAGACCGCGCGGCGGGTTTCCGGCAGGCCGCAGCGGAGGCAGGTATCCCGATCCAGGAGGCCGCGGCCGGTCCCACCTCCTACCAGACGGGACTGAACCTGGGGACACGGCTGCTGGCGCAGGCCGAACGGCCCGACGGCATCTTCTGCACGACGGACCTTATCGCCTGCGGGGTGATGGACGCGGCGCGCACGCGGCTTCGGCTTCGGGTGCCCGCCGATGTCTCCGTCATCGGGTTCGACGATATCGAACAGGCGGGATGGGAAGCCTACGGCCTGACCACCTTTGGCCAACCGATCGACGACCTCGCCCGCGCGGCGCTCGGCGCGCTCGACAGCCCGCCCGGCGACAGCGCGCCGAGCCGCATCACGCTGCCCGTCAACATGATCTGGCGCAGCTCGATCCGGCGCTGATCGCGCGCCTCCCGCCCTTTACAGGCCGTCCCCCCGTTGCGCATGATGGCGGGGCATCCGACCGCTGCCCGGGGGGCGCCCGTGACCGACTATACGATTGATGACCTGACCGTACTCGGCTTCGTGGAACTCGGAGAATGGGTCGAGGTCGACGGCCTGCTCGACGTCCGCATCCCGGACGAGACCCGCGATGTGGCGCAAGCCATCATGACAGAGCCGAACGCCCTATACGCCTTCGCCGACGGGGTCGACATCCTCTACATCGGCAAGACCACGCGCGGGCTGACAAAGCGGTTCCGGACCTACCGGCGCCCCGGCGCGTCGCAGCGCACCAACCTGAAATGCAACGCAAAGCTGCGCGACCTGATCGCGGCGGAACGTCGCCCGAAGGTCTACGGCTTCGCCCCGGTCAGCCACCTCAGCTATGGCGCGTTCGAAATCAACCTCGCCGCCGGTCTTGAGGACTCGCTGATCCGCCGCATCTGCCCGCCGTGGAACGGCGCGGAGGGCGGGCGCACGGAAACCGAGTCCGAGATGCGCGAACGCGCCGACGACATGCCCGAGCATCCCCCGCCTGAAACCGACGCTAAGGCCGAACGCTTCCACATCGTCCTGCGGCCCTCGTACTACCGAAAGGGCATCCTGAATGTCGGAGAAGGGCCAAGCAGCCATCTCGGTCGCGACCGCGACCCGCTGACGGTCGCCTTCACGGACGGAACGCCACCGCTGACCACGCGGATCAACCGGACGGCCAATGCGTCCGGCAACGTTCGCCTCGTCGGCAACAACCGGTTGCTCGCGGACTGGTTCCAGGAGCATTTCTTCGAAAACGACCGGATCGTGCTGGAGGTCCAGGGGCCCAACCGGATCACGCTGCACCGCTGACGCGACACATGCGCCTAAAGCGCGCCCAGCCCCTCGACCTGCCGCGACAGTCCCGGCGCCAGCGGGTAAAGCTCTGCCTGAAGCGCATGGTAGATGTCGGGCTTGCCCCTGAACTGGCGGCCCTCCGGCGCACCGTCGTCGTCCAGCTCCGGATACCAGCCACCCCGCTCTCGATCGATCAGGCGCGCATCGGCGAACCGCCAGAGCCTGCGATACCACGTCTCGTCTCTGTCCCGGTCCTCCAACTTCAGCAGGCTCGCCAGCGCGCCGATGCCTTCCGTCACGGGCCACCAGTAGCGGTCGCCGATATCGACCTCGCCGCCCGGTTTCAGCGTGTAGGCCAGCCCGCCGTCGACCCGCCACGCATCCGTCAGCGCGGTCTCCACCAGCCGCCGCGCGCGATCCGGAACATCGCCCACGGGCCGCCCCGATAGGTCCCAATGCTGGAGCAGCAACCGCGCCAGTTCCAGCGAATGCCCGGGCGTCGTGCCCGCCGGCCGGAACATCGGATCGCCCGCGTAGTCTGGATCGACCTGCCAGTCCTCGGTGTAATGCTCCGGCACCCGCCAACCGTTGGCGCGCGGCATCCGGTCGGTGAAGACCTCCAGCACACGGCCCGCCCGCTCCAGCCAGTGCGCCTCGCCCGTGGCCTCGAAGGCCGCAAGCATCGCCTCGGCCGAATGCATGTTGGCATTCATCCCGCGATAGGTGGAAACCGGCTGCCAGTCGCGCGCGAACTCCTCCCGGTGAAGGCCTGCCGCCTCGTCCCAGTAGTGCCGGTCCAGCACCTCCGCGACGTCGGCCATCAACCGGTCGGCCTCCGGGTGGCCGGCGAGCTTCGCGCTCGACGCCGCCAGAAGGACGAAGGCATGGCCATAAGCCAGCTTCAGACCGTCATGGACGCCGGTCTCGTCCACCGACCACAAATATCCGCCGTGCTCCGCATCGCGGTGACGGGTCCAGAGGAAGGCCATCCCCGCGTCGATCATACGGTCCGCACCAGGATGACCGATGGCCCGGCCCAGGACGTAGGCATGCACCATCCGCGTCGTGTAGTGCAGCTCCTGCCCGGCACGCGGCAAGGGCGTGCCGTCGTGATTCATCACGTCGAAGCCACCGTCATCGCGCAGCGTACGGTCGAAGAACCGCAACTGGCGGTGCGCATTCTCCAGAAGACCGGCGCGATGCACCGGGTCCTGCAGCCAGCGCCCCGCGCCCGCCGGATCGGAAATCTGTGACATGTCGGAAAGCCCCCAGCCCTCGGCGGTGATCGTCTCCGACAGGTATGGCAAGGCCGGGCGCGCGCGGCAATCCCTCAGCAGATCCGCGGCAACTGCTCGCCCACCAGCATGTCGACAATGCGGCTGCCGCCAAAGAGCGTGCGCATCGTCACCCTTCCCGGCGGACCGTCCAGCGCGCGCCCCACCTGCACCGCGCCACGTCCCTCCGGCAGGGCCCGCATCGCCGCCAGCGCAGCCTCCGCCTCGTCCGCAGGCACAAACAGCACGAGGGTGCCCTCGTTGGCCAGATACAACGGGTCGAGTCCGAGGATCTCGCACATCCCCTTTACCTCGTCCCGCAAGGGCAGCGCATCTTCGTCGATCTCCACCCCCACGCCCGCCACACCGGCGATCTCGTTCAGCGCCGAGGCCAGCCCGCCCCGCGTCGCGTCGCGGCAGGCCCGCGCATTGGGCGCCGCCGCCAGAACCGCCTCCATCAGGTGCCCCAGCCCCTGGCAGTCCGACACGATGTCCGTCGAAAGCGCCATGTCACCCCGCGCCGCGAGGATCGCCGCACCGTGGTCGCCCAGAACGCCATTCACAAGAACCGCGTCGCCCGGGCGCACACGCTCTGCCGCAAGGTCCCGGCCCGCCGGGATCACCCCCACGCCCGACGTCGTGACGAACACCTTGTCCGCCGACCCGCGCCCCACGACCTTCGTGTCTCCGGTGACGATCCGCACACCCGCCTTTTCCGCCTCGCGCTGCATGGACGCCACGATCCGCCGCAAGAGGTCCACCTCGCAACCCTCCTCGACGATGAAGGCCGCCGACAGCCAAAGCGGCCGCGCGCCGCCCACGGCCAGGTCGTTCACCGTCCCGCAGACCGCGATCTTGCCGATGTCGCCGCCGGGAAACTCCACCGGATCGACCACGAAACTGTCGGTGGTGAACGCCAGCCGTGCTCCCGGCGCGCACAGCGCCTGGGACATCAGCCGCGCCTGATCCTCCATGCCCGGCGGCTGAAAGACAGAGGTGAACACCTCCTCGATCAGGTCCCGCATCGCCTTGCCGCCGCCGCCATGCGCCAGCGTCACCCGCGCGTCTCTCAATGCCATGTCGCGTCTTCCCTGTCCCGGCACGCGTCCAAACGTGTCCGCAATGCCTCCAAACGGCCCCGCCCCTTCATCTTGGTCCAAATACCTCGGAGGGGGTCCGGGGGAGGCAGAGCCTCCCCCGGCGGATCGCCGGGCACCCGCCCGGCGACGTCCCTCATTCCGCCGGTTCCGCCGCCCGCGCACCGCCGTACTGGTAGTAGGCAGCGCAGGCCCCTTCCGAGCTGACCATGAGCGCCCCCAGCGGCATCTCCGGCGTGCAGCCCGTGCCGAACTGCGGGCAGGCCACGGGTTTCATCCGCCCCGTCATCACCGCACCGCACATGCAGCCCTCCGGCTCCGCGACGCTCCGCGCGCCTGCTGCATAGCCGATACCGAACTTCTCTTCCGCGTCCCACGCCCGGTAGGCCTCACGGATGCGCAGGCCCGAGGCGTCGATTTCGCCCAGACCCCGCCATTCGAAGGACGGGCGCGCTTCATAGACGTCCGCAATCGCGGCCAGCGACACAGGGTTGCCGTGCTCGGGCACCACGCGGGCATACTGGTTCTCGATCTCGGCGCGGCCCTCGGCGATCTGCTCCAGCACCATCAGCACCGACTGCAGCAGGTCCAGGGGCTCGAATCCGGCGACCACCAGCGGCTTGCCGTAGTCTTCTGCGATGAAATCATAGGGATGCACGCCGATCACCATCGAGACATGCCCCGGCCCGACGAAACCGTCCAGCACCATGTGCGGATCGTCCAGCAGAGCGCGGATCGGATGCGGCACCGTGATGTGGTTGCAGAAGACCGAGAAGTTGGCCAGCCCCTCGCGCGCCGCCGCCTGGATCGACAGCGCGGTGGAGGGCGTTGTCGTCTCGAAGCCCAAGCCGAAGAACACCACTTCGCGTTCGGGGTTGCGCCGGGCGATCTCCAGCGCGTCGAGCGGCGAATAGACCATGCGGATGTCGGCACCGTCCGCTTTCGCCTGCATCAGCGACTTGCCCGTGCCCGGCACCCGCATGGCGTCGCCGAAGGTGGTGAAGATCACCTCGGGGCGTTCCGCGATCTCGATGCATTCGTCGACGCGGCTCATCGGCAGCACGCAGACCGGGCAGCCCGGGCCGTGGATGAACTCCAGTCCCGGCGGCACCAGCTTGTCCAGCCCGTAGCGGAAGATCGCATGGGTGTGCCCACCGCAGATCTCCATGATGTGCACCGGCTTTTCCGCCGTGGCCCCGATCCGGTCGAGCACCGCACCGATGCGGGCGATCAACGCTTTGGCGGGTTTCGGGTCGCGGAATTCCTGGACGTGTTTCATGCGCTTTCCTCCATCGCGTCCCGCGCCGGACCGGCCAGCGCGGCATCGCCTGCCGCCATCGCCTCCAGCGTCTCCTGCGCCTCGCCCAATCCCCGCAGCGCCTCCAGGGTCTTGGCGGCCTCGTCCTCGTCGATCAGCGACATGGCAAAGCCCACGTGGATCAGCGCCCACTGGCCCACCAGATCCTCCAGCGCTCCCGTCGCCACGCAGGCCACGTTGACCTCGCGCCGGACGCCCGAGACGGAGGCCAGCGCCATCATGCGCGCTTCGTCCGTCACTTCGATGATCTGTCCCGGAATCCCCAGACACATGGTCTTACTCCTCCTCGTCGTCCGGCATCCCGGCCTTGCGCGGCTCTTCGATGCCATAGCGTTCGATCTTGGCCCGGAGACCCACGCGGCTCAGCCCCAGTTCAGAGGCCGCACGCGACTTGTTCCATCTGAGACGGGTCAGCGTCTCGCGCAGGATGCGCATCTCGATCTGCTCCACCCGTTCCTTCAGCGATCCGGTGTCGGCCAGCACCGCGTCGACGCCGGGTTCGCGCCCCGCCTCCGAAGGCGCTGCCTGCAGGATGTGACGCGAGATCAGCTCCGGCCCCAGCACCGCGTCCTGCGCGAAGATCAGCATGCGGAGCACCTCGTTCTCCAGCTCGCGCAGGTTGCCCGGCCAGTGATAGCGCTTCAGGAAATCCACCGCATCCTCGCAGAGCCCGTGGACGATCTTGCCATGCCGCGCGGCCGCCTCGAACAGCATTTCCTGCGCGAGAAGCGGCAGGTCAGACAGCCGGGCCCGCAGCGGCGGCACATGCAGCGTGGTCTGGGCCAGTGCGTAGAACAGGTCGGCGCGGAAGTTGCCTGCCTCGACCTCTGCCCTCAGATCTCGGCTGGCCCCCGCGATCAGACGCGTGCCCGTCCGCAGCGACTCGTGTCCGCCGACGGGGCGGAAGACGCCCTCCATCGCCACCTGCTGCAACTGGAGCTGCATCCTTGGAGACAGGCTCTCGACTCCGTTCAGGAACAGCGTGCCCCGGTCGGCTTTCTGCAACAGGCCCACGCCGTTGGTCTGCAAATTGGGGACCGCGCCGCGCTTATGGCCGAACAGTTCGATTTCGAGGATGCGGTCGTCCACGCCCACCACGTTGACCTCGTGGTAGGCCCGGTCCGACCGGAGAGAGCCGTAGTGGATCGCCCGGGCCATCTCGGCCTTGCCGGTGCCTTCCTCTCCTACGATCATCACCGAGACGTCGAAGGATGCGAACTGCCGCGCCTGCGCCACGACCGGGTTCATCGGCGAATTGGCCGAGCGCAGGATCTTCTCGAACCCCAGCCCCTCGCGCAGCGCCTTTCGTTTCTCCGCCAGCTTGTGCTCGACCGAGCGGGTGAGGAACCGCATCTCCAGCGACATGCGCTCGTGGTCGCGGTTCAGGCGGAACAGGTCGGCGGCGTTCTTCGCCATCATGATAAGCTGATCGGGGTGCCAGGGCTTGGTGATCAGCTGATAGATGCCCGCGTCGTTGATCGCCGCGATCATGTCCTGCGTTTCGGCGTAGCCGGTGATGATGATGCGCACCGTCTCTGGCCAGCGGTCGCGCACCGCCGACAGGAAATCCACCCCCGACCGCCCCGGCATACGCTGGTCGCAGATCACCACCTGGACGAAGTTCTCCTCCATCAGCGCCTCGGCCTCGTCGGCATTCAGCGCGCAAAGGCAGTCGAAGTCGTCCTCCAGCGCCATCCGCATGGCGTTGAGCGCGTGCTCCTCGTCGTCGACCAGCAGGATCGTGGGCAGGGTCAGGGTGGATGCGTCGGCCATGGCGTTCATTCCGCCGCGGCGGGCGCCCGTTTCGCCGCGAGGCGCGCCTTCAGCCAGCCGGTCCAGAGGTCCATGCCTTCGCCCGTGCGGGCCGACAGGGCGATGATCTCGATCTCCGGGTTCACCCGGCGCAGGTTCGCCTCGTACAGGTCCATGTCCACGTCGCAATGCGGGGCGAGGTCGGTCTTGTTGAGGATCGCCAGCCGCGCCGCCTGGAACATGTCGGGGTATTTCAGCGGCTTGTCCTCGCCCTCGGTGACCGACAGGATCGCCACCTTGCAGTCCTCGCCAAGGTCGAAGCCCGCCGGACACACCAGGTTGCCGACGTTCTCGATGAACAGCATGGCGCCGGGCGCGAGGTCGAGATGGTCCAGCGCGTGACCGACCATGTGGCCGTCGAGGTGGCAGCCCTTGCCGGTGTTCACCTGCACCGCCCGCGCGCCGGTCGCGCGGATGCGGTCGGCGTCGTTCTGGGTCTGCTGGTCGCCCTCGATCACCGCAAGCGGCTGATCCCCCAGCGCCTCGATGGTCCGGCACAAAAGCGTCGTCTTGCCCGATCCCGGCGAGGACACGAAGTTCAGCGCGAGGATCCCCTTCGCGGCCAGGACCCTGCGGTTGGCCTCCGCGTAACGGTCGTTCTTGGCAAGGATCGAGGTTTCGATCTCGATCAGCCGCGCCTGCGACATGCCCGGCACATCGACACCGGCAGCGCCATGGCCGAAATGGACGTGGTCATGCCCATGGCCGTGCCCGTGCTGATGGTGGTGGTCATGCTCATGGTGGTGGCCATGATGATGATGCCCGTGGTCATGATCGTGTTCATGGCCGTGCACCTTCACCTCTCCGTCTCCGCATCCGCAAACCGTACACATCACGCAGCCTCCAAATCCTTGATACGCATTTCATCGCCGCCCTGCGGCATCAGTTTTCCCCCGCCGCAGTCCGGGCAGGGGTCGAGCCGGTGAGCGATTTCCACGACCTTCATGCAGTCGTAACACATCGCCTGCCCCGGCAGGTCGATCACTTCCAGCACGGCCCCCTCCGCCGCAGAGCCGCGCATCACCACGTCGAAGGCAAAGAACAGCGCGTCCTTTTCGACGCCCGCAAAGCGCCCGACCTCAAGCCGCACCCGCGCGATACGCGCGACGCCATGCTGACGTGCCGTGTCTTCCAGCACCGACCTAATGCCTTCACAAAGCGAGAGTTCATGCATCGTCCATCTCCTCCAGCCGCACCGGCACGCAGGGGTCGAGAATATCCAGCACAAGTGGCGCCAAGCCCCATTTGACCCGTGGCAACGCCGCGAGGCTCTGATCGAGCACCCCGCTTTCGGCCAGCAGGTGATCGGTCGGCGTCACCCGGTGGAAGGTGGTCACGCGGCCAGCCTCTGTCCCGGCCGAGATACCGTAGCAGCCTCGTGCGGCAGGAACAAAAGCCTCGCCCTGCGGGGTCGCCCGAAACGGCAGGCGCACCCCGGCCAGAAGCGCGTCGAGTTCCACAACCCGCCCCATGAGTCGCCAGAACGGCCCGCGCCCGAAGTCCCGTTCGACTTCCCGCATCAGGGGATGCACGGCCCAGCGTCCCGCGACGGAGTTTTCCTGCGCCGTGAGGTCAAGGACCTCTGCACCCTCCGGCACCGGCAGAACGCTGGTTGCCGCCTCGAACGGGGCAAAGCTGTCGCGCACCCGGCGCAGAAGCAGCATCACGCCCTGGCCCTCCACCATGGCGCGGTACAGTTCCGACAGGTGCCGGGGCAGAGATTGGGAGCCAAACAGCGGCGTGCGCAGCAGGGACGGGTCAGCCTGCCATCCCTGCGGCAGGGCCGTCGCGGTGCTGCCGAAGTGGCGCGGCAGGCGAACGCAGAGCATCAGGACATGATCACGCAGGATCTCTGCGTGCAGGCGGTCATCGGCCCCCTCCTCCAGCGGCAGCCCGAAGGCAAGCCGCGCAGCGGTCTCCTGCGCGCCGCGGCAAAGGTTGCAGACGCGCGGCAGGACCGCCGCCGCCTCTTCTGCCGGGCGACCGACGACAAGGCGCGTCAGCGGCAGCGCCGGCCCGGTCCGCCATGTCAGCCTCGTTCCCCCGGCACGATCGAGCATCCAGCCTACTCCCCATCCCCGGCGGCCATGCCGCCTGTAATGACCGCCCGCCGCGTCGGCGCCGGGTCGAGAGCGGGTGCACCGGCCTCGTCTTCCGGCTCCGCAGTCTCGGCCAGTTCCGCCTCGCGCGCGGCGCGGATATCGGCGGAACGGTCGGTCTCTGCCCGGTGCTCCTCCTGGAACAGCGCGACCATGACGGCGCGCGCGACGTCGGCCGCGTCCTTGTGGCTGCGGAAATCGCCCATCGGCGAGAACAGGGAACATGCCTTGTAGCCGCCAGACTGCTCGCGCACGTTGTGCAGGAACTCGTAGTCGCCGGACGGGAAGGCGATCACCTCCTTCTCGCCCGCCTTCAGCCCGGACCAGTCCTCGTCCTCGGCGGCCAGCATCACGAGGTTCATGAACCACGGCGAGATCAGGACCCCCAGCGGGCGGCCTTCGTACAGGGTGAAGCCCACGGCCTCCACGCGCAGCGCCGCGTTGACCATCGGCACGTCGCGCATCTTCGAATGCCATATCTCGCGGAAGTCGGCCTCAAGCGCGGCGATGCGCGGGGCCAGCGCCGTCGCCTGCTGCGCTGCCACGGACCCCGGATCGGACTGCACCAGAAACTGTTCCTTCGGGGCCGAACAATTGGGGCAGGACCAGTCGTCCGGCAGCGCGAGGAACGGCGTGCCCGGTTCCACCTGCCGCGTGTCGTCGCCCTCTGCCGGATCGTAGGGTGTCCAGCAGATCTTGCACTCCATGATCGCCTGCGCGCTGATCTTGTCCGCCGCGCCTAGGTAAGAACCCTCGAACCCCGTCTGCGTGTTCATCGGATCGCCTCCAGCACTTCGGCGATGCGCTCCGCGCTGTCGGTCAGGTCCTCGTTCGCGGCCAAAACCACTTCGGGCATGTCGGTCACCTCGAACGTGTCGAGAATCAGCGTGTCCATCGAGTTGAAGAACTGCACCCGCCAGACATGCGGCAGCGCCGTCGCCGTGACGCGGCAGTTGCCATAGCCGCGCGACAGCAACGTGGCCGACCCCTGCCCCAGCGCGACATCGAGCCACAGCAGGTCCGGTTCGGTGTGCGGCAGGAGGGTCAGGTTGACGACGTGCAGCTCGCGCGCGGTCGCGTAGTTGGCCGATTTCTCCTCAAGCTCGACGGCCAGCGCGGGCGCGTTGACCACGCCCATGCCCTTTGGCGCCTGCGCCCCGGCGGCGGGCCTGCGCGGGATGAAGGCGCGTGCCCGGGCGGCCTGCGGCACCTGCGCGACCTCGATCCGGTCGACGCCTTCGCCGGTCACACGCCAGACCCCTGCAAAGACCGATTCCTGCGCGGCGAGCGCGGGCAGACCCCAGACCTTCACCGCCACTTCGCCCTCTCCCAGCGTCTCCTTGATCAGGGCGAGGTTCGCAGCGTTCAGGCCGGTCAGATCGAAGGTCCTTGAACCACCGTCGCGGGCCACCTGCGTGCAGGCCTCTCCGACCTCTGCCAGCAGGGCCATGGCCGCGCCTGCGTCGCCCGCCACGTCCGGCACATGCGGCGCATAGGTGCGCATGTCCTGCGGCATCGGCATGTATTCGAGCTGCGCCTCCTCATCGCCCAGGGGCTGCGATCCGGGCCCGAAACCCACCGGGGGCAGTACGAAATTCGACATCTGTCTCTCTCCCTTATTCCGCGGCGACCGGCAGGCTCAGGATATGCGCGACGCGGGCCATGTAGTCGTCCCAGTCGCGGACCTTCGGCACGGCGCCGATCATCTCGCCCGCGCGCCAGAAGATCAGGCTGGGGGTCTTGAAGACCTTGGTTTCGTTGCGGACCTGTTCTTCTATGGCATCGCCGCAGACCGCGCAGTCGAACCGGCCCTGGAAGGCCTGCCGCAGCTCGGGCAGGATCACCGCCACGTCGGCAGTTTCGAGGTTGCGTGCAGGATCGCCGGGGACGAACAGCACATGCGCACCCGCACCGCCCCGCCAGTCTTCAAGCGATCCCATGTCTTCGAAACGGGGCCAGCCGAACTCGGTCGTCAGGCGGGTGATCAGCGGATGGGACATGGCGGTTTCCTTCAGGCGGTGGACTTGCCGGCGGCGAGGGCGGCTTGCAGATGGGGCGGCAGACGCGGCCCGGTGTCTTCGAGATCGGCAAAGGCGTCCCCCAGGTTTCCACCGTTCATCAGCGACCTCAGGCCCGCCAGCGCGCTGGCGATCTTCGCGGCCTCGTCTGCTGTGATGACCTCTCGTGCGGCGCCGAGGAACGTGAGGACGTGGCAGCCCACGGTCGCATCCGGTGTCAGCGACAGGTCGATCACCTCGATCCCCTCCGCGCCCGACGCCATGGCCGAGATGCCGTCGACCGAAAGGATTTCCATCGGGACGCCGACACACATGGCTCAGGCGCCCGCGGGCAGGAATCGGGCATCACCGATGCGGCAGGCCTCTTCCTCGGAAGGGCGGCCCTCTTCGTAAGCGTCGCGCAGGATCGACTTGTCGGCCAGCAGATGCGCATCGGCCTTGCCGGGCGCGGGGGCAATGCCCATGGCGCGCAGCTTCTCCAGCGCGATCTCCAGCGCCGGGGCGATCTGTGCCGCCACCACGGCGCGCAGCCCGCCGCCGTAGTCTTCCAGTTCCTCGGGTTGACAGCCGATCAGGATCAGCGTCTCGGGGCAGTAGCCCATAAGCTGCGACGTCGCGATCACATCCTGAAAACCGGTCTGGTGCAGGGACATCTTCTTGGCGCCCATGAAGGCGGGAACTTCATCCCCCTCGACGATCTTGAGCGTGCCGGGGGTCAGGCCGTAGTCCACCGCGTCGAAGACGATCAGCGTGTCGGCCTCTTCGAGGAACGGCAGCAGGTAGAGCCCCTGCGTGCCCCCGTCGAGCAGCGTCACCTCTTCGGGAAACGACCATGCGGCGGCCAGCGCCTCCACGCAGCGCACCCCGAAGCCTTCGTCGGCCCAGAGCACGTTGCCGATGCCCATGATGAGGGTCTTACCTGTCATGCCGTCCTCCTCCGTCGAGCCGCCTTGCCGGAAGCCTCGTTACCAGACAGGACATTCCATGGATGGCCAGCGGACGGCAACCGACTTGCCAGATCGGGGCGCATTTCCTGCATATTGAACAAACCCTTACCGAATAAGCGTTTTTCCGGGCAGAGTGAGAACTCCCTCGCGCCCAATATGGAAGACAAACTACCACTTTCCTGAAAAATAGACATCACAGTATCCACTCTTAAAATGCATCCCCGACGAATCTTGGAACCGGGCAGCGGAAAGCGGTTGTTCGGAAAGGAAAAAGGCGGGCGCTGCGGCCCGCCTTCCCCTGCCTGTCAGGACGCACCGTGTCAGTCGGCGCGGTCGTCCTTGAACGTGCGGTGCCCCGAGATCATCGTCGACACGATCGACTGCCGGGACATGATGTCCTCGCGGATTGCCACGTAAATGTGGATGATCATGAAGATCACGATGAACCACATGCCGAGGTGGTGGACCGAGTGCACGATCTGGCTGTTGCCGAACAGGGTCAGCACCCAGCTTGTCGCCCCGTAGATGAAGCTGTGATCGCCCAGCCCCTCGCCATACAACGCAAGGCCCGTCAGGATCATGAAGGACAGGCCGACCGTCATGAACATGAACATGGCAAGCTGCGCCAGCGGGTTGTGGCCCACGTACTTCTTGGGCTCGCTTTCGAGGAAGGCGTACCACTTGATCTCGAACCACAGTTCCTTCCACCAGTGGCGGTTCCACACGGGCACGTAGAAAAGCTGCCTGGCATGATGGTTGCCGACGAAGGCCCAGTAGATCCGCCCGAAGAAGCCCACCGTCAGGATCAGCCCGGCGCTGAAATGCGCGAAGCGGGTGTAGCCGAACACGAACTGATGCACCGGCTCGGCGATCTGCATCGACGGGAACGGGTTGCCGATGAACCAGCCGGTGAACACCAGGACAAAGATGCAGGCCGCGTTGATCCAGTGCCACAGGCGCACCGGCGCCTCGTAGACATAGACGGAGGTGCGCTTGCGGATCGACTCGAGGTCCTGCGCGGTGGCGTCGCCGGTCAGGCGGGCCGTCGGCAGGGGTTCGATCCCCGGTCGCGGCTGGTGGATCGTCTCGGTGCCGTCATGCATCGTCCTTCCCCCGGAAAGCGATGCGGGCGACCACCGCGGCCACCGCGATCACCAGAAGCGCGGGCGCGAGGTGGGCGAGGCCGTGGGCGCTGTCCGGTACCGGGGCATGCGCGCCGTGCGCCATGGCCGAAACCGGAAGAAGTGCGATCAGTGCTGCAATGCGTTTCATGGTCTTTGTCCTTCCTCAGCGCACCTTGACGGTGGTCAGTTCCTCGCCGTCCGGCGACATCACGTGGGTGGAGCAGGCAAGGCACGGGTCGAAGCTGTGCAGGGTGCGCAGGATCTCTACCGGTTCTTCCGGACGCTCCATCTTGGTGTTCATAAGCGACGCCTCGAAGGCGCCGATGTTGCCCGCCGTGTCACGGGGCGACCCGTTCCACGTGGTCGGCACGACGCACTGGTAATTGTCGATGCGCCCGTCCTTGATGCGGACCCAGTGCCCCAGCGCGCCGCGCGGCGCTTCGGTCATGCCGACGCCCTTGGCCTCCTTCGGCCAGGTCGACGGGTCCCACTTCGCCACGTTCGCGGTCGACTCGTCGCCGTTCTTGATGTTGGTCACCAGCTTGTCGAAGAAATGCTTCTGAAGCCGTCCGCAGTATTCCGACTCGAGCGCCCGCGCTGCGGTGCGCCCGAGGGTCGAGAAGACGGCCTCCAGCGGCAGGTCCATGTCGCGCAGCAGACCGTCGACCTGATCCTTGATCTCTTCGTGGCCCTTGGCATAGCCCACGACGTAGCGGGCCAGCGGCCCCACCTCCATCGCGTTGCCCCGCCAGCGCGGCGCCTTGATCCACGAATACTTCGCCGCCTCGTCCAGCTCCTTGATGTCGGTGCGGGTGCCCTTGGCGTTCGGGCCAAGCTCGTAGTTCGGCTCCGTCACGCCGTCCCAGGGATGCAGCCCCTTGCCCGCCTCGCCGTAGGTGTACCACGAGTGGTCGACGAACTCCTGAACCTGCTCCGGGTCGCGCGGATCGACGTCGTGCACGGTGGTCAGGTCGCCGTTGATGATCGCGCCCCGCGGCAGGTGAAGCTGATCCGTCGAGAAGTCGTTCGGGTTCTCCGGGATATCGCCGTAGGCGAGGCACGCCTTGGACGACAGGCCGCCGCCGTACAGCCAGTTCTTGTAGAACCCGCCGATGGCCTTCACATCGGGCAGATAGACGTTCTTGTTGAACGCGATGCACTGATCGATGATCGAAGACACCATGTTCAGGCGTTCCATGTTGATCGCGCCCACCGCCCCGGTCGAATGCACGTTGATCGGGCACGGCACGCCGCCCACAAGCCAGTTCGGATGCGGGTTCTTGCCGCCGAAGATGGTGTGAACCTTGACGATCTCTTTCTGGAGGTCGAGCGCCTCCAGGTAGTGCGTCGTGGCCATCAGGTCCGCCTCGGGCGGAAGAAGGTAGGCCGGGTTGTCCCAGTAGCCGTTCTTGAAGAGGCCAAGCTGGCCGCTTTCGACGAACTTCTTCAGCCGGTTCTGCACGTCCCGGAAATAACCGGGCGAGGACAGCGGATGCGACGGGCTGACAGCCTGCTGCAATTCCGAGGTCGCCTTGGGATCCGCCTTCAGCGCGTTGACCGGGTTCACCCAGTCCAGCGCGTGCAGGTGGTAGAAGTGCACGATGTGGTCGTGGATCTCCAGGTTGAGCTGCATGATGTTGCGGATCGAATTGGCGTTGTCGGGGATGGTGATCCCCAGCGCATCCTCCACCGCGCGCACGCTGGTCAGCGCATGTGTCCCGGTGCAGACGCCGCAGATCCGTTCCGTAAACGCCCATGCGTCGCGCGGATCGCGGCCTTTCAGGATCACCTCCAGCCCGCGCCACATGGTGCCGGTAGAGACCGCGTTGCGGATGAAGCCCTCCTCGTCCACGTTCACTTCGCAGCGCATGTGGCCTTCGATCCGGGTCACCGGGTCCACGACGATCCGCTTGCCGGAATTGTCGAGGTCAAAGCCGTTCGGGGTTTGAATGACCATCTATCAGGCCTCCTCTTTGCTCGACTGTGTCTTTTTCTGTGCGGCCTTCAGCGCGGTCACGGCGGCATGGGCGGCAACGCCGGCCCCCACGACACCGGCGGCGGCCAGCCCGATCTTGTCGGCGTTCGCCTCGACCCCGAACTGGGTCAGGTCGGTCACCCGGTTGTAGAAACTGCCCTGGTCCCAGAACCCATCTTCGGAACAGCCGATGCAGCCATGACCCGACTGGATCGGAAAGCTGACACCCTCGTTCCAGCGCACGGTGGAACAGGCGTTGTAGGTGGTCGGCCCCTTGCACCCCATCTTGTAAAGGCAGTAGCCCCTGCGCGCGTTGTCGTCGTCCCAGGCCTCGACGAACTGGCCGGCGTCGAAGTGCGGGCGGCGATAACACTTGTCGTGGATGCGCTGGCCGTAGAACATCGCCGGGCGGCCTTGGCGGTCGAGTTCCGGCAGACGGTCGAAGGTCAGCATGTAGGTGATGACGCCGGTCATGACCTCGGCGATGGGCGGGCAGCCCGGCACCTTGATGATCGGCTTGTCCGTGATGACCTTGTGCACCGGCGTCGCCCGCGTCGGGTTGGGCGCGGCGGCCTGCACGCAGCCATAGGACGCGCAGGCCCCCCACGAGATGATCGCCTTGGCGTGTTCCGCCGCATGGCGCAATTGCTCGACGAAGGGCTTGCCGCCGACGATGCAATACATGCCGTCCTCGTTCAGCGGCGGGTTGCCTTCGACGGCAAGGATGTAGTTGCCCTTGTACTTCTCGATGGTGTCCTGCAGCGCCGCCTCGGCCTGGTGTCCGGCGGCGGCCATCAGAGTGTCGTCGTAGTCGAGCGAGATCATCGACAGCACCACGTCCTTGGCCAGAGGGTGTGCCGACCGGATGAACGACTCCGAGCAGCAGGTGCACTCCAGCCCGTGCACCCAGATCACGGGCGTGCGCGGTTTGGTCTCCATCGCGTGGGCGATCTTCGGCACAAAGGCGGGTCCCAGCCCCAGCGCCGAGGCCGTCAGCGCACAGTACTTCATGAAGCTCCGGCGGGTGATCCCCTGCCGACGCATCACGTCATAGAAGGTTTCGATCTGGCTCAAGCTGGTCCCTCCCTGTCATCCGGCGCCGTCAGCGGCACGATGCGGCGCCGCAGAATGCCGTGGCATACAAAGCTGCCTCCCATATGGGCCGGTCGGAGGGGGGCGATGCAAAATGAATGTGCAGCCTGCGAAGATCCCAGATTAAATTATGATTTTCAGTTGCTTGCACGGGTTTGGCCGACCAAAAAGGACCGCGCCTGCGGTAGAGAACTGACCGCTTTCCACCCGCCTCCGGTAAGTCGCTTTCCGCAGCACCGCCTGCCGCGCCGCGGCGGCTATGCATCCGAGTCATGCGGTCTTCCAACGCGCGACACATTGTAGGGTGGGGTTTCACGCCACCCTTGCCCGCTGGCCGATGGCCGCACGCTCTCAGTCCGCCAGCACTCGTGCTGCCGCCACCAGCGCCTGTCCAAGCGCCAGCCCGCCATCGTTCGCGGGCACCGTCCGGTGGACCAGAACCGGCACCTCGCCAAGGGCCATCATCGTCTCCTGCAACAGGCGGGCGTTCTGGAAACATCCACCGGTCAGCGCCACGGCCTCCGCCTCCCCGTCCTGCACCAACGCCTGTGCCCGCTCCGCGAAGACCCGCGCCAGACCGGCGTGGAACTGCGCCGACATCAACGCCACGCCCGCACCGCCGATGACGTCCGCGTGCAACGCGCGGAACATCGGCGCCGGGTCGATGACCGGGCCGTCGTGGCCGAACGCATACCCCGCGTCGCCCCCTTCACCGGCCAGCGCCTCCAGCCGCATGGCCGCCTCGCCCTCGAAGCTCTGACGCCCCGGGCATATGCCGAGACAGGCCGCCACCGCATCGAACAGCCGTCCGGCCGAGGACGACAGCGGCGCGTTCACCCCGCGCGCCGCCGCCGTCCGCAGCATGTCGCGCGGGGCGTCCGGGAAAAGCCCGTCTGCCCATTCCGCCAGTCCCGCCGCGTCCAGCCGGGTCAACGCATTGCGCCACGGCTCCGCCTGAGCCCGGTCGCCACCGACCAGCGGAACCGGCGCCAGCCAGCTGCGCCGTTCGAAACCGCGGTAGTCGCCCAAAAGCACCTCGCCGCCCCAGACCGTGCCATCCGGCCCCAGTCCCAGCCCGTCCAGCACGATCCCGGCCACCCGCCCGCCGTCCAGCGGCCAGCCATTCTCTGCCAGGCAGGACGCCAGGTGCGCGTGGTGATGCTGGATTTCCTCCAGCCGCAGCCCCTCCGACTCCGCCCGCGCGGCCCCGTGGCGCGAAGCGCGGAAGTCCGGATGCAGGTCCACCGCCACCACCTCCGGACGGTGGTCGAACAAGGCGGCATAGTCCCGGTCGGCGTCGAGGAACGCGTCCCAGGTCAACGCCTCGTCCAGCTCGCCCAGATGATGCCCCAGCAGCGCCTGACCGTTCTTCACAAGGCAGATCGCCGCCTTCATCTGGC
Source organism: Sagittula stellata E-37 (assembly GCF_039724765.1). NCBI lineage: Bacteria > Pseudomonadati > Pseudomonadota > Alphaproteobacteria > Rhodobacterales > Roseobacteraceae > Sagittula > Sagittula stellata. Next base: position 1,431,065 of record NZ_CP155729.1, on the reverse strand, counting down.
CGCCATAGCCCACCGCCTGCGGCGCCGCACCGAACCCTTCCGGCAGGGGAATCGTGCCGGGCACCCGCCCCCGCGCGCGGCGCAACACCATCGGCGGCGCGGCCCGCTCGACCGAGTCGTCCAGCCGCCGCGCGATGTCGCGGTCATGCATCAGGAAGGCATCGGCGAACGGGGCCAGCACCTCCCGCGCCTCGGCGTTGCCGATCGCCTGTGGCTCGCCCGAGAGGTTGCCGGAGGTCATCACCAGAACCCCGCCGAAAGCCTCCAGCAGCAGGTGATGCAACGGCGTGTAGGGCAGCATCCAGCCCAGCTCCGCCATGCCCGGCGCCACACTTTCGGGCAGCGCCTCCGCTCCCTTCGGCAAAAGCACGATCGGCGCCGCAGGATCGCGCAGCAACGCCTCTGCCGCGTCGTCCACCCGCGCGAACCGCCTCAGGACATCCAGCGGCGCCATCAGCGCAAACGGTTTCGACGGCCGCCGCTTGCGCGCCCGCAACAGCGCCACCGCCTCCACGTTCGCGGCATCGCAGGCCAGGTAGAAGCCGCCCAGCCCCTTGACCGCAAGAACCTCGCCGCGCGCCAGCCGGGTTACAGCCTCCGCAAGCCCGCCCTCCGGTTCCAGCCACAGGCGCGGACCGCAGTCCGGACAAGCCACCGGCTGCGCGTGGAAACGGCGGTCGCCCGGGTCGCCGTACTCCGCCCGGCAGGCGTCACACATGGGGAAGGCCGCCATGGTCGTCTGCGCCCGGTCATAGGGCAGCCCGCGCAGGATGGTGAAACGCGGCCCGCAATGGGTGCAGTTGGCAAAGGCATAGCCGTACCGCCGGTCGCCGGGATCGCGCACCTCCGCCAGGCAATCCGCGCAGCTGGCCGCATCCGGCGTGACACGTGTCTCGGCCCCCGCGCCCTCGGTCGCACCGATGACAAAGCCCTCGCCCTCCACCTCACAGGGCACGGACTCCACCGAATCCACCCGGGCCAGCAGCGGCGCGCGCGCCACAAGCGCTTGTTCGAACCCGTCCAGATCGTCCCCGGCCGCCCGGATCAACACGCCCTCCGGATCGTTCAGCACGACCCCGGTCAGCCCCATCTCGCGCGCCAGTTGCCAGACGAAAGGGCGAAAGCCCACGCCCTGCACCTGACCGCGCACCCGTATCCGTCTCCCCGCGCCCATGGCTTCACCTTGGTCCAAATACCTCGGCACACCACCTGCCACCCGGCAGGCCGCCGACACCCGGGCGCGCCGCGCCACACCGCGCGTGGCGCGCCATCAATGCACCGTGCAGACCATGCACGGGTCGAAACTCCGAACCACGTGCTGCACGGCCAGGGGGGTGTCCTCGCCCTCCAGCACCTCCGCGCCGACCAGCGCCGCCTCCACCGGACCCGGAACACCGCCGCCATCGCGGGGCGAGAAGTTCCACGTGGTGGGCGCCACGATCTGGTAACTGGAAATGCGACCGCCCGCGACGCTCAGCCAGTGCCCGAGCGATCCGCGCGCCGCCTCCACCAACCCAACGCCCGACCCGTCTCGGGGCAGGGCCACGTCGGTCATGAAGGGCTTTTCCGGTGCGATCCCGGCCAGAAGCCCTTCCAGGGCGATCTGCGTCCGTGCGATTTCCAGAAGCCGCCCCGCAACCCGCGCCCGCACCCCGCCTTCGCCCGCCAGCGCCACCGCCAGCGGGTGGCCGTCGACGATCTGCCGCGCCAGCGCGCCGACTTCGACGGTCTCTCCGCCAAGGCGCGGCGCCTTGCACCAGCTGTAGGCGTCCGCGCGCATGGCCGCATCGGGGCGCGTCTCACCGGCGGACGGATGCGCCGCCTCGCCCAGCATCCACGCGTGGCTCAGGTCCTCGACGATGGCGGTCTCGTCCACCGGCCCCACCGCGCCGTCCTGCCACATCCCGCGCCGAAAAAGCCGCCCCTCGGGCACCGGGTAGGCGCCGAAGGACATGTACCGCCCCGGCCCCCGGCCCAGTCCGGCTAGCCCCGTGTCCTGCGCCGCCTCCAGGAACAGTCCGGCGTCGCCCGTGCTCCAACGCTCCAGCCCCGCCACGTCGGCCAGCGTATCGAAAGCCTCAAGCGGCGCGCCGAAGACCTCACGTTCCAGGAACCGCCGGAAGCCCGCCAGCCACGCCCCGATGCGTGCCTTGTCGCGAACCGAGGGCGCGCGCGTGACGCCCCCCGTCTGGATTGCCAGCGTGTGCGGCCACTTGCCGCCCAGAAGACCCACAACATGGAACAGCTCCGCCCGGGCCGCGACAGCCGCCCGCGTGCCAGAGCCCTGCCCGGCCAGGAACCGCGCCTGCACCCTCTCGTGCCACGCCCGGCCGGCATAGCCAGAACGCGCGAAATCCGGCATGAAGAACAGGTAGAAATGCGTCAGGTGGTCCAGCAGGTTCTCCACCCCGTGCAGCAGTGCGGCGACCCGCGCGCCCTCCGGTGCCATTTCCGCCCCGGCAAGATCGGCCAGCGCCAGCGCCGCCGCCGCCGACTGCGAGATCGAGCATATGCCGCAGATCCGCGGCGTGATCGTCAGCGCGTCTTCCGGCCCCTTGCCGATCATCATCCGTTCGAACCCGCGGAACATGGGCGAATTGGCATAGGCCGCCGTGACCCGCCCGTCCGCCACCTCCAGCCGAATCTCCAGGTCGCCTTCGACCCGGTTGAACGGCCCCACCAGCAAGGTCTTCGTCATGAGCGCGCCTTCGGACTGGGTGGGACCCGGATTCGGTCCGACACCGCGTTCCGCCCGATGCGCGGCGGCGTGGCGGCTTTGGATAGCGACGCCAGCGCCATGAACCACGCTTTCGGCATGTCCGTCGGCAACCCCACCGGGATGCCTGCGAACTTCGGTGTCTCGGCGAAGGCGTGGCCGGGCTCCTCGAACTCCGGCGCGGTGCAATTGATGCAGGGATATCCCGCCCGCGTACAGGAGCCTTCGCCGTTCCAGCCCCGGATGTTGCAATCGCCCACCGCCTGCGTCCCGACGCAACCGAGGTGCTCCATCATGCAGCCGATCTGGCTCAGCTTCTCGGCGCTGGCCTTGTACTCGTAGAACTCGTTCTTCGGGCAGGCGTGGTGGACGAGGTTTTCGGCGTAGAACTTCGGCCGCCCCAGCGTATCGAGCGCGGCCGTGTCCAGCACACCCTCCGCCAGCATCATCAGCGTCTCCGTCACCCAGTCGGGATGCGTCGGGCAGCCCGCGACGTTGACCACAGGCAGGCCACCTTTCGCGACGAACCCGGCCCCCAGCGCGCCACCCCGGTGCGCCCCGTCGTATTGCAGCCCCACGGCGTCGGTCAGGTTTTCGCCCGCCGAGGTCACACCGCCGTAGGTCGCACAGGTGCCCACCGCCACAACATGGGTGGCCATCGCCGACAGCGCCCGCACCCAGTCCAGCATCGACCGCCCTGTGCCGGCCATCATCTGGTAGCGTCCGGTCCCGCCCGGCCCCATCAGAACAGAGCCTTCGACACAGAGCACGTCCAGCTTTTGCTCGCCCGCCTCGATAGCGGACAGCAGGGCGCGCACCTCTCCGCCCGTCGCCTCCGAGAACGAGGGGTGCCACAGCATCTCGATCCCTGCCCCGTCCAGTAGGTCGAAGACCCCCGGCGCCTCGGCGCACAGGAGCGACATGGAGCATCCGCCGCAACCGGCAGTCTGCAACCAGAGTACGTTCATTCCCGCTCCGTCCCTTTCCCGGCGTCCTTTGCAGACTCCGCGCGCCTGAGCGCAACGCGAAAACAAGCGCCCCCCTCCTGCGGCAGCAGTTCCAGCGTGCCGCCGTGTTCCTCGACGATCTTGGCCGAGATCGCCAGCCCCAGACCCGTCCCCGCGCCCACGTCCTTCGTCGTAAAGAACGGATCGAAGATCGCCGCCGCAAGATCCTCCGGCACGCCGGGGCCGTTGTCGCGGATGTCGATCATCTCGCGTCGCGCGTCGCTGTGCAGCCGCAGGGTGATCTCTGCATCCGCCTGCCCGGCGATGGCATCCGCCGCGTTCTGAACGAGGTTCATCAACACCTGCTGAATGTGCCCGGGACGGCCCATTGCGGGCCCGTCGCAGGCGCCCTCGAAAGCGATCTTCAGGTCCGACCGGCTGCCGCGCTCCACCCAGCTTGCCGCGACGCGCGCGCAGTCGCCAAGATCGAAGGGCACCATGTCACCCGTCCCGTCCGCCGAGAGGCGGCGCAGGTCGGCCACGATGTCGCGCACCCGCTCTGCCCCTTCCTGCGCGCCGTTCAGGGCCGAACGCAGGTTTTTCAGGTCGCGGTCAAGCCGCAGCTTGGCGCGCAGGTCCACCAGTTCCTCACGCGGGGCCCCGGCCTGCACCCGCTCGAAATACTGTTCGAACCGGTCGACGTATTTCCCCAGCGCGTGGGAATTCGCGTAGACGAAGCTGATCGGGTTGTTCAATTCGTGCGCCACCCCGGCCAGCAACCGCCCGAGCGAGGCGAGCTTTTCGTTGCGCACCAAAAGGGTCTGCGCCTGCTTCAGGCGTTCGTGCCCTTCCGCCAGCTCGGAATAGGCGCGGCGCAATTCGCCCAGCGGCCGCCCCGTCAGAACGGCGCCCAGCCGGCGGCGTTGCTCCTGCCGGGGCGCCACGCGCCATTCCACCGGCTCCGGGCCGTCGCTGCTGGTCAGAGGCGCTTCGACCGCCGCGACGCTGCGATCCAGAACCGCCTGTTCGATGGCCCGGCGAAGCGCCTCGCGCGCGCCGGGTTCGAGGAAGTCTAGGAAGGGGCGGCCTACGGCCTGTGCCTCCGCCACGCCCACCATCGCGCAGAACGAAGCGCTCACCTCGACGATCAGCCCGTCGCGGTCGGTCACGACAAGGTAGTCGCCAATCGACTCGCGGATCGAGGCGAGCACACCGCGCAACGCCCTCAGTTCGGCGTTCCGGCTCTCAAGCTTTTCCTGGTAATCGACGAGTTCGGCATAGGTCCGGTCGACCGCGCGCAGCACGTCCGCCCAGGCGGCCTCCCCCATCTCGCCGGGGGCGGCTCCGGGCGGGTCGCTGTGTCCATGGCCTGAGACGCTGTTCTCCATTCCCCGACCCTAGCCGCCCCGAACCGCAAAGCACAATGCACGTCCAATTGACAAGGGTCGCCCGGGCCTCCGGGTCAGTTCCGGGCGCCCGCCGCCCGGACGAGATCCGTGGCTGCGCCATGGCCCGTCTTCGGCGCGCGGCGTGGCAGCAGGATACGCTTGTTGCCCCCCGATTCGGCGACCACCGCCTCGGCGCCGCTGACCGCCGCGCGTCCCGCGCCGCCCTTCTTGCCCGAGTGCCCGCCGGTCCGCACGCCGCCGGTGACGACGTCGCGGCTCCCCGACATGAGGATCTTGGCGCCCTGTGCGCCGCGTGTCAGCATCCGGCTCGCCAGCGCGTAGCTCGGCAGCTTTTCTCCCATCGCCGGGTCGGACGTGATGAACACATCGACGCCGGAATCGGTGATCGGCATGGCCACCTGTATCAGCTGTATACCCTCAGAGGCGTCCTCTTCCGATTGCCCACGGTGCTGGATCTCGATCTTCATCGACAGCAACGGATCGAACCTGTGCCCGTACATGCGGATTTCGTGCGTCGGCAAGTCGACCTGGCCGGTGCGGACACGGGTCACCGGGTTGACCTTCAGCCGCGCCGTCAGGCCACCTGCCGTGCGGAACGTGTTTCCGAAGCTCAAGGTAACCATCGCCTCCTCGGACCGATAATCGGCCATGATGGCGTTGAAGAGACGCGACAGGATCATGCGCTTCGCGGTCGCCTGAGCGATCTCGTAAGTGGCCGGCTTCATGTCGAGGAATTGGACCGGGTCCTTCGCCTGCATCCCCATCGCGCCAACGAGGCTCAGCGTGATGCGGAAGTCGGGGTGGAAGGCAGTGCCCGTCACCTTGACCATGTCGAACTCGAACCGCGGCGGCGTCACTTCCCGCTGGGCGCCACGCTCACCCAGGGACCGGCGCAGACTACGCGCCATCGGCAGCGGCGCCCGGCGCGGCAGCTTCGATCCGTCCTTCGGGATGTAGATCGTGTCGCCGGTGAACAGCACGTCGGGATCGACGATCAGCGTGGCATTGTTCGGCAGGCGCTCGGCGTCGATGTTCATGCGCCATATGTCGCCCCAAAGCCTTGTGTCGCCCAGCTTGCGCCCGGCGATGCCCCAAAGCGTATCCCCGTCCCGGATGGTGTAGGGTCGGATGGACATGGCGGCCCCTTTCGAAATCCTGTCAGGAACGCGCCCCTAGGCCACACGTTCCGCGTCAATGGCCGCAGCCTAGCACCGCAGCCGTCGCGCGGGGAAGTATGCGAAACCCAACCTTGCGGAAAAAAGCCCCTGAACGCAAAACGGCGCCCCCGGGGGCGCCGCCTGCATCGTCACATGTGCAAGGCCGTCAGGCCACGTCGAACCGGTCGGCGTTCATCACCTTGTTCCACGCGCTGACGAAATCGCAGATGAACTTCGCCTTGTTGTCGTCCTGCGCATAGACCTCGGACAGCGCCCGAAGCTGGCTGTTGGACCCGAAGACCAGATCGACCCGCGTGCCCGTCCAGCGCGCGCCACCGTCGGAACGGTTGGTCGCCTTGAAGGTGCCGTCCTCGTCCGCCGGGGCCCACTTCACACCCATCTCGGTGATGCCTTCGAAGAACTTGGTGTCCAGAACACCGTAGTCCCCGTCGAACATCCCGTGCGTGCTGCCGCCGTGGTTGGCGCCCAACGCCCGCATCCCGCCGACCAGCACCGTCATCTCGGGCGCCGACAGGCCCAGAAGCTGCGCCTTGTCCAGCAGCATCTCCTCGGCCGAGACGGCAAAGGTCGCCTGCGCGTAGTTGCGGAAACCGTCAGCCTGCGGTTCCAGCGGCTCGAAGCTCTCGGCGTCGGTGTGCGCGTCGGTGGCATCGACACGGCCCGGAACGAAGGGCACGTCGACCTCCTGTCCGCCCGCCTTCGCCGCCTTCTCGATGGCGGCGGCACCGCCCAGCACGATCAGGTCGGCGATGGAGACCTTCTTGGCCCCCTTCGCGTCGAAACCGGCCTTGATGCCTTCGAGCACGGACAGCACCTGCGCCAACTGCTCCGGCTCGTTGACCGCCCAGTCCTTCTGCGGCGCAAGACGGATGCGCGCACCATTGGCGCCGCCCCGCTTGTCGGACCCGCGGAAGGTCGAGGCAGAGGACCACGCGGTGTAGACGAGATCGCGCACCGACAGGCCGCTCGACAGGATCTCTGCCTTCAGCGCGGCGACATCGGCGTCGTCGATCGTCGGATAGTCGGCCTCCGGCAGCGGGTCCTGCCAGATCAGGTCCTCTTCCGGAACTTCCGGCCCGAGGTACAGCGACTTCGGCCCCATGTCGCGGTGCGTCAGCTTGAACCACGCGCGGGCGAAGGCCTCGGCGAACTCTTCGGGGTTCTGGTGGAACCGGCGCGAGATCTTCTCGTACGCGGGGTCCATGCGCATCGCCATGTCGGCGGTGGTCATCATCGGCTTGACCTTCTCGCCCGAACCGTCGACCTGCGGCGCGAAATCGTCGTCCTTCAGGTCCTTCGGCGTCCACTGGTTCGCACCGGCGGGCGACTTCGTCAGTTCCCACTCGTAGCCAAACAGCAGGTCGAAATAGCCCATGTCCCACTGTGTCGGGTTCGCGGTCCACGGTCCCTCGATGCCCGAGGTGATGGTGTACTTGCCCAGCCCGGTTTCATGGGTGGAGGCCCAGCCGAAGCCCATCGCCTCCAGCGGCGACGCCTCGGGGTCGGAGCCGACCAGACCGGCATCACCGGCGCCATGCGCCTTGCCGAAGGTGTGGCCGCCAGCGGTCAGCGCGACGGTTTCCTCGTCGTTCATCGCCATGCGGGCAAAGGTCTCGCGGATGTCGCGGGCCGAGGCCAGCGGGTCCGGGTTGCCGTCGGGGCCTTCCGGGTTGACGTAGATCAGGCCCATCTGCACGGCGGCCAGCGGGTTCTCAAGCACGCGTTCGCCGGTGTAGCGCGATCCTTCGCCGCCGGAAGTCGCCAGCCACTCGGCCTCGGACCCCCAGTAGACGTCCTGCTCCGGCTCCCACGTGTCGACGCGTCCGCCGCCAAAACCGAAAGTGCGCCCGCCCATCGATTCGATGGCCACGTTGCCCGCAAGGATGAAGAGGTCGGCCCAGGACAGGCTGTTGCCGTACTTCTTCTTCACCGGCCACAGCAGGCGGCGGGCCTTGTCGAGGTTGCCGTTGTCCGGCCAGGAGTTGAGCGGCGCGAACCGCTGCTGGCCCGAGCCCGCGCCGCCCCGGCCATCCGCCGTGCGGTAGGTCCCGGCAGAGTGCCAGGCCATGCGGATCATGAACGGGCCGTAGTGGCCGTAGTCCGCCGGCCACCAGTCCTGGCTGTCGGTCAACAGCGCACTGAGGTCCTTCTTCACCTCCTTCAGGTCGAGCTTCCGGAAGGCATCCGCGTAGGAGAAGTGCTCGCCCATCGGGTTCGATTTCGGTGCGTGCTGGTGCAGGATGCCCAGGTTGAGCTGGTTCGGCCACCAGTCACGGTTAGAGCGCACCCCAAAGGTCGAGGCGATCTGCGCCCCGTGCATCACCGGGCATCCGCCTGCGTTGTTTCCGTCCATGTCGATCTCCCTACGGTCAAAGTCGGTTTCGGCCCCATGGAAGGCAGCAAACCCTTGGGACCATTCGTGTATTCTCGTTCCGTGACGTTTTTCGGCACGGGCCGTGGCCGCGCGCTCTGTCTCCTCGCGCCGCCAGTCTGGACTCTTTCTAAACGGCGGCGCCAATATATTTAAGTTGAAAGTTCTGATGGCATTCATAACTTGCGATTATGAAGAACATCACCCTGAAACAGTTGCGCTATTTCGAGGCGCTCGCCCAGAAGGGGCATTTTGGCCATGCCGCCGTTAGCTGCGCGATATCGCAGCCGGCCCTGTCGGTGCAGATCAAGGAACTGGAGGCCGAGCTTGCCATGCCGCTGTTCGAACGCGGGCCGCGCTCCGTGCGTCTGACCGGCTTCGGCGAGACGTTCCGGCAACGGGTGACGGAGATCCTGCGTTCCGTGGACGAGCTGGGCGACCTCGCCCGCAGCGCACAAGGCGGCCACATCGGGCGGTTGCGGCTGGGCATCATCCCGACCATCGCGCCTTACCTGCTGCCCCGGCTGGTGGGTCACCTGTCGGCCGAGTTCGACGGCCTGGACCTGCGCGTCCGCGAAACCCTGACCCCGCGCCTGATCGCCGAGCTGCACGATGGCCGCATCGACGCCGCCATCCTCGCGCTGCCGATCTCCGAACCGGCGTTGACCGAGGTGGCCCTTTTCGATGAGACATTCGTGCTCGTGCGGCCCGACCACGACGCGGAAAAACCGGTGCCCGACGGCGAAGCGCTTCAGAAAATGCGCCTGTTGCTGCTGGAGGAAGGCCACTGTTTCCGGGACCAGGCGCTGTCGTTCTGCAAGCTGGGATCGGCCATGCCGCGCGACGGGCTGGACGGCTCGTCGCTGACGACGCTGGTGCAGATGGTCGGCGCGGGAATCGGCGTCACGCTGATCCCAGAGATGGCCGTCCCGGTGGAAACCGGCGCGGCGCAGGTCTCTGTCGCGCATTTCGCCGAGCCCCAGCCGTCGCGCACCATCGGCATGGTCTGGCGGAAGTCCTCGCCCATGGCGGGGCAGTTCGCGCGCATCGCCGAGGTCGTCCGCCGGGTCGGCGCGGCTTCGGACCGCTGACGCGATCCGAAGCGCCGGGTTGCTTTTGCGGGCCTGTCCGGTCTGGCGGCAAGGTCGGGGTCGGACCGCTGGCGCGCTCCGACCCGCCGGGGGCGCTGCCCCCGGACCCCCGAGGTACTTGGGCCAAGATGAAGGGACGGGCCGGGAAGAAAGGGTGGATTGCAGGGGGGCGTGGGTTCGGAGAGAACGGTTGTCAGGGCGCTCCGGGTCCGCGCCGGGGGGCGGCGCGGACCCATTCCGGTGTCCGGGTTGCGCGTCCGGTCACCGGGCTCAGCGGCGAAGCGCTGCGCGTCAGGAGGCCATGCGCAGGCGGTCGCCCGGCTGCATGGCCACGCCATCGTCGATGAGGCGACCGATCTCTCCGTCCGTGAGGCGGGCCACGTCGGCGAGCACCTCCTCGGTGTGCTGGCCGAGGATCGGGGCGGGACGGGGTTTGTCGCGCCCGTAGCCCGCGAAGCTGAACGGCGAGCCGGGGGTCAGCATCCGCCCGACGCCGGGCTGGTCGATCTCGGCGAACATCGGGTTGGCGGTGGAGATGTCGGGGTCCTCCGCCACGGCCTCGGCGAAGCTGCGGAAGACCGACCATGTGACGCCAGCCTTGTCGAAGAGATCGGCGAAATCGGCGAGGCCGCGTGCCGCGAACCAGGGCGTCAGCACCTTGGTGATGGCGGCGCGGTGTTCCCAGCGGGCGGCTTCGGTGTCCAGATCGGCGTTCAGTGCCCCCGACAGGTAGTTCATGTCGGTCTCCGTTCCGGTCACCCGGCAGAGGGTCTTCCACTGGCGCAGCGTCAGGGCGATGACCATCACCCGCCGTCCGTCGGCGCAGAGAAAATCCTGACCGTAGGCCCCGTAGAGCGCATTGCCGTGTTTCTCGCGGGTCTCGCCGTTGACCTGCACCTCGCCGATGATCCCGAGGTTGCCGAGCATCGCGCTGGCCGCGTCCTTCAGGGTCAGATCGGCTAACTGCCCCTGACGAGTGCGCAGCCGGTGGCGTTCCGCGGCCAGAAGCCCGCTGACCACCATGTTGCCGGCGATGCAGTCCCAGGCCGGCAGGACGTGGCAGACCGGGTCGGCCGAGCCCTTCCCCCCCGTGGCCATCGGGAAACCCAACTGCGGGTTCACCGTGTAGTCCACCGCCGGGCGGCCGTGCCGGTCGCCGCGCAGCTGCACCATGCAGAGGTCGCCGCGCCGCTGCGACAGGGTGTCGTAATCGGTCCAGCCCTTGACCGCGAGGTTGGTGATGAACAGGCCCGCATCCGGCCCGGGGGCGCAGATGATTTCCTGCGCGATTTCCCGTCCGCGCGGCGATTTCACATCCAGTGCGACCGAGCGTTTGCCCTTGTTCATCCCGGCCCAGAAAAGGCTTTGCCCGTCCCGCGTCACCGGCCAGCGTTTCGCGTCCATGCCGCCCGTCGGCAGGTCGAAGCGGATCACGTCCGCGCCCATCTGCGCCAATGTCATACCGGCCAGCGGCACCGCCACGAAGGCGGAGCTTTCGACCACGCGCATGCCTGTCAGGATACTCATGCCGCCCACTCCATCCTTGCCTTCAGCCCGAGGTAGTCCTCGAAGGTCGCCGTTCCGATCTCGATCGCGCCGCCCGCCGGGTCCAGCGCGCCCACCAGCCGCAGGTCGCTGTCGTGGAACATCGGGTGCACCACGCGGTAGCTGAACCGCGCGGGCGTGCGGCCGGTGTGCCGTTCCGCCGCCTCGATCGCCATGGTGGCCTGCATCGGGCCATGCACGACCAAGCCTGGATACTTCTCCACCTGCTGCGCGTAAGGCAGATCGTAGTGGATGCGGTGCGCATTGTACGTCGCCGCCGAGTAACGGAAGAGCCGGACCTCGTTCATCGGCACCCGTTCGTCATAGGCCAGCCGGTCGGGCACCGGGGTCTGTTTCGGTGGGCGGAAGGTTTTGGGGATGTCGAGGTAGACGATGTTCTGTTCCTCCTCGACCGTGCCGCCCTCGGTGCCCGTGGTGACGTGATCGACGGTGACAAAGGCCATGCGGCCCGTCGCCCCCTCCTTCATCGTCACGGCGCGGATGGTCGAGACTTTGGCCAGACGCTCGCCCACGTGGAAGCGCCCCTTGAAGGCGACGCAGCCCCCCGCCCACATTCGGCGCCGGAACGGCAAGGGAGGGAGGAAGCCACCCAGCGCCGGATGCCCGTCTTCGCCCAGATCGAACATCTGGACGAACTCGGGGAACGCCACCCAGTGCCAGAGACTGGGCAGCGGCTGTCCGGCCCGCAGGTCGCGGTCCGGGGAGAGATCGTGGCCGACCGCCGCGCCGAGCATCCCGGCGAGGTTGGGCGTCACACCCCCTTCGACGGTCTGCGTGCGCCCGATCCAGGCGGCGTGGTCCGGTTCCATCAGGGACGACGCGCTCATGCCGCTTCCTTCATGCCCAGCATCCGGGCGACGGTCTCGCCCATGGCCGAGGGGTTGGGGGCGACGGTGATGCCGACAGCGGACAGCATGTCCACCTTCTCCTGCGCGCTCTCCCCGAAGGCCGAGATGATCGCGCCGGCATGGCCCATCTTGCGGCCCTTGGGTGCGGCGAGACCCGCGATGTAGGCCGCGACGGGTTTCGTCATGTGATCGCGGACGTATTCCGACGCCTCCGCTTCCTGCGGGCCGCCGATCTCGCCGATCATCATCACGGCGTCGGTGTCGGGGTCGTTCTCGAAGAGTTCGAGGATATCGCGGAAACTCGAACCGTTGATCGGATCGCCGCCGATCCCGATGGACGAGGAAATCCCGATCCCAAGCGCCTGCATCTGGCTGGCCGCCTCGTAGCCCAGTGTGCCCGAGCGGCCGATGATGCCCACGCGGCCCGCCGTGTAGATGTGCGGCGGCATGATGCCCATGAAGCCCTGCCCCGGGCTGATGATGCCCGCGCAGTTCGGCCCGATCAGCCGCATCTTGCGGTCGCGCGGGAAGCGGCGAAGGAAGCGCTTCACCCGCATCATGTCCTGCGCCGGGATGCCGTCGGTCACGCAGACCGCCGTCTCGATGCCCGCCTCCGCCGCCTCCATCATGGCGTCGGCGGCAAAGGCCGGCGGCACGAACAGCAGCGAGGCGGTCGCGCCGGTCTGCTCCACCGCCTCGCGGACGGTGTTGAAGACGGGTCGGTTCAGCACCGTGGTGCCGCCCTTGCCCGGCGTGACCCCGGCGACGACCTTCGTGCCGTATTCGATCATCTCCTGCGCGTGGAACTGGCCGATGCGCCCCGAAAGACCCTGCACGACGACCCGCGTGGTGTCCTTGATCAGAATTGCCATCTGGGAATGTCCTTTCTGCCCTGCCGCCCGTGCGGCGCGTGGGGCGGTTATTCTGCTGCGATTTTCTGCGAAGCGGCCGCCACGGCCCTGTCGGCGGCCTCGGCCAGCGTGTCGGCGGAGATGATCGGCAGGCCGCTCTCGCGGATGATCTTCCGGCCCTCCTCGACGTTGGTGCCCGACAGTCGGACCACCACGGGGATCTCGATACCCACGTCCGTGTAGGCCCGGATCACCCCCTTCGCGATCCAGTCGCAGCGGTTGATGCCCGCGAAGATGTTCACGAGGATCACGCTGACGTTTCGGTCCGACAAAACGGTGCGGAACGCCTGGCAGACCCGTTCGGGCGAGGCGCCGCCGCCGATGTCGAGGAAATTCGCGGGCTGCCCCCCGGCAAGCTGGATCATGTCCATCGACGCCATGGCGAGGCCCGCACCGTTGATGATGCACCCGATGTCGCCGTCCAGCCCCACGTAGGCCAGCCCGTTGTCGGCGGCCATCGCCTCGCGCGGGTCCTCCTGTCCGGGATCGCGCAGCGCTGCCACCTGCGGGCGGCGATAAAGCGCGTTGGTGTCGAAGGACATCTTCGCATCCAGCGCCACCAGATCGCCTTTCCCGGTGATGACCAGCGGATTGATCTCCACCATCATCGCGTCGAGATCGCGGTACGCCCGGTAGCAGGCCTGCAGGAAGGTCACGAACTGCGTCACCTGCGGCCCGGTCAGCCCCAGCCGAAAGCCTAAATCGCGCGCCTGGTATTCCCGCAGGCCCACCGCCGGGTCGATCACCGACCGGACCAGGCTGTCGGGGTCCTCATGCGCGAGGTCCTCGATCTCCATCCCGCCATGGCCGGAGGCGACGATCATGATGCGCTCCGACTTCCGGTCCAGCACGAAACCCAGGTACAACTCCTGCGCGATGTCGGACGCCTCCTCGACATACAGCCGGTAAACCCCCTTGCCCTGCGCATCGGTCTGCTTCGTCACCAGCCGCGTGCCCAGAAGCGAGGCGGCGTAGTCCATGACCTCCGCATCGGTCTTGCACAGCTTGACGCCGCCCGCCTCGCCTCGGCCGCCGGAATGTACCTGCGCCTTCACGACCCAAGGGCCCGCGCCGCCCAGCGCGCGGGCGCAATAGGCCGCCTGCTCCGGCGAATAGGCCACGAAGCCCTTCGGCACCGGCACGCCAAAGCCTTTCAGGATGTCCTTGGCCTGATGCTCATGAATGTCCATGTTCGTCTCTCCTCCATTCCGTAGGGTGGGGGTTCACCCCACCGCCCCGCCGGGCACGCCGAACCACCCCGCCGCCTGCGGGTGCTCTCGTAGGGCGGGGCTTCGCGCCGCCGCCCTCTTCGCCAAAAGAGCTTTATTCCGCCGCGATCGGCTGCGACTTCGCGGCGATGGCGTTCGCCATGTCGATCACATTGCGCGCCATCTTTTCGCTGGCCGCGTCGATCATCTTGCCGTCGAGGCTCGCCGCGCCCTTGCCTGCAGCCTCTGCCGCCTTCAGCTCCTCGATGATGCGTTGCGCCTTCGTGACCTCCGCCTCCGGCGGGCTGAACACGTCGTTGGCCATGGCGATCTGGCTGGGGTGGATCGCCCACTTGCCCTCGCAGCCCAATGCGGCGGCGCGCTTTGCCCCGGCGACATAGCCCTCCGGATCGCTGAAATCGCCGAACGGCCCGTCCACCGCCCGCAGCCCGTAGGCGCGGCAGGCCACCACCATCCGGCTGATCGAGGCGTGCCACTGGTCGCCCGGGTAGTCCGGGTTCAGGCCGCCGATGTTCACCGTCCGCGCCCGCATCGAGGCCGCGTAATCCGCCACCCCGAAGTGCAGCGCCTCCAGCCGTCCGCCGAACTGCGCGATGGCTTCGACGTTGGCCATGCCCAGCGCCGTCTCGATCAGCGCCTCAAGGCCCACGCGGTTCTCAAGCCCGCAGGCCTGCTCAATCTGGTTGACCATGGCCTCCACCATGTAGAGGTCGGCGGCCACACCGACCTTGGGCACCAGCAGCGTGTCCACCCGGTCGCCCGCCTTTTCCATGATGTCCACCACGTCGCGGTACATGTAATGCGTGTCGAGCCCGTTGATCCGCACCGACACGGTCTTGCCCTTCCCCGCCCAGTCGATGTCGTTCAGCAGTTCCACCGCGTTCTTGCGCGCCTGGTCCTTCTCGGGCGGCGCAACGGCGTCCTCAAGATCGAGGAACACATAGTCGGCGGCACTGTCGGCGGCCTTCTCGACCATGGCGGGGTTGGACGCGGGCACAGCCAGCTCAGAGCGGTGCAGGCGCTGCTTTCGCAGGGGGTGAAGCGTATGAGACATGATGTCCTCCTTGGTCAGAGCCTCCCGGACCGCGCCCCTGATGGGAGCGGCCGACAGGCGTCCGGTCGTTGAATGCGTTCGAAAAGGCGGGGTTATTCCGCCGCCAGCCTGAGGCCGCTCTGCGCGCCTTCGGCGAAATAAGACGAGGCGGCGGCCACCCCGGCGCCCAGCGGCACCTTCGCGCCCGCCTTGACCAGCGCCAGCTCCGCCAGGCCAAGCGCCGTCAGCGCCATACCCTCGTTGAAGCTGCCGAGGTGGCCGATGCGGAACACCTTGCCCGCCAGCCGCGCCAGGCCAGACCCGAAAGAGGCGTTCAGTTCCTCGTAGGCGATGCGCAGCACCTCGCGTGCGTCCACCTCCGGCGGCACACGGATCGCGCTGACCGTGTCGGACATCAGCGACGGATGCTCCGCCACCAGGTCCAGCCCCATGGCCTTCACACCCCGGCGCACGCCCTCGGCAAGCCGCGCGTGGCGGGCAAAGACGTTCTCCAGCCCTTCCCGCTCCAAAAGGTCGAGCGAAGCGCGCAGGCCATGCAGGAGCGGGGTCGGGGGAGTGTACGGGAAATAGCCGCTGCGGTTGATGTTCACCATGTCCTCGAAGTCGAAGTAGGCCCGGCGCATCCGCGCGGTCTTAGACACCGCCATGGCCTTCTGGCTGACACCGAGGATGCCGAGGCCCGCAGGCATCATCAGCCCCTTCTGGGAACCCGTCACGGCAAGGTCGACGCCCCATTCGTCCATCCGGAAATCGACCGAGGCGACCGAGGACACCCCGTCCACGAACAGCAGCGCATCATGGAAGCATTCGTCCATCACCCGGCGCACCGCGGCCACGTCGCTGACCACGCCCGCCGCCGTCTCGTTGTGGGTGACGAAGACCGCCTTGATCTCGTCGTCCTTGTCGGCGCCGAGGATACGCCCGTATTCCTTCCACGGCACACCCGCGCCCCAGGGCACATCGACACAGATCACGTCCAGCCCCAGCATCTCCGCCATCTTCACCCAGAGGTGCGAGAACTGCCCGTAGCGCGACATCAGCACCTTGTCGCCGGGGTTCAGCGTGTTGGTGATCGCCGCCTCCCACGCGCCGGTGCCGGAGCCGGGGAACATCATCACCTCGCCGTTCGTCGTCTTGAAGACCCGCTTCAGGCCCTCGAACAGCGGCAGCGTGAACTCGGCGAAGTCAGGGGCGCGCATGTCCTGCTGCGGCACGTTCATCGCCTGTCGCACCACCTCCGGGACGTTCGTGGGACCGGGAATGAACAGATGGGTGTAACCGCTTTGCATAATGGCGCCTCCTCTTCGCTGACGCCAACATGCGCGGTCTGCCCACAAAGCGGAAACCAAACCGGGTCCTGCTGTGAACGCGAAATTTTACAAACCCTCACAATTGTAAAAGTGTCAAATTCTGTATACTGTAAAATACTATGAAAACCTTCATCGGCCCGCGCCTCAGGCGCCTGCGCATCGAACACGGTCAGACACAGGTCCAGATGGCGAAGGAACTCGGCATCTCCACCTCTTACGTCAACCTTTTGGAAAAGAACGAAAGATCGGTCTCTGTCCCGGTCCTCCTGAAGCTGTTCGAAGCCTACGGCGTCGATTGGCGCGACATCGCGGAAGACGACGACACCGCCGCCCTCGCCGACATCCGCGCCGCCCTCCAGGACCCGCTTTTCGAAGGTCACCGACCCGATCTGCCGCAACTGCGCGCCAGCCTCGCGCACAGCCCGGACCTCGCGCAGGCCTTCGTCATGCTGCACCGCGCCTATCTCGCCGCCACCGATCAGCTCATGTCCGTGGCCGCCGCAGGCGAGGAATCGGTCCTGCCGACCGCGCCCGAGGCCGTCGTCCACAACGTCTTCCGCCGCCACGACAACCACTTCCCCCGCCTCGAAGCCGCAGCCGAAGCCTTCTGGGACGCGCCCGTCGCCGCCGACGACATGTACTTCGCCCTGAAATCCCGCCTGCGCCAGCAGCTTGGCCTGCGTGTCCGCATCGCCCCCGTGGCCGAGATGCCCGCCTCCTTGCGCGAATACGACCAGTCCCAGGGCGAGGTCCGCCTCTCCGAAGCCCTCGACCACCCCAACCGCCTGTTCCAGCTCGTGCATGTCGCGGGCCTTCTCGAACAGGCCGACCTGCTCGACGCCATCCTGACCGAGGCCGGGCTGGAAGACGCCCACGGCCGCGCCCGCTGCCGGGTCGAACTGGCGAACTACTTCGCCGCCGCCGTGCTCATGCCCTACGACCGCTTCCTGGCCGAAGCGCGGGCCTCCAAGTACGACTTCGACCACCTCGCCACCCGCTTCGGCGTCTCGTTCGAACAGGCCTGCCACCGCGCCACCACGCTCCAGCGCACGGGGCACCGCGGCATCCCCTTCTTCTTCCTCCGGATCGACAAGGCGGGAAACGTCACCAAGCGCTTCAACGCCACGGACTTCCACTTGGCCGAGTACGGCGGCGCCTGCCCGAGGCTTGAGGTCCACTCCGTGTTCCGCACGCCCGGCCGCATCGTGCCGCAGGTGGTCGAGATGCCGGACCGGTCGCAGTTCTTCGTCTTCGCGCGCACCGTCGACCGGCCCACCTTCACCCGCCACGCGCAGGACATCCGCCTTGCCGTGGCCATGGGCTGCGCCCGCGATCACGCCGACGCCCTGGGCTACGCCGAGGACCTCAACCTGACCGAGGCCCGCCCCACCGAGATCGGCATCAACTGCCGCATCTGCCCCCGCGCCAACTGCGACCAGCGCGCCCACCAGGCCTTGGTGCTCTCGACCCCGGTCGACACGGCGCGACGGGGCGCGACACGATACGCAACATGAGGGCGAAGACCGGGTTCTTGCCCAGACAGCCAAGGCAACCCGGCCGGGGCGCGCCCACCACCATCAGGTGTCCCCCGCTGTAGCTCGCCCCCAGATGCCGATCCGCGACAGCGCGCCCTCCTGTTTCGACGTGCCGCTCGGAGTCAGCGGGGACGAGATCATCCGCCCCATCGCGACCCTGCCCAGTCCAACGGACGGATCGATCCCCTCAAGACGCGGGATCAAGATGCCGGCGGCCCGTGCCGTCCTTGGCTTTCCCGTCCGTAGCCTTCCTCAACCAGTCCACGAACAGGGCGCGCGGCTGATAGTTCGGCTCATCCTTGGGCCAGACGAAATAGTAAGTGCCGACGCTGGTCTTGCTTTCAGACCACAGCGCAACCAGCCGGCCGTCCTGCAATTCGTTTTCTACAAGATAGGTCGGCAACAGCGCGGCGCCCATACCGTGGATGGCCGCCTGTACCATCGACGCGAACTGATCGAAAAGCATGCCGACGGGGCACTCGACCTCTTCTCCAAGCGCCTGAGCCCATTTTTCCCACGCATCCGGGCGCGTCTCCAGATGAAGAAGCGGCAGGGAAAACAGATCGGTCAGGGTGTTGCCCCGCAAGGTGCCCGCCACCTTCGGCGACGCCACCGGCACCACGTATTCGCGCATCAGCTCCTGATAAGCGACATCGGACCAGTCGCGCCCGCCAAAGTGGATGGCCCCGTGAAATGGCTCGGACGCAAAATCGAAGGGTTTCAAACGGGTGCTGAGGTTCACGGTCACTTCCGGATGCCGCGCCACGAAGTCGGGCAGCCTCGGGGCCAGCCAGCGGACACCGAAAGCCGGGAGCATCGCGATGTTCAACTGCCCGCCGCGGGGGTTGGCCTTCAGGCGCAGGCTTGCCGTTCCGATCTGTTCGAGCGCGGCCCTGATCTGCGTGCAGTAGTCGCGCGCCGCCGGGGTAAGCGCGATGGCCTTCCTGTCCCGCGTGAACAGCGGCGTATCCAGGTAGTCCTCCAGAACCTTGAGCTGACGGCTCACCGCGCTTTGCGACACGCCCAGCTCAAGACCGGTTTGCGTCACATTCCCCGTCCGCTCGAACGACTCGAGCGCGCGGAGCGCCGTCATCGGAGGCAGGAAGCGCTTCGGATGCGGCATGGGTATGATCCTTTTGCATGATAAATGCGATAATCGCGTTTCTCATATGAGAGAACAGCATGTCAAACAGCCCATGTAACAGGAGCGCGCCGTGCTGCGGAAAGCCGACAGAACAGACGGAATGACGCTGTCCGGGATCGTCGCGATCTCGGAAGACGCGGCGCTGAACGTCACTCCCGGCATCGCCTGCAAGGTGCCCGACGGGGCCGCCCACGTCTTCCCGTCCGGCGCGGCGTTGCCAACCCCGATTGCGACGAACGCCGACGTCTGTGCCTACATTCTGGCCGCGAGCGGCCCCGGCCTCGCGACCTGCCCAGCCTTCGGGTTGCCGGAACATTTCCGCCCATCCTACGCATATGCACGCGCCGATCTGGAAGACGGCTGCGCGCGCCTGAACCGGGCCGTCCAGGGCCTGATCTCGAACCAAAGGACAGCCTCATGACCTACCAGCACATTCTCGACGCCTGCGGCCTGACCGCGGCGGAAACCACCGGCGGCACGCTTTCCGTCACCACCCCTGTGGACGGCAGCGAAATCGCCCGGGTTCCAATGCACTCGGTCGCCGACGCCGAGGCCGCGATTGCCAAGGGGGTTGAGGCCTTCGAGGCATGGCGCAAGGTCCCCGCGCCACGGCGGGGCGAACTCGTGCGCCTTCTCGGCGAAGAGCTGCGCCGCGAAAAGGAGAACCTCGGCCGCCTCGTGTCGCTGGAATGCGGCAAGATCTATCAGGAGGGGCTGGGCGAGGTGCAGGAGATGATCGACATCTGCGACTTCGCGGTCGGCCTGTCGCGTCAGCTTTATGGTCTGACCATCGCGTCGGAACGGCCCGGCCACTCGATGCGCGAAACATGGCACCCGCTTGGGGTTTGCGGCATCATCACCGCCTTCAACTTCCCCGCAGCGCCGTGGTGCTGGAACGCCGCGCTGGCGCTGGTCTGCGGCGATCCGGTCATCGCCAAGCCGTCCGAGAAGACCCCGCTGACCCAGCTGGCGATCCAGAAGATCTGCGACCGCGCCATGGCGGCCTTCGGCGGGGACGCGCCCGAGGGCCTGATCCAGACCCTGATCGGCGAACGCGACCTGGGCGAGGTCCTGACCGCCTCGCGCGATGTGGCGCTGATCTCGGCAACCGGCTCCGTGCCCATGGGCAAGGCGGTCGCGGCGGACATGTCCAAACGGCTGGGCAAGACGATCCTTGAACTCGGCGGCAACAACGCGATGATCGTCGCCCCTTCGGCGGATCTGGAAATGGCCGTGCGGGCGATTGTCTTTTCCGCCGTCGGCACGGCGGGCCAGCGCTGCACCTCGCTGCGCCGCCTGATCGTGCACGAAGACATCTACGACCAGCTGATCCCGCGCCTGACCAAGGTTTACGAAGGGCTTTCCATCGGCAGCCCGCTTGAGGCCGGCACCCTTGTCGGCCCGTTGATCGACGCAGGTGCCATGACGGCGATGGAGAAGGCGCTGGAACAGGCCTGCGCCGAAGGCGGCACCGTCCATGGCGGTGGCCGGGCGTTGACGGATCAATACCCCGATGCGGCCTATGTCGCCCCCGCCATCGTCGAAATGCCCGCGCAAAGCGCCATCGTGCACACCGAAACCTTCGCGCCGATCCTCTACGCGATGAAATACACCGACCTCGACGCGGCCATCGCGATGCAGAACGCGGTGCCGCAGGGCCTGTCGTCGTGCATCTTCTCTACCGATCTACGCGAGACCGAGCATTTCCTCTCGGCGCAAGGCTCTGACTGCGGCATCGCCAACGTCAACATCGGGCCTTCGGGCGCGGAAATCGGCGGAGCCTTCGGCGGCGAAAAGGAAACCGGCGGCGGGCGCGAAAGCGGATCGGACGCATGGCGCGCCTACATGCGCCGTCAGACCAGCACGGTGAACTACTCGCGCGAGCTGCCGCTCGCCCAAGGCATTTCGTTCGAGATATGACCGATCCGCGCCTCGACAGCCTCTGGTCCGACACCGCGCCCGACCGGACCCCCTATGCACCTCTGCGTGACAAGATCGCCGTCGATGTCGCCGTCATCGGCGGCGGCTTCACCGGCGTCTCGGCGGCTTATCATCTGGCCGCCGGTGGCGCCTCGGTCGCGCTGCTGGAGGCGCGGACCATTGGCTATGGCGGGTCGGGCCGCAACGTCGGCCTTGTCAACGCGGGGCTCTGGACGCCGCCGGACGACGTGGAAAAGACGCTTGGCCAGACAACCGGAGGCGGGCTGAACGACCTGCTCGCCACCGGCCCCGCAACGGTCTTCGAGCTGATCGAGAAGCACCAGATCCGCTGCGAGGCGACACGGAATGGGACGCTGCACTGTGCCCACTCGATGGCTGGCCTGCGCGATCTGGAAAACCGCTTTGCCCAGCAAGAGGCGCGTGGCGCGCCGGTCAAGCTGCTGGACGCGGAAGAAACCGCGCGGCGCACGGGCAGTACGGCGTACTACGGCGCGCTCTGGGACGGGCGGGCCGGCACCATACAGCCGCTGGCCTATGTTCAGGGGCTGGCCAGTGCGGCAGCGGCTCAGGGCGCGCGGATCTTCGAGGAAACGGGCGCCCTGAGCATGGCGGAAACCTCTGACGGCTGGACGATCCGAACGGCACAGGGCGAGGTGCGCGCGGCGCGGCTGATCCAGGCCACCAATGCCTATGGCACGGGCGCGGCGGATGACAACGCGATCATTCCGGCGCATTTCTTCCAACTGGCCACCGCCCCCCTGCCCGACGATCTGCGGCAAAGCATCCTGTCCGGCGGCGAAGGCTGCTGGGACACGGCGATGATCATGTCGTCCTTCCGCCTCGATCGGGCGGGTCGGATGATCTTTGGCGCGCTCGGCAATCTCGACGGTTTCGGCGGCGCGCTGCATCGCGGCTGGGCCACGCGCAAGATGGCGAAGGTCTTCCCGCAACTGGCGGGCATCCCGTTCGAGCAGCATTGGACCGGGCGCATCGCGATGACCGGCACCCACCTGCCCCGCATCGAACGGCGCGGGCGCACCGGCATTTCCATCTTCGGCTACAGCGGGCGCGGCATTTCCCCCGGCACGCTCTTTGGCCGTGCCGCCGCAGATTGGGCGCTTGGCACCGGCGATCTGCCGCTGCCGGTCCAGGACCCGCAGCCCGAAGCCTACGCCGGCGCCAAAAGCCTTTACTACGAGACCGGCGCGACCCTGACCCATCTCGCGAACGGGCGCATATAGGCGCCAAAGGACCAGACCGGTGCCCCTCTCCCCCAGCCAGATCCGCGCCGATTTTCTCACCGAGGGCCGCATCGCCCTGACGGGAAAGGCCGAGGCCGAAGGGGCCCGCGCGCCCGACATCGACGCCGCCAAGGCCCTCAAGCGGGCCCGGGGCCTGCCCGCCGCCGATAGGTCGCATACCGCCGCGCCGGCACGTCCGGCAAACGCGGGCCACCCGCCCGGACCGCGTTTCTTCCTCCGTCGGGTGCACCTCCGGTTTTCCTGACTTTCGCCTTGCGCTCAAAGCGGTAGACAGGGGGGCAGAACAAAGTTCATGCGATATGCCCTTTCGGTTACTGGCCCGGGTCGCGCTTGCGGCCCTTATCCTTATTGATGCGGAGACGGCGATGGCCCGCGCTGACGAATACCTCTGCTCCCCGATGAGCGGTCAGCTTGTCGACGCGGACGGTGCGCCCGTCCCCGACACACCCGTTCGGCGTGCGTGGTACTGGCGCGGCAAGCGCGGCGAGGACAGCACCGTGACCGATGACAGCGGCCATTTCTCGTTTGGCGCCGTGCCGCCGAAGCGCGGACTGTTCGAGATGATCCCTGCGCGCGAGGCGGTGACACAGGATTTCTATGCCGACCTGCCCGACGGAGCCTTCCAGTTCCTTTACCTGTCCACCCGTGGCCTGACGCTGAATGCCGAAACCGATGGCCGCCCCTTCAACGTCCGCTGTGCCATCGGCGTGGAACCCCACGCCGACGACATACACTTCGGCACCTGTACTCTGATCGAGTGAAGGACACCGCATGACCCTCCTGACAGGCAGCCAGGCCGCCACCTTCGCCGATCTCGCCTACGACACCGCGGCCGCGACCGACAATTCGGCGGCGACGTGGCGCGCGAAGGGCTCTCTGGCGGCGGCGCAGAAGAAGAAGGGCGGCTGTTCGGCGGACCTGACGGAGTTCTCGACCCTCACCGGCTTCACCGGCCAGTCGGGCGCGTTTTCGCTGCGCGACACCTCGGGCTTCGGTGCGGTGTTCGAACGGAAGAACGGCGGCGGTGGGCGCGATCTCGTGGTGGCCTTCAGGGGCAGCGTGTCCGCCAGCGACTGGGTGTCCAACTTCAACTTCGGGATGGACCGCGGCCCGGGCGACTGCATCGTTCATGCGGGCTTCAACCGGATCTACACGACCTTCCAGGACGACCTGCACCACATCATCGACGCCGCGCGGCCCGAGACGCTCCATTTCGTCGGGCACTCGCTGGGCGGTGCGATGGCGACGCTCGCCATGGCGGACTACGGCCTGCGGGGCGGCGCGGCCTGCCGGCTCTACACCTTCGGAACGCCCCGGATTGGCGGTTTCGGCTTGTCGTCGCAGCTGCGACGGGTGCTGACGCCGGGCACCGTCAGGCGGGTCTATTCCGTGTCCGACCCCGTGCCGATGCTGCCCGTCCTGCCCTTCCAGCACTTCGCCGCCGGGGCGACAGGGCTGGATTTCGGGTTCACCTACATCACGCCCCGCGCCCACGACCGCATCCAGTACCGCAACCGGATGCCCTCCTCCGGCTGGCCCGCCGCCACGCCGCTCGCCCAGAAAAGCGACCCGGATTACTGGCTGGGGCTGGCGGAAAAGGCGCAGGGCTTTTCGGCGCTGGGATACCACGCGCTGTCGATGGCGCTGCGGGGGATCATGCGGATGGTCAACATGGCCGGGCTGGCGCTGTCTGCCGGGATCACCGTGCTCGACCGCATGGTCGAGGCGATCCACCAGGGCGCGCTCCTGTCGAAGAAAATCGCGGAGACTACGCTGCGCTTCGTCAAGGCGGCGCTGAGGATGTGCGGACGGCTGGCCCTGCGCGCCGCCGTCACCGCCGCCGACCTGACGGTGGAGTTCCTGCAGACCGTCTTCGACATGATGCTGGCGCCGGTGCGCCGCTCGGCCCTGCTGGCGCTGAACGCGGCCTAAAGCGCACCCTCAAAGGCCGCGCCCGGCAAGCGGCGCGGCCTGTTCACACGCGGAACACGGCTTACACGTCGCAGCGCATCGTCACCGCCACGTCGCCCAGCATCGGCACGGGCCAGACCAGCTGCACCCTGTCCTTGTTGCTGCCGGTGGCGGCCTGCGTGTAGGGCATCGCGTAATTGCTGACGTTCGCCTCGTTGCGCGGACGCGAGGTGGTGGTCACACCGTCGACCTGCTCTGCCCACCCGTTGAACGGCAGGCGCTGGTCGCTGTCGATCTCCCAGACCTGCGCATGGGTGTTTTGGCTGTGCTTCACGGTTAGCGGGTTCTCGGCGCCGCGCACCACGTTGTGGTAGGTGTTGCCGTGAAAGCTGAGCGCCCGCATGCTGCCCATCTCCAGCGCCGCAAAGGAGGTGTCGACCTTCTCCGCCCGGTCGATGGCCACCCGCACGCCCCGGAAGGTGTTGCCCGACACGTTCATCCCGTTGACGAAATGCCCCGAGCCGTAGGGCTTCACCACGATGAAGGCAAAGCTCGTCGCCACGTCCGACACCAGCATCACGTTGTTGGTGACGGACAGGCCCGCAAAGCCGAACCCGCCGGAAAAATCCGGCTCCGGCTCGCGCTCGTTCGTCCACTCGATGAAACAGTTGTCGATGTAATTGCCCGTGATCTGCGTGTTGCAGGCGCGCAGGGCGATGACGATCCCCGCCGTCCGTATGCCATTCGTCGCAGCGTCGCCCTGAAAGAAGTGGTTGCCGGTGATGACGCTCTGCGCGCCGCTGACCACCGCAAAATGGCGGAACTGCGACGCGCGGCAGTTGCGGATCTTCACGTCGTTGGCGTTCACCACGACGCCCACCGACTGGCGGTTCTGCGACAGGGTCCCGCCCTCGTGGCTGATGAACTGGCAATGATCGACCAGCAACCCCTGGCAACCGTCGCCGATGGAGACCAGCCCGCGGTGGCCGGGCCGGTTGAAGACGCAGTTGCGCACCACGTTCACCGTCCCCAGCGCCGGCAAAGCCATGCCGCTGGCCAATTCGTTGCACTGGAACTCGACGCCCTCCAGCTCGAACACGTTCAGCCGCTCGAAGCCGGTGAAATCCAGCAGGAACTTGTAGCGTGTGAAGGTGTAGACCTGCACGCCCACCGCGTCCGACAGTGGCTGCGACAGGGTCACTTCCTGCGCGGGCACGTTCACCTCGCGCACATAGACCTCGCGTCCGACGCCGGGCGCGGTGACATGGCTGCCGACCTGGATGTTGGCGACGTTGGCCACCGCCGTCAGCTTCCATTCGTTCGCCGCCGAATAGGTGGCTTGGCTGGTGACCGTCTCCGGCGTCCAGTTGCCGCTGTCCTCGGCCCGAAGCTGGCCGTTGCGGATCACCCGGCGCTGCGCATAGCTGGTGCGGTTCGGCACCGCCGCCTGCACGTCGATGGGCGCGAACACCGACACCCGCCGCCCGCACAGGTCCAGGCTTTCGTGATCGGCGCCGTTCATCAGCGACTGCACCGCCTTGCGGAAGGCCAGTTCCTCGTCGCCACCGAAGGCGTCGATGTAGTCGGGCAGCGCGAAATCCTTGGTCAGCGACAGGATCGCGTCGACCGGCATGTCGAGCGTCCCCTCGAAGGTCACACGGCTCTCCAGCGTCACCGAAGACGCCAGCCGGTAGGTTCCCGCCGACACCAGCACCCGCCGCCCGTTCGCGGCGGCATCGGCGGCGGCAAAGGCGGCGGTGTCGTCGGTCACGCCGTCGCCCTGCGCGCCGAAATCGCGCACATCCACCCAGTTCATCATGTCGCGCAGGAAGGCACCGGTGACGTCCTCGATCGTCAGGTCGTCGACCCGCACCACGCCGCCGTTCGCCCCGGTCAGGTCGATGCCGAAATGCCCGTAGGCCGCGCCCGTCCCCCAGACCAGATCGACGCCTTCGCGATTGCCCGCGCCGACGATGGCCGAGACCTCGACCACCTCGCCGTAGTCCGTCAGCGCAACCGACGCGCCGACGGTGACGACACCGCCCACCGCCGCCCCACCCGCCGTCGCAGGATATCCCGCGATCCGGACCGAGGGCAACGCGCCCGCCACGGCCTTCACCCGCGCCGTCACCCGCAGGTAGCAGCCCGGCGGCAGCGGCGTCTGGCCCATGTAGCGCAGCTTCTGCGTGGCACTGGTCTTCTGGATTTCAAGGCAACCGCCGAAGTCCTGATCCGCCGGAACGAAGGCCGCCGATGCGAAACTCGCGTAGGTATCCGACCCCGGCACCCCGTCGCCCCGGGAAAACAGACCGAGGTTGCCCGCCGCAAACGCGGGCGGCATGAAGACCAGTCCGTCGGTAATCGCCTTGTTCATCGAGATCCCTTTCCACGCGAGGGGCACGGGCGCCCCGGTCGGGAGAGGGAAGTATCAACAGCCGGTTAACGCCTTCGGACCTGAGCGTACGCTGGGCCGAGGGCGCACGGTCCGGCCCCTGAGCCGGCCCGGTTCGGATCCGGATCGGCCAAAGCTCAGGCCGACACGTCCGGCGTCTGAAGGAACTGCACGCCGGAAATCCGCCAGGCGCCATCCACCTCCAGCATCCGGTAATCCAGCGCGAAGCTGCGGCCGCGTCCGTCCATGACATAGACCTCCTGCCACAGCGCGCCGTCGATCATCCGCAGGTCGCCGAACTGAACACCCGACGGCTTCCAGACCATCGGATACCCGTTGCGCACCATGTCGCCGAAGATCTTCGGCGTGCGGAACATGCTCTGGATGTTGGGGGCGGCGAATTCGAACGCGCTTTCCACGTCCTCGGCCAGGAAGGCGTCCATCTGCTGGCGGATGACCCCCTCGATTGCCGGATCGCGGGGCCTGACCTCTTCTTCAGCGCTCACGGCACCGACCAGCAGCATGCCTGCCAGTCCCATCAGCATGACCAGTTTCAGAAATCCGCGCATGACGTGCCTCCCCTGCATGTGTCGCAAGGTAAGGCACGCGGACGGGCGGTCAAAAGTTTCAACCGTCCGCGGTCACGCCTCGGAACGCCAAACCGCCGCTCAGGCGGTCAGGCGGTCAGCTCGCCCGCCAGTGCCGTCTCGATCAGCGATGCGGTCTCGGACACGCCGTAAAGCGCGATGAAGCCGCCGAAGCGCGGGCCCTGGCTCTGGCCCAGCAGCACCTCGTAAAGCGCCTTGAACCAGTCGCGCAGGTTCTCGAACCCGTGCTCCTTGCCGACCGCGAAGACCAGCGACTGCAGCGCCTCGTCGTCGGCACCGCCGTCCCAGCCGCGCAGCCGGGCCGCGAGGTCCTCCATCGCCGCGCGCTCCTGCGGGTTGGGTGCGCGGAAGACCTTCGACGGCTTCACGAAGTCCTTGTAGTACTTCACCGCGAACCCCGCCGCCGCGTCGAGATCCGGATGCGTCTCGGGCGAGGCATCGGGCGCGTAGCGGTTGATGAAGGCCCACATCGCCGCCTTGTCCTCGGCCCCGGCCGCCGACGCCAGGTTCAGCAGCATGGAGAACGGCACCACCAGCGTGCTTTCCGGCACCTCGCCGCCGTGAATGTGCCACACCGGGTTGTTGAACCGCGCCGCCGCGTCCTGCCCGCGGTAGGCCCGAAGCTGCTGGTGATACTCGTCCACCGCCTTCGGGATCACGTCGAAGTGCATCCGCTTCGCCGTCTTGGGCTTCTGGAACATGAAGTAGGACAGCGACTCGGTCGAGGCATAGGTCAGCCACTCGTCGATGGAGATGCCGTTGCCCGACGACTTGGAGATCTTCTGCCCATTTTCGTCGAGGAACAGTTCATAGGTGAAATGCTCCGGCGCCTTCGCGCCCAGCGCCCGACAGATGCCGTCGTAGATCGGCGTGTTGGTCGAATGGTCCTTGCCGTACATCTCGAAGTCGACGCCCAGCGCCGCCCAGCGGGCGCCGAAGTCCGGCTTCCACTGCAGCTTTACCTGCCCGCCGGTCACCGGCAGCGTCCATTCGCGCCCTGTTTCGTCGTCGAAGGTGATCTCGCCCTTCGCCGCATCGACGTGCTTCATCGGCACGTACAGCACGCGGCCCGTCTCCGGGTGGATCGGCAGGAAGATCGAATAGGTCTGCTGGCGCTCCTCGCGCAGCGACTTCAGCATGATCTTCATCAGGTCGTCGTAGCGTTCCGCCGCGCGCAGCAGCGTCTCGTCGAACTGGCCCGACTTGTAGAACTCCGTCGCCGAGATGAACTCGTACTCGAACCCGAAGGTGTCGAGGAACCGCCGCAGCATGGCATTGTTGTGATGGCCGAAGGACTCGTGCGTCTCGAACGGGTCGTAGACCGAGGTCAGCGGCTTTTGCAAGTCCTCGCGCAGGCGGTCCTGGTTCGGCACGTTGCCCGGCACCTTGCGCATTCCGTCCATGTCGTCCGAAAAGCAGATCAGCCGCGTCGGGATGTCCGAGATCTCCTGGAAGGCCCGGCGGATCATCGAGGTCCGCGCAACTTCGCCGAAGGTGCCGATATGCGGCAGACCCGAGGGGCCGTAGCCCGTCTCGAACAGGACGTAGCCCTTCTCGGGCGGCGCCTTCTCGTAGCGTTTGAGGATCCGGCGCGCCTCTTCAAAGGGCCAGGCCTTTGCCGTCATGGCGGCGTCACGCAGATCGGACATGTCCGGAACTCCTCGGGATCGTAAGGGGGTGGATACCGCGCGCTTCCTATTGCCCCGGCGCGCCGGGGTCAATAAACAGCGGGTGTACGAGAGTTGCCGATCAGACGAAGGGTTCGACCATGACCGACGTGACACACCCGCTCAGCCCGCAGGACTGCCTCGTGGCCCTGATGATCGCGGTCTCCGCCTCGGACGAGAACGTGCGCACCTCCGAGCTGGTCAAGATCGACTCGGCGGTCAACCTGCTGCCGGTCTTCGCCGACTACGACAACGACCGGATCGGCGCCATGTCGCGGCTGGTGTTCGAGCTTTTCGACCAGGAGGACGGGCTGGACGCGCTTTTCGGCCTGATGCGGGACAACCTCCCCGAACGCCTGTTCGAAACCGCCTATGCGCTAGCCTGCGACGTCGCCGCCGCCGACGGCACCCTGCGCGAGACCGAGCTGCGCCTGCTCG
The DNA here is from genome assembly GCF_039724765.1 of Sagittula stellata E-37. NCBI lineage: Bacteria > Pseudomonadati > Pseudomonadota > Alphaproteobacteria > Rhodobacterales > Roseobacteraceae > Sagittula > Sagittula stellata. The sequence continues at coordinate 1,401,537 of NZ_CP155729.1, read as the reverse complement.
AAGAGATTCGCTACGAATTGAATATAGACCGCCTGCACGCCGCCGCGATCGAGCGCGGCGCCCGCGCGCGTCACCTTTCCCTCTGATTTCGCCGCAGAAAACGCATCAGACCGCGGCATTTTCGCATCGGTCGGCGCGAATGTCGCGGCAAAGCCGCGACGGGTCAGGATTCCCGGACTGACCGGGCATTAACGGCATTGTATCCTCAGGATCGGCATATTTTCGCCAATCGCGCTGCCCGCGTATTCCTGGAGGGACCATTATGAACCGTTTTCTTGCTGCCGCCTTCGGTGCGGTGCTGACCTGCCTGCTGCCGCTGGGCGCCCTGGCCGCGCCGCTTGTGGCGCAGGTCGACATCTCGTCGCAGACCATGACCGTGATCTACAACGGGCAGGTCGCCTACCAGTGGCCGGTCTCCACCGCGCGCAACGGCAAGTACACGCCGCGCGGGGCGTGGTCGGCCAAGTGGCTGTCGCGCAACCACAAGTCCAGCCTCTACAACAACGCGCCCATGCCCTATGCGATCTTCTTCAACGGCAATTACGCGATCCACGGCACCGACCAGATCTCGCGCCTGGGGCGTCCGGCCTCGGCGGGCTGCGTGCGGCTGCACCCCGAACACGCCGCCGTGCTGTTCGGCCTGACCCAGCAGGTCGGCAAGCAGAACATGCGCGTGGTCATCACCAACTGATCGGATCGCAAGACGGCAAACGGGGCGGCGCACAGCCCCGCCCTACGGGCCGTTCCGCGGGTTGGACAGGGCAAGCGCCGACCCGCGACTGCGTCACCGCCGTGAATACACCGTCATGAAAAAGGGGGCCATTTTGCCCCGCCGGACCGGTGTGGCCGGGCTCACGCCTCGTAGAGCACGCCCCAGCGTTCGATCAGCGCCTGCTGCAGCATCTTCGCCCGCACGTTCCACGAGGACGCGCCCTCGGGGCGTTCCCGCTCCTCGACAGTCAGCGCCGCGCGCCGGTCGAGGTCGGCGGTGAAGATCGCAAAGGCCAGCTCCCGGCCCTTCGGCAGGTCGGCGAACCCCGCCAGCCCGCTCACGAAGTTCAGCGTCCCGGTCTTGGCATGCACCGAGATCGGGTGGTTATCCATCACCCGGCGCTGCGCATCGCGCATCAGGAACGGCTTCATCAGCGGCTTCAGCTGCTTTTCCCGGTGCAGCGCGACAAGCGCCTCCATCATCCGGGCGGCGGGCACGCGGCTCAGGTCGCCCAGCCCCGAATGGTCGACAAGCCCGATCCCCGGCACGCCAAGGCTTTCTTCCGCCCAGTCGTTCAGCGCACCGGCGGATTCGCGCAGATCGCGCGGCATCCGCCCAAGGCGCACCCGGCTCGCCGAAAGGCCCACGACCTCGGCGGTCAGGTTGGTCGAATATTTCATCATGTCGTGCAGGATGTCGGTCAGCAGACCGCTTTCGATCCGGGCCACCGGTTCCGCCCCTTCGGGCAGGGTCTCGATCACCTGCGGCGCACCCAGCTTGATACCCTGGGCACGGGCGAAACTCTGGAACACCTCTCCGGCATAAAGCTCCGGCTTGCGGACCGGCAGCCACCGCGCCCCGCCCGAGCCCAGCGCCCCCTTCGCCACGGTCCAGGCGTCCTGCCCGTTGGCGTCGCTGTAGGTGTAGACCGGCACGCTGCGCGCCTCGACGGCCATGCGCGCCATGCGCACCTCGGGCCGGTGCGCGCCCGACCGCGCGTCCATCGTGACCTCGTAATCCCCCCCGGCCCGGCGCCACTCGAAATGCACGCGGTTGAAGTTCAGGCACAGGCCGGACACCGAAGGGTTGTAACCGACGTGATCGGGCTGCGCGGTGTCGATGTCGTGCTGGTAGGGCAGCGCGCCGCCCCAGACGCGAAAGCCGCCGGTCGCGCCGGTCACGCCCGACGCCTTCAGCCGCTGCGCCAGCGTCGCGAGGTCGTCGGTCTCAAGCGAGGGATCGCCGCCACCGGCGAGGATCACGTCGCCTTGCACCACGCCATCCCTGACAGCGCCAGTCACCATGACGCGGGTCTCGAAACGATGATCGGGCCCCAGTTGCGCCAGCGCGTAGCCCGACGTCAGCGCCTTGGCGACGCTGGCGGGCGGCAGGCCCTGATCGGGGTCGTGGCTTTCAAGCACCTCTCCGGTGGCCGCGTCCGAGACGCAGAATCCCACGGTGCCGTCAAGCCGCGCCCGGGCGATGAGCTCGTCGATGGAGGGCAGGTTGCGCAGCCGAAGGTCTTCGCCCCGGGCCACCGGCCTGAGCGACACCTCCGGCGGACCCGCCAGGGCACCGCCTGCAGAAAGCGCCAGTGCGCCTGCGCCGAATAGAAAGGAACGTCTCGAAACCCCGGTGGTCATGGCGGCGATCTAAGCCAATCTCGCGCGCCGCCGCAACCGGGCAATTGCCCTCTCACGGTCACGTTTCCGCCCCCCGGCGGCCCGCCGCGCGCAGCGCGCTGGAGCTCTCCGGACGCATCGGCATGTTCACGAAACACCACGCCGGCGCCACAGCCCCCCCCAGCGTGCGCGAGGCCCGCGCCGGTATGCGGGCATCTGCATAGGCCCGCGCCGCGACCGACCTCTGCGCCGCCAGCCTGTGGCCCGGACGGGCCAGAACGCCCACCGACACGCGGTCCATGATTTCGTGCCAGTTGTCCCAGCGGTGAAACTGCACGAGGTTGTCGGCCCCCATCAGCCAGGTGAACCGCACGCGCGGGCAAAGTGCGGTCAGCCGGGCCAGTGTCTCGGCGGTGTAGCGCGTGCCCAGACGGTCCTCGATGTCGCTGACGGCGATGGCGGGATGGCCGCCGAGGATGGCCTCTGCCGCCGCCATCCGCTCGGCCAGGGGGGCGGGTGGATGGGGCTTCAGCGGGTTGCCCGGGCTGACCAGCCACACCACCCGGTCGAGGCCGAAGCGTTTCAGCGCCTCCCGCGACAGCTGGACGTGGCCCACGTGCGGGGGGTCGAACGATCCGCCCAGCAACCCCACGCGGGCGCCGGGCCGGAACGCGGATGGCATGTCCAACGGTCTCAATCGCGGGTCCTGTTCCTGCGTGGCTCCTGCCCTCAGGCCTACGCATTCCCGCGGACCGGATCAAGCGGCTGACCGCCAAGCCGCTGCCGGTTCTCAGAAATCCTGCCACAGCGGCGATGAACCGCCTGACGCGGCGCGGGCCTTGGGCGCGGTGTCCGCAGGGATCGGCTTGGCGTCTGCGCTGTCCCATCCGAGATCCGCCGTACTGGCATGTGTGGCGCCTGACCCGGCCGCCGGGCGGGCGGTCTTCTTCGGCGCGTGGGGCCTGCGGCGACCGGGCGCATCCTTTTCGAGCCGGGCCACGGAGGCCGCCTTCCCCGTCTTGGGCGCGGCGGGTGCCGAGGCCTTCGCCACGGGCCGGGCAGCTCCCACGGGACGGACCTGCGATCCGCCACTCCCCTGCGAACGGAACCGCGCCACGAGGGTGCGTAGATCGGCGGACTTGTCCTTCAGCCCGCGGCTCGCCGCCACGCTGTCCTGCACCATCGCGGCATTCTGCTGCGTCACCTGGTCCAGCATCGAAATACCGTTGTTGATCTCGCTGATGCCCTGCGCCTGCTCTGCCGCGCTCGCCGCGATGTGCTCCACCCGGTCGGAGACCGAGACGACCTCGCGCAGGATGCCCTCCATCGCGCCGCCCAGTTCCGACACGAGTCTTACCCCGTTCGACACATTGTCGTTCGAGTTGGTGATGAGGTTGCGGATCTCGGTCGCACTGTCCGAGGACCGTTGCGCCAGCGCCCGCACTTCCGACGCGACAACCGCGAAGCCGCGCCCGACCTCGCCGGCCCGGGCGGCCTCCACCCCGGCATTCAGCGACAGGAGGTTGGTCTGGAATGCGATGTCCTCCATCACGCCGATGATCTGGGCGATCTGCTTCGACGAGCTCTCGATGGCGCTCATGGCCTGCACGGCACGGCCCCGCACCTCTTCGCCCTGCTCCGCCTGGTCGCGCGCCACGCCGATGGCACCCACGATCTGTTTGGCGCCATCGGCGGTCGATTTCACACTGGCCGAAATCTGGTCCATGGCGGCGGCGGTCTCTTCAAGCGTCGCGGCCTGGTTCTCCGTACGGGAGGACAGCGATTCAGCGCCATCGCTCAGCCGGTCGACGTCCGCCTCCATCGACACCGCGCTTGAGCGCAACTGTTCGATGATCGCGGACAGCGATTCCGCCGTCGCGTTGAAATGCTCCTTCAGCGGGGCGTAATCGCCATCGAGCGTTTGCCGGATCGCGCAGTCGAGATCTCCGTCCGCCAGCTTGAACAACGCCTCGCGCAGCGCCTCCACCGCCTTGGCCTGCTGGAGCGCCTTCTGCTTTTCGCGGGCATGGGCCGCCTCCACCTCGGACAGGTCCTTGCGGAAACCGTTCAGCGCGCGGGCGATGTCGCCGATCTCGTCCGCCTTGTCGGCCTGCGCGACCTTTGTCTTGTAGTCGCCCTCGGCGATGCGGCGCACGCCCTGCAACAGGTCGCCGATGCGCCCGGTCAGCATCCGGGCGACAAGGAACGCCACCCCCATCACCATGACCAGCACGATCAGCACCTGCGCGACGGTCGTGGCGAAAAGCTCGTTCTCGGTCGCCATCGCCTCGACGCGGTCCTGCTCGATCACGATGTGCCATTGCGTGCCATCGAAATCGATACTGTTCGACAGCGCCACCGCCGGATTGCCCGACAGCCCGGTGACGTCGGTCGAGGAAAACTCCTCGCCGTTCCGCGCCGCCCGGATCTGCGGCAGGTCCGGCAGCGGATCGAAGATGCCGTGACCGCCCTCCTGAACAGACGCGGTCAGGGCCAGGCCGGCCTCGTTGACCGCGTAGATCTCGCCCGTCCGGCCAAGGAACGGCGTCTGCCCCAGAATCGTGCCCACCCGATCGATGTCGATCTGAAGTCCCGCGACGCCCAGCAGCACACCGTCCGCATCGAACACCGGCGCGGCGACGAACTTGGCCGGCTGGCCGTTGCTGGGCGCATAGGCCGCGAAGTCGGAAAAGGCGATCTCGCCTTCGTTCATGTCCAGCGCCCGGCGGAACGCATCGCCCAGCCCGCTGTCGGCATAAGGGCCGGTCAGGAAATTCGTGGCAAAGTCGCGCTCCTTGAACACGGTGTAGACAAGGTTGCCGTCGGCATCGAACAGGAAGAGGTCGTAGTAGTTCCGCATCTGCTGAAAGCGGCGCAGGTCGGGATGGTACACTTCATGCTCCTCCGACCAGATCGAACCGTCCCGCGCCGTCAGCAGATTGTCCTTCTCCCCGACGGGATTGGGATTGTCGTCGATGTAGAGCCGCCGAAGCGTTTCGTCCGGGGCCTCTCCAATCAGCCGCCGGGACCGGGTAAACCTGTTCAGCGCATCCCTCGTGCTGTCGGCCTCGGCCAGCAGCACGATATCCGTCTCGATCGTGTGCAGCCATTCCTTGAGCGCGAACTGGCGCTCCTCCATGACGGCTTCCATGACGACATTGCGCCGCGATTCAAGCGCCCGGACCGCCTGCCAGTAGGCAAAGGCCGACACCGCGAAGACGATGACCAGCGTGGGCACGGCGATCTGCAGCGGGAACTTCCACTTGATGTTCATCGCCAGTGCGGACTTGGGAGGAAGAGTGTCGGAATTCATCGGTATCTCCGGCGCAATTTGATCGGGACATGCGCGACCGCACGGCCCGTCGGACGATGCCATTCATGATCCTGAAGTCTTTATATCGAATTAATCGAAAACTGGCGCGGCACGCGTGGCAGCAGAAACCGTGGGGAGCCATCAAGCATCTGAAAGAAATCGTTAAATCTTGTGGCATCGGGCGCAGGCGGCGTGACACGCACCGGCTGTCCCGCCGCTCAGGATTGCACCTTCACGGCCCATGCGATACTGCGCACGAAACCGACAGCCTCAGCGGAGCGATGTTATGGCCTCTTACCAGTACGTTTACCACATGGACGGCGTCTCCAAGACCTATCCGGGCGGCAAGAAGTGCTTTGAAAACATTCGCCTTTCTTTCCTGCCGGGCGTGAAGATCGGCGTTGTCGGCGTCAACGGCGCCGGTAAGTCGACCCTGATGAAGATCATGGCCGGCATGGACAAGGACTTCACCGGCGAGGCCTGGGCCGCCGAGGGTGCCAAGGTGGGCTACCTGCCGCAGGAGCCGCAGCTCGACGAAAGCCTGACCGTGCGCGAGAACGTCATGCTGGGCGTCGCGGCGAAGAAGGCGATCCTCGACAAATACAACGAACTGGCGATGAACTACTCGGACGAGACCGCCGAGGAGATGGCCCAGCTTCAGGACCAGATCGACGCCGAGAACCTCTGGGATCTCGACAGCCAGGTCGACGTCTCGATGGAGGCCCTGCGCTGCCCGCCCGACGACGCCAACGTCGCGACGCTTTCGGGCGGTGAACGCCGCCGCGTCGCGCTGTGCAAGCTGCTGCTCGAAGCGCCCGACATGCTGCTGCTCGACGAACCGACCAACCACCTCGACGCCGAGACCATCGCCTGGCTCCAGCAACACCTGATCGACTACAAGGGCACGATCCTGATCGTCACCCACGACCGTTACTTCCTCGACAGCATCACCGGCTGGATCCTCGAACTCGACCGTGGCCGCGGCATCCCCTACGAGGGCAACTATTCGTCCTGGCTGGAACAGAAGGCCAAGCGGCTGGAACAGGAAGCGCGCGAGGACAAGGCCAAGCAGAAGACGCTGGAACGCGAACTCGACTGGATCCGTCAGGGCGCCAAGGCCCGCCAGTCGAAGTCCAAGGCCCGTATCGCGGCCTACAACGACCTCGCCAACCAGTCCGAGCGTGAGCGTGTCGGCCGGGCGCAGATCGTCATCCCCAACGGCCCGCGCCTCGGCGCGAAGGTGATCGAGGTGGAGCACCTGAACAAGGCGATGGGCGACAAGCTCCTGATCGAGGACCTGACCTTCTCGCTGCCGCCGGGCGGCATCGTCGGTGTCATCGGCCCCAACGGCGCGGGCAAGTCGACGCTCTTCAAGATGCTGACCGGGCAGGAAAAACCCGACGCCGGCACGGTCGAGCTGGGCGACACCGTGCAGATGTCCTACGTCGACCAGTCGCGCGACGACCTGAACGCCACCGACACCGTCTGGCAGGCGATCTCCGGCGGGGCAGAAGTCATCAAGCTGGGCGACGCCGAACAGAACTCCCGAGCGTACTGCGGGGCGTTCAACTTCAAGGGCGGCGACCAGCAGAAGAAGGTGGGCCAACTCTCGGGCGGCGAACGCAACCGCGTCCACATGGCGCGCCTGCTGAAGGAGGGCGGCAACGTCATCCTGCTCGACGAACCGACCAACGACCTCGACGTGGAAACCCTCCGCGCGCTGGAAGACGCGCTGGTCGACTTCGCCGGCTGCGCGGTGGTCATCTCCCACGACCGCTTCTTCCTCGACCGGATCTGCACCCACATCCTGGCCTTCGAGGGCGAAGCGCATGTGGAATGGTTCGAAGGCAACTTCGAAGACTACGAAGAAGACAAGAAACGCCGCCTCGGCGCCGATGCCCTCGAACCCAAGCGCCTGAAGCACAAGAAGTTCACGCGCTGAACAATCGGGTGGGTTGCAAACCCACCCTACCTTTATGACTGCGATTGAAAGTATGTGAGTTCCATCCCCTAGTTCGAGGACAAACTATGGCATTTCGTTGGCGCTGCCCACATTGCAACCTGGATCAAGCCGTAACAAATCCCTCAGTTTCCAATGTCGAAGTTCACTATTATATCGGTGACATCGCCACTGGAAACATTGGCTTAATCTCTCGCGCCATTGCTTGCTCGAATCCCGACTGTTTGATGCCGACCGTGTCGGTCGCCATTGTTAATACTGGAACGTATCAGAACGGACACCGCTATTTCCTTGAGAACGCTGAACCTATTGCAAAAATGCGCTTGATGCCGGAAAGCGCCGCCAAGCCGATGCCTAGGGTCAGGACTCGTTCTCTCTCAAAGCCAGAAGATCACGGTCGCAGCGAGTGCGATCGCTGAGAAGAAGGTCTTTGGGCATCGGTCATAACGGGTCGCCACCCGTCTCCAATCCTTGAGCCTGCCGAACATGATCTCGATCCGGTTGCGACGCTTGTACCTGCGCTTGTCGTACGGGACGGGCGTCTTCCGTTTCGTCCGGCCCGGGATGCAAGGGCGTATCTTCTTGTCTTGCAAGGCTTCTCTGAACCAGTCGGCATCGTAGCCGCGATCTCCGAGCAGCCATTTCACGTCTGGCAGCCCGCCGACCAGCGCACGCGCCCCGATGTAGTCGCTGACGGGGCCGGCAGTCAGGAACAGGTCGATGGGCCGGCCATGGCTGTCGCAGACGGCGTGCAACTTCGTGTTCATGCCTCCCTTCGTCCGGCCAATCAGCCGTCCACGCCCCCCTTTTTCACGCCCAGGCTGGACGCCGTGCGATGGGCCTTCAGATGAGTTGCGTCGATCATCACGGTCGTCTCCTCACCATGCTCGCCCGCCAGCCCAGCCATGATCCGGGCGAAGACGCCTCTATCGCTCCACCGCTTCCAGCGGTTGTAGAGTGTCTTGTGCGGGCCGTATTCCCTTGGCGCATCTCGCCACCGCAATCCATTGCGATTGATAAAGATAATACCGCTCAGAACGCGCCGGTCATCAACCCGGGGCTTGCCGTGCGACTTGGGGAAGTAAGGCTCCAGACGCGCCATCTGCGCATCGCTCAACCAGTAGAGATCAGACATGTTCACCGCTCGTTTTCGAACGGTGAATCACGCTCGCTCAACCAAATCAATGGGTCCTGAACCTAGCTTCATCCCTACACCGATCATCGAAGACTACACAGAGGCATGTCGAATAAGCCTCTTGTCGCCGAAAGCATCGGCCACATTATCCCGCCGGTGCCTTCAGGGTATGATCCGCGACTTTTGTGGCATTAAAGAGAAAAATCTATTCAACGAGATCGAAAAACTAAAGGAAATGGCTAAGAATGGCTCCGCCCCAAGGGGCGTCTCGTTAGGGTCAGGACTCGTTCTCTCTCAAAGCCAGAAGATCACGGTCGCAGCGAGTGCGATCGCTGAGAAGAAGGTCTTTGGGCATCGGTCATAACGGGTCGCCACCCGTCTCCAATCCTTGAGCCTGCCGAACATGATCTCGATCCGGTTGCGACGCTTGTACCTGCGCTTGTCGTACGGGACGGGCGTCTTCCGTTTCGTCCGGCCCGGGATGCAAGGGCGTATCTTCTTGTCTTGCAAGGCTTCTCTGAACCAGTCGGCATCGTAGCCGCGATCTCCGAGCAGCCATTTCACGTCTGGCAGCCCGCCGACCAGCGCACGCGCCCCGATGTAGTCGCTGACGGGGCCGGCAGTCAGGAACAGGTCGATGGGCCGGCCATGGCTGTCGCAGACGGCGTGCAACTTCGTGTTCATGCCTCCCTTCGTCCGGCCAATCAGCCGTCCACGCCCCCCTTTTTCACGCCCAGGCTGGACGCCGTGCGATGGGCCTTCAGATGAGTTGCGTCGATCATCACGGTCGTCTCCTCACCATGCTCGCCCGCCAGCCCGGCCATGATCCGGGCGAAGACGCCTCTATCGCTCCACCGCTTCCAGCGGTTGTAGAGTGTCTTGTGCGGGCCGTATTCCCTTGGCGCATCTCGCCACCGCAATCCATTGCGATTGATAAAGATAATACCGCTCAGAACGCGCCGGTCATCAACCCGGGGCTTGCCGTGCGACTTGGGGAAGTAAGGCTCCAGACGCGCCATCTGCGCATCGCTCAACCAGTAGAGATCAGACATGTTCACCGCTCGTTTTCGAACGGTGAATCACGCTCGCTCAACCAAATCAATGGGTCCTGAACCTAGATAGCATTGATGCACTTCATCATCTGCGGAGCTTGGGCAATATTGGCGCGCATATGGAGAAAGATATCGACCGAATAGTGTCTGTTGATCCAGACGAAGCACACCTGTTGATCGAGTTGATCGAGACACTGTTGGATGAATGGTACATCGAGAGAGCTAAGCGCGAAAATCGTTTTGCACGATTGAAGCAAGTAGCTGATGACAAAGAAGACCTGCGTAAGCTACCTTTTCCCTCCAACGACAGCTTGAGTTCGTGACCTCACCACCCCGTTAACACGAACCCTCTTGCCCCGACTCACCAAACCTGTCAAACGGGCCAAGCTACCGTTACCCAGATCGCCTACCTGTCTCCCTCACCCGGCGACAGAGCACCGATTTTGCTCTGACCTACGCCGACCCGCAGCACTTCCGCGTGCGGACACTTAAGGAGAGACACGATGGCCACTGGCACCGTGAAATGGTTCAACACCACCAAAGGTTATGGCTTCATTCAACCGGAATCCGGCGGCAAGGATGTGTTCGTGCACATCTCTGCAGTCGAGCGTTCGGGCCTGACCGGCCTCGCCGACAACCAGAAGGTCAGCTACGAGCTGCAGACCGGCCGTGACGGCAAAGAGTCCGCAGGCAACCTCGAGCTGCTCTGACGATCTGCCTTCGGGCAGAACCGGACGCAGGGGGAGTGCCCTCTCCCTGCGACTGAGGCGTACTCCGCCACACCAGACGTCAACGCTGCCGACCAGAACGGCACCAGGCGATATCGAACCGACGCACAGGCCGGAATGCGCCTGTCGCGCAGCGCGTTCAACCTGACGTTAACGCAAACTCTCTTGCTCAGAATCACCCGATCTGCGATAAGATGGCCTTGCTACGTTACCAGATCGCCTACCTGTCTCCCTCATACGGCGACAGAGCACCGATTTTGCTCTGACCTACGCCGACCCGCAGCACTCCCGCGTGCGGAACAAGACAGGAGACACACGATGGCCAAAGGCACCGTGAAATGGTTCAACACCACCAAAGGTTATGGCTTCATCCAGCCGGATGAAGGCGGCAAGGACGTTTTCGTCCACATTTCCGCAGTCGAGCGTTCCGGCCTGACCGGCCTCGCCGACAACCAGAAAGTCAGCTACGAGCTTCAGACCGGCCGCGACGGCAAGCAGTCCGCCGGCAACCTCGAGCTGCTCTGAGCACGCTTTGGGGCTCCGCGCCACGCGCGTGACGGGGCCCCTCCTCTACCGGCAACAGCACTGTCGAGCCGCAGGCTCGGTCATGCCGGTCTTTCCCAGATATGGACGATTCGGCACGCTTGAGGGCGATCGACCGGTGTGTCCGCACGCCCGTCCCGAAAAGGTTAACAACCGGCCGGTTCGGGGGGTCAAACCGGCCGGGACTCACCTTTCAAAATCGTTAACGCGGCAAGGTGAACGGGGCGGACGCGTCTTTAACACTTGCCAGTTTCGCCAATTTTGCGCTTCATGGCGGCATGTTGCGCAATATCCCGGCTATCCTGTCCCCCGACATCCTCCACACGCTGCGTGCCATGGGCCACGGCGATATACTCGCCATCACCGACGCGAATTTCCCGGCCTATTCAATGGGATGCAAGGTGCATCGTCTCGACGGCATTCCGGCGACCGACGTTCTTGACGCGGTTCTGACGCTCATGCCGCTCGACAGTTTCATCCCCGATCCGGCCTATACCATGCAGGTCGTCGACGATCCGAACGCCGTGCCCGAGATTGTCGCGCGTTTCCAAGACATTATCGACCGCGTTTCCGATAACCCAACCAAGATTATCACAGCCGAAAGATTCGCCTTCTACGACCGGGCCAAAAGTAGTTTCGCCGTGATTCAGACCGGGGAAACAAGGCTTTACGGCAATATCCTGCTGACAAAGGGCATTATTCCGCCGGGGTAATCGGGCAACACGCCGGTCACGTATTCCGTACTGGCGAAACCTCCTGCTAATGCACAGGTTAATCTTGTCAAAGGAGGTGCCGAAATGGCTCGCAAGACACGCAAACCGCAACCCGAACTGCCGGTGGCCCCGAAGCCCAAGTCGTGGCGTTTCACCGACTGGGCTTCGCTGTAAGGCCTGGGTCTAGATCCCGGTAAGTGCCTGGATCTGCTGAACAACGTCATCAGCCCCGGTGCCCTGCCTGAGGCTGGTGAAGACGAAGGGCCGACCGTCCCTGACCCGCGTCGCATCGTCTCGCATCACGTCGAGCGACGCGCCCACGTAAGGCGCAAGATCGGTCTTGTTGATGACCAGCAGGTCCGAGCGCCGGATGGCCGGTCCGCCCTTGCGCGGGATCTCTTCTCCGGCAGCAACATCAATGACATAGACGGTAAAGTCGGCAAGTTCCGGAGAGAAGGTGGCGCTCAGGTTATCGCCCCCGGATTCGATCAGGACGACCTCCACCTCCGGGTGCCGTTCCACCATTTCCGCCACCGCGGCAAGGTTGATCGACGCATCCTCGCGGATCGCCGTGTGCGGGCAACCCCCTGTTTCCACACCGATAATCCGGTCCATCGGCAGGATCTGCATGCGCATCAGCGCCTCCGCATCCTCCTGTGTGTAGATGTCGTTGGTGATGACCCCGATGGAGTAGTCGTTCTTCAGACGCTCCGCGAGGCGTGCGGTCAGCGTCGTCTTGCCCGCACCGACCGGTCCCCCGATCCCGATGCGCAACGGCCCGTTCATGGTTGTCACGATTGGAAAATCCTTACGTCCATAGTCTCATGTGTCATGGAGGCGATGTCCGCCATGAAGCTGTTCGACCAGATCTCGCCGCCCTCGGCGACGACGGTCTCTGCCACCGCGACGCAAGGCGCCGAAAGTGCCGCGACGATCCTCTGCGCATCGGTCTGGCCCAATGGCATCAGCCGTTGTCCGCAGGCGACCATGTTGCTCACAACCCCCTGAAGATAAAGGATCAAAAGCGGCCCAAGGTCCAGCCCCACGCGGCGCGCCGCATGGCCGAGGGCGACCGGCAAAACCACCGGCGGCACCTCGATGTGCCAGACGTCGGACGTGATCCGGGCAAAGGCCGCGCCCTGCCGCTCGGCCTCTCTCAGGCGGTCGGAAGAGGGCATGTAGGACCGCGCCAGCGCATCAAGCTCGACAGGCGGCAGGTCCTCGTGCCACGCCCGCGCAATCCACACCGCGTCCGACCGGCCGCTGCCCACCTCGATCACGTCGCGCAGCCAGGCCTCAAGCGACGCCGCGTCGTGCACAATGCCGTCCGCGCAGGCCCTCTCCACCCCTTGGGAAAAAGCAAACGTTCCCAGGGGGTAGGACGGTGACAGCCATTGCGCGACCGTCAGAAGACGGGGGTCAATGGGCATGGGCGGTGTGGCCATGTTCGTGGCTGTGGGTCCGGCCATGACCATAGGCGCCGCCTTCGGGCGTGAAGGGCCGCACGGTTTCACGGACGTCGGCGCCGAGGTGCTCCAGCATGTGCCGGATCACCGGATCACGCTGGATCACAAGGTGGTCATCGCATATCTGACACGGCGTGTGCCGATTGCCGATGTGCCAGGCCAGACGCGCCAGCGAACCGCGGATTTCCAGCACGTCTTCGGCGGCGGCCCGCACTGCCACCAGACGTCCGTCGCCCAGTTCCAGCGCGTCGCCATCGTCGAGCGAGGTGGTCTTTTCCAGATCGACCACGAAGGCCAGGCCGCTTTCGGCCACCAGCCGTTTGCGCCGCAGGAAGCGGCCGTCATAGTCCAGCACCACGGTCTCGGAGGCACCCGCCCCCTGGCCGCGTTTCAGGACCTGCGCTACGGGAATATCACTCATTTCACGGCCTCGATACGATGGTAGATGTAGCGGTCATTGGTCCCGTCATAGGTACTTCCCGCGTAGTAGGCGATGCCCAGTTCTGGCAGATAATGCAACAGATCCACGGTGTTGGAGTCGTCCTCGGAATACCGGATCTCGATCGGGATCATGTCGTAGGTGCATGCGCCGAAGCTGGCGCGGCCTTTCGGCCCAAAGTCGTAGGACTGCACTTCACTGTCAAAGTTGCCGCGCTCATTGCGCAGCAGTGAAAACTGTGCGGTCGACCCCGGCACGGGCAGCGGCAGATCCTCGGCGTTCTGCGGGAAGGCATAGGTCATGCGGGTCGACGGATCGGGTTCCGCGCCGTCCATGTCCATCAACTCCAGAAGGTAGATCCCCTGCCCCAGAAGCGAGCGCGTCGCTCCCCCGTCCGCATGCGTAAAGATCGCTTCGACCACCCCGGGACGCAGACTGCGAAAGACTTCCTCGTCGCCTTTGTCCACGCCGAAACGGATGCCCGCCTCAAGGTCCGTGGCCACCGGACACTCTTCTGCCAAGACGGGCACCGCGACCGTCATCGCGGCCACCATTGCCAAGATCTTCATAGACTTTCTCCCGCCGCGCGCGCCATTGGCCGATGGAAAATCGCGCGTGCTGTTCGATTTGATAACCAAGTTTTTACCCCATCGACTTAACCAGTTTGCATGGGCAACAGGCAAATCATATCCCGCATATCCACGTCACTGGACTCCATCCGTGATCGCATGCAGTTGATCAAGGAACTCCACGTCGAGTTGTCCGGGCAAGGGCCAATCTACGGCCCACATGGCTCCGGATCGCGATCTGAACCAGACATGCCGGATCAGGCGAACACGGCACCGCATCCTGCAATGACTGGTGCCAACCGGCGGATCTGATCGCCCGTCAGGCAGGTCAGAACAGAAAATACCTTTGTGCCATCGGCAATTCGGCCGCCGGCTGGCATGTCAGCAATTCGCCGTCGGCGCGCACTTCGTAAGTCTCCGGGTTGACCTCGATCTTAGGGGTCGCGTCGTTCAGCTTCAGGTCCGCCTTGCCGATGCCCCGGGTGTTGCGCACCGCCACGGTCGTCTTCGCGAGCCCCAGCGACGCCCCGATCCCTTCGGACTGCGCGGCTTCAGACACGAAGGTCACGGCAGAGTTCTCGACGCTGCGGCCATAGGCACCGAACATCGGGCGCGAATAGACCGGCTGCGGCGTCGGAATTGAGGCGTTCGGATCGCCCATCTGCGCGCAGACGATGGTCCCCCCGATCAGCACCATCTCGGGCTTCACACCGAAAAATGCCGGGTTCCAGAGCACGAGGTCCGCGCGCTTGCCCGCCTCGATGGAGCCGATCTCATGCCCGATGCCATGCGCGATGGCCGGGTTGATCGTGTACTTGGCGATGTAGCGGCGGACACGCAGGTTGTCGTTGTCGCCCTTCTCTTCGGACAGCCTGCCCCTTTGTTTCTTCATCTTGTCGGCGGTCTGCCACGTGCGGATCAGCACCTCGCCCACACGCCCCATGGCCTGGCTGTCGGACGCGATGATCGAAAACGCGCCCATGTCGTGCAGGATGTCCTCGGCGGCAATGGTCTCGCGCCGGATGCGGCTTTCCGCAAAGGCCACGTCCTCGGGGATCGACTTGTCGAGGTGATGGCAGACCATCAGCATGTCGAGGTGTTCCTCGATGGTGTTCACCGTGAAGGGCCGGGTCGGGTTGGTCGAAGACGGCAGGACAAAGCTTTCGCCGCAGATCTTGATGATGTCGGGCGCGTGCCCCCCGCCTGCGCCCTCGGTGTGGAAGGCGTGGATGGTGCGGCCCTTCATGGCCTTTACGGTGTTCTCGACAAAGCCGCTCTCGTTCAGCGTGTCGGTGTGGATCATCACCTGCACGTCCCAGTCATCGGCGACCGAGAGACAGCAGTCGATGGTCCCGGGGGTTGTGCCCCAGTCCTCGTGCAGCTTCAGCGCGCAGG
This sequence comes from Sagittula stellata E-37, assembly GCF_039724765.1. Classification (NCBI taxonomy): domain Bacteria; kingdom Pseudomonadati; phylum Pseudomonadota; class Alphaproteobacteria; order Rhodobacterales; family Roseobacteraceae; genus Sagittula; species Sagittula stellata. Next base: position 1,385,890 of record NZ_CP155729.1, on the reverse strand, counting down.
CTCCGCCCTTGATCTGCTCGATCAGCGCAGCGGGAAGCGAGGCATTCCCCTTCCCCGCAAACGCAAGGTTCATCGGAAAGGCATCCGCCGCCTGCAACATCCGGCCAAGATGCCACGGCCCCGGCGTACATGTCGTGGCGAGCGTGCCATGCGCGGGTCCGGTGCCGCCGCCCAGCATGGTGGTCAGCCCCGAGTGAAGCGCGTCCTCGATCTGCTGCGGACAGATGAAGTGGATGTGGCTGTCGAAGCCTCCGGCTGTCAGGATGCGGCCCTCACCGGCGATGGCCTCCGTTCCGGGACCGACGATGATGTTGACGCCCGACTGCGTGTCCGGGTTACCCGCCTTGCCGATGGCCGCGATGCGTCCGTCCTTCAGCCCCACGTCTGCCTTGTAGACGCCGGTCCAGTCGACAATCAGCGCATTGGTGATGACGGTATCGACGGCACCCTCGGCGCGGGTGACCTGGCTTTGCCCCATGCCGTCGCGGATCACCTTGCCGCCTCCGAACTTGACTTCCTCGCCATAGATCGAAGCGTTCGGCCCGCTGCCGCCGTTGACCGCGGCACCGACGGCCTCCGCGGTCAGGTCGCGTTCGACCTCGACGATCAGGTCGGTGTCGGCAAGGCGCAGGCGGTCCCCCGTCGTGGGACCGAACATGGCGGCATAGTCGGCGCGTTTGATGGACGTCGGCATTCCTGTATTCTCCCTCGTTCGCCGGTCACCACGCAAAGGACGCCGGCGGCATTGTCTTTCAGAGCCCCTGCGGGCCGTATGGCACCCCTCTCAGGGTCGCCGGAATCCTCGTTGCGACAGCCTGCGCCGGTTCGCCCGGGCGGCCCTGTCGAACGGCAGCACCACCGCGTCGTAGACGGCTTCAGGCGTTTCCCCCCGCCAGGCGGCGCGGATCAGACCGTGCCCGGCTTCGGCGATCGCGGCCTGTTTCTCGGACACCATGAGCGTGTTCTCGGATTTCGGGACCGACCAGATACCCATGAAGCCGAGCGTGCGCATGGTGATGACTGCCGAGGCCTCGGCCGCCATGAGGGCCAGCATGGCCTGACGTTCCGCGACGCGGAGATAGCAGGTGAGTGGGGAAGAGGACTGCACGAAGATGCTCCTGTCTTTAAGGGCCGGGACACGCGAAAAAGCGCACCCTGCCCGATTGAAATGACTCCCACTCACGCCCAGGGTCATGCCTTGAACGCCTCATCCACCGGGACCTGCAACGCGTTGACGATCCCGTTCGTCTGCATGGCCATTCCGATCACTGCCAGAAGTTCGCCATGCATGTCTGCGGTCATGCCCTTCGACCGCGCCGAGGCGCTGTGCGAATGGCAGCAGTATTCACATCCGTTGGCCGCAGATACCGCGACGTAGATCATTTCCTTCGTCAGCGGATCGAGCGCCCCGGGTGCCATCACCACTTTCAGCCGCTCCCACGTCGCCTGCAGCAATGGTGGATCGTTGGCCAGCGCACGCCAGAAGTTGTTGACGAAGTCGGTCCCACGCACGCGACGGATGTCGTCGAAGACGGCGCGGGCCGTCTCCGAAAGTTCCTCGTCCGACAGAAGGGGAACAACCGCCATCAGACGACAGCCAGTACGCGCGCCGGTCCGCCCGTACCGGCTTCGTGCTTGGGCGCACCCACAAAGAGCGTCGCCCCGGTTGCCGGCAATTGCCCCAGCCCCTTGAGGTTTTCGATCCCGTAGCGCCCGGCGGGCAACCAGGAATAATGCACCGCGAAGTCGGCGGAGTTGCCGGGGTCGAGCGACAGCGTGTCCACCCCGATGGAGGCCACGCCCATCTCCAGCAGCATGTCGGTGGCGGACTTGGCGAAGCCCGGAAAGGCGAAGTTCCCGTCCGCGTCGTTGCGATAGGCGGCGCTGCCCATCTTCTCTTCCCAGCCGGAGTTCATCGCCACACAGGCCCCCTCGGGGATATCGCCGTTGGTCGAGATCCAGGCCTCGATGTCCTCCGCCTCGACCATGGCGTTCGGCTCCTCGGCGGCCTTGGCGGTGATGTCCAGCACGCACAACGGGCACATCAGGCTTTCCGGCGCCAGTTCATCGACAGAGTCCGCGCCTTCGGCGAAATGCGCGGGCGCGTCGATGTGGGTGCCCGAATGCTCGTAAAAGGTGACCTTCCAGATCTTGTAGCCGTCCGCAGCATAGTCCTTGTCGGACTCGAACATGATGCCGGGATTGCCGTCGAAGGTCGGGAACTCGGGCGTCAATGTCCAGGTGAGGTCGACGACCTGCCCCGAAGACTGCGCCAGCGCGGGTCGCGCGGTGATGGCACCTGCGGCGACAGCAGCCACCCCCGCCGCGGCGCTGCGGCGAAAGAAATCGCGCCGCGAAAAGGCGGACTTCCGCACGTTCTCGATCAGGCAGGCATTGCACATGACTTTGTACTCCCGGTTGAAACGAGGCCGGTTGCACCCTCAGAGGGCGCCCATGACCTTCTGGTTGAAGCCGTAGACGTGGCGTGACCCGCCGATGGGGATCAGGTTGACCTCCCGCCGCTGGCCCGGCTCGAAACGCACCGCGGTTCCCGCCGCGATGTCGAGACGCATGCCTCGCGCCGCCTCCCGGTCGAAGTCGAGCGCCGGGTTGGTTTCCGCGAAATGGTAGTGCGACCCCACCTGCACCGGCCGGTCGCCGGTATTGGCAATCATGATCGTGATCGCCTCGCGATCCGCGTTCAACACGATGTCGCCTTCTGCCGGGAACAACTCGCCGGGAATCATCTGGTCCACCGCGCGACAACGATCGCCACGACCACCAGAACCGCCGCCGCCGTCATGGCCAGCCAGCCCTCCGACCCGTGCGGGTGCATGTGCGTCCCCGCCTCGTGTGCCATCGCCGGCGCCGCCGCACCTGCGACCGTTGCCGCCAGAGCCATTGCCTTTGTCATCTCGATGTCCCTCGTTTCTCTGCTTTTCAAATACTCAATCAGGGCCCGCCGCCCGCTCAGCGGATCGGGTTATGCACCGTCACCAGCTTGGTCCCGTCCGGAAAAGTCGCTTCGACCTGTACCTCGTGGATCATCTCGGCGATGCCTTCCATGCACTGGTCGCGGCTGACGACCTCGGCCCCGGCCTGCATCAGGTCGGCGACGGACCGTCCGTCGCGGGCGCCTTCCACGACCGCGTCGGTGATCAGTGCTATGGCTTCGGGGTGGTTCAGCCTCACGCCACGCGCCAGACGCTTGCGGGCCACCTCGGCGGCCATCGAAACCAGAAGCTTGTCCTTTTCGCGGGGGGTCAGTTGCATGCCGTCAAAGTCTCCATGATACGGGCAGCCCGTCGCCGGACAGCAGGTCCAGCGCGGGCAGAAGGGTCTTGCGCAGCGTAAAGCCGTCCTCCGCCAGAACGCGCGCCACAAGCACGTCCGGGCGCAGCAAGGACGCGCCGCCGGTCGCGGTCAGATGCGAACGCAGTGGCGCCAGCCGGCCCTCCGCGTCCGCTCCGACGTAAAGGATGCAGGCCATGGCACCGGCACCGCCGCCCACGGCAGGCCGCGCCATCTGCGCATCGAGGTCGCCTTCCAGCCGCACCGCATCGGAATAGAGCGCCACCCCGTCACGGCGGATTTCGATCCGGTCGCGCAATGCGGCGTCATGCAGGCGTTCGCCCATGGCCGCGCGTCCGAAGATCACCGGCTCCACCAGCAACAGGCGCGCATCGCCATGGAGGTCGGCCCGCAGGCTGCGCTGCAGCCGGGCGCCTTCGAAGAGGATCAGCTCCTGCGGCAGCCAGTCGATGCGGCCGCCCGCCTGCACCGTCAGCCGGGTATCCACCCGCGCCCAGCCAGAGGCCGAACGGTAGGCCCGCTCCGCCGCCTGCGTCGTCAGCGTCAGCCGGGCATTCGCGCCCGCCTCCGCGACTTGCGCCAGCCGGTCGCCGCCGGTCAGCCCGCCGGAGGTGTTGATGAGAATGGCCTCGACGGCCTGAGCATTGCGGGGAAAGAGGGTCTTCAGACAGCCGGACGTCCGCAGCCGGTCGATGGCCGAGACGCCACCCCTCGCCTTGGCCGACAGCACGAGATCGCCCACCGCCCTGGGCTGGGCGTTCGGGGCGCTTGCGGGCGCATCCAAATCCTCGCGCTGATAAAATGTCACGCGGGTCCCCCGTCTTCCACTTGCTCAATTCGTAGACGCGATCAGGCCAACAGGACAACGATTCCCCCCGAATTTGACGCACCACCCCGAAATTCCGCCCATAATTTAGACAGGCGCCCAACTATCAGATTAATTCGCAGGCACATCCGTGGATTTCCCAGACGTCACCCGCGCCGTGATTGACCCAACATCCCCTCACGCCCCCAAGTGACGCTGCCCATGGCTAAGAGACGGCTTTCGTCGGACGTCAGCGGGCGTGCGAAAGCCCCGGATCATCGCCTAGATCCTGCTGCCGCACGGGATGCAACAGGAACGCGAAGGACAGGGCCGCGCATTGCCGCGCCGAGGGACACCTTCGCAGGGAGACAAGAATGAACAGATTCACCAAACTTCTCGCCGGTGCTGCCACCACCGCGATCATCGCCGGTACGGCTTCCGCTCAGGACTGCACGGACCCGATCAAGGTCGGTGTGCTCCACTCGCTGTCCGGCACCATGGCCATTTCCGAGACGACCCTGAAGGACACCATGGAAATGCTGGTGGCCGCGCAGAACGAAAAAGGCGGCGTGCTGGGTTGCGAACTCGAGGCCGTCGTCGTCGACCCCGCCTCCGACTGGCCGCTGTTTGCCGAAAAGGCCCGCGAGCTGCTGACGGTACATGACGTCGATGTGATCTTCGGCAACTGGACCTCCGTGTCGCGCAAATCCGTGCTGCCTGTCATCGAGGAACTGAACGGCCTGCTGTTCTACCCCGTCCAGTACGAAGGCGAAGAATCGTCGAAGAACGTGTTCTACACCGGCGCTGCGCCGAACCAGCAGGCCATCCCGGCCGTCGACTATTTCCTTGAGGAACTGGGCGTCGAGAAATTCGCGCTGCTCGGCACCGACTACGTCTACCCCCGCACCACCAACAACATTCTGGAAAGCTACCTGAAGTCTAAGGGCATCGCCGAAGAGGACATCTTCGTGAACTACACGCCCTTCGGTCACTCCGACTGGGCGACCATCGTCTCCGACGTCGTGGCTCTGGGTGAGGACGGCAAGCAGGTCGGCGTGATCTCCACGATCAACGGCGACGCCAACATCGGCTTCTACAAGGAACTGGCCGCGGCAGGCGTCTCTGCCGACGACATTCCCGTCGTGGCCTTCTCGGTGGGTGAAGAGGAACTGTCCGGTCTCGACACGTCGAACCTGGTCGGCCACCTCGCCGCGTGGAACTACTTCATGTCCGCCGACACGCCGGAAAACGCCGAGTTCATCGAGCAGTGGCGCGCCTTCATCGGTGACGACAAGCGCGTGACCAACGACCCGATGGAAGCCCACTACATCGGTTTCAACATGTGGGTGAACGCGGTCGAGCAGGCCGGCACCACCGACGTGGACGCCGTGCGCGAGGCGATGTGGGGCCAGGAGTTCCCGAACCTGACCGGCGGCACCGCCGTGATGGGCGTGAACCACCACCTGTCCAAGCCGGTCCTGATCGGCGAGATCCGCGCAGACGGCCAGTTCGACATCATCTCCTCGACCGAGCCGGTCCCGGGCGATGCCTGGACCGACTACCTGCCGGAGTCCGCGGTGCTCGAGTCCGACTGGAAAGATCTCCAGTGCGGCATGTACAACACCGAGACCTCCACCTGCGTGCAGATCAAGTCCAACTACTGATCGCCTGACGGCGGCGCCTCGCGCGCCGTCTGCAAAGCGCGCTTTCGCATGGCGGGGCACAGCCCCCGCCATGACTTCCGATCGTCCCCATATACAGGCGCCCGCCATGCTTCGTGCCCTACTCGCGGTTCTCGTGCTGCTCGGACTGCCCGAAACGACCCATGCCCAGGACCAGGACCTCCAGTCGATCCTGCAGGAGCACCAGGCAGAGCTGGCCAAGCCGTCCCGCACCAAGGTCGGTCCGGCGCTCGAAGCGCTGACCTCCTCCGGTCTACCCTCCGTGCCGGTGTTCCTCGAAAGCCTGCGCGACAAGCAGGTCTGGGTCGCCCAAGACGGCATCTTCTACATCGTCCGCAAAAAGACCGTGCTGGACGTGGCCACCACCGAGCCCGTTTCCGGAGTTGAGCTGGCCTCCCTCGATCAGATCAAACCGAACGGCGGCGTGCGCAAGGTGATCTCCGAGGCCCTGGTGCAGTTCCAGCTCTCCGATCCCGACATCACCCGCCGCCGCGATGCGCTCGACGCCATATCGCGCAACCTCGATCCCTCGCAGATGGAGCCCCTGGCGCAATCGATCGCGAACGAGCCGGACGCCGGACTCAAACGCCGCAAGGAGCGGCTGATGAACTACCTCGCCGCCCGCTACGGCGACAACGACGAGGCCCGTATCGAGGCGATCTCCTCGCTCTCCGACGATCTGTCGGTCGACGGGCGTGCCGTTCTGTCCCAGATCCTCGCAACCGAAACCGAGATCGCGCAGGACGTGCCAGACGGCGCAAATGTCGCCCGAATCCTCCGGATCGGCACCGATCTGGGCCGAGAAGAAGCTTACGCCATGATCGGCGAGGAAACGGAGCTGCCACCGATCCTTGGGCCCTCCGAACTGAGGTCCGCGCTGGAAACCCAGGTCGAGGACAACAAGATCGCCGGTGTCTCGATCAACACGCTGAACACGCAGGCCGCCCGCGAGGAGGCTTACGACCGGCTCGCGACAGCGGGCGCCCTTCCCCCGCGCGCCACGCCGGACAGCATCGACGCGACGCTGACCGACTGGACCATCTACGAAACATACCGCGAGCAGAACAAGGCGATCACTGACGCCGCGAACGATGCCCAGGCCGGGGTGCAGACCCGTGTCGCCGCCAGCCAGACCGCCGACCTCGCACTCGACGCCTTGTCGCTCGCCTCGATCTACTTCCTCGCCGCCATCGGCCTCGCCATCACCTTCGGCGTCATGGGCGTCATCAACATGGCCCACGGCGAATTCATCATGATGGGCGCCTATACCGGCTACGTGGTGCAACAGTTCGTCCCGAACTATACCGTATCGCTGGTCGTGGCCCTGCCGCTCGCCTTCGCGATCACCTTCGCGGCGGGCGTCGCGATGGAACGGCTCGTGATCCGCTGGCTCTACCACCGCCCGCTTGAAACCCTGCTCGCAACCTTCGGCATCTCCATCGCGCTCCAGCAGCTCGCCAAGAACATCTTCGGCACACAGGCCCGTCCGCTGACCTCGCCCGCTTGGCTGGACGGCAATCTCGCCTTCAACGAGGTGATCTCCATCTCCTACATCCGTATCGCGATCTTCGTTCTGGCGCTCCTCTTCCTCGGCCTGCTGCTGTTCATCCTGAAGAAGACGCGCCTCGGGCTCGAAGTCCGCGCCGTCACCCAGAACCCGGGCATGGCGGCCTCGATGGGCATCAACCCCGACCGCATCAAGATGATGACCTTCGGCCTCGGTTCCGGCATCGCGGGCATCGCCGGCGTGGCCATCGGCCTCTATGCCAAGGTGACCTCGGAGATGGGGTCCGACTACATCGTCCAGTCCTTCATGACGGTGGTCGTGGGCGGCGTCGGCAACGTCTGGGGCACGCTCGCGGGCGCCGGCCTCATCGGCATCCTCCAGAAGGGAATCGAGTGGTTCAACCCGTCCAACACACTGGCGGCACAGACCTACATGATCCTCTTCATCATCCTCTTCATCCAGTTCCGTCCCAAGGGCATCGTCGCCCTCAAGGGCCGCGCGGCAGGAGACTGATCACGATGCGTTCCCTCTTTACCTCCGTCCCGCCTGGCTACGCCGTCACGGCCGCCTTCGGCGATGCCTCCGAAGACGTGCCGCGCCGCGGTCCCGCCCCTTCATCTTGGTTGAAATACCTCGGGGTGAATGCCGCAGGCAGAGGGGCAGAGCCCCTCCCGGCCGCGCAGCGCGCGGCTGCTCACGGGCACTCCGGCTTGCAGGGACTCAAAATCTCCGGCGCCAAGGGCGGGGTCGACACATGACCGGCGTCCAGGCGAAACCCCGCGGCTTCTTCGCGCAAAACCCCTCGATCCTGTGGTTCATCGCCCTCCTCGGGCTGTTCACCTTGGTCGTGACCGTGACCTCCGAGGCCTTCGGAACCGGCCTTGTCTCCACCTCCTTCGTGAAGACGCTGGGCAAGACGCTCTGCCTCTGCCTGATCGCAATCGCCATGGACGTGGTCTGGGGTTACTGCGGCATCCTCTCGCTCGGCCACTTCGCCTTCTTCGGGATCGGTGGTTATGCCATCGGTATGTGGCTGATGTACGCACGAACGGAAACCATCGTCGCCCGCTCCATGTCGAACCAGATCATCCCGCCCACCGGGCAGGAGATATCGGACGCAATCGCCTCGCAGATCTTCGGCGTCGTGGGCGCGTCGGAGTTCCCACCGATCTGGGCCTTCGCGCACTCGCTGCCCCTGCAACTGCTAATGGTCATTGTCGTCCCCGGCCTCCTGGCGCTGGTCTTCGGCTGGCTTGCCTTCCGGTCGCGCGTCACCGGCGTCTACCTCTCGATCCTGACCCAGGCGATGACACTGGCGCTGTCGCTCTACCTCTTCCAGAACGACAGCGGGCTGCGCGGCAACAACGGCCTCTCGGGCCTGCAGAACATCCCCGGAGCGACGGACGTGCCGCAAAGCGTCATCTCCATCTATTTCCTCTGGGCCTCCGCGCTTGCGCTGGGTCTGGGCTACGTGCTCTTTGCCTTCGTGACATCGGGCAAGATGGGCTCCGTCATCCGCGCCATTCGCGACGACGAGCGGCGGGTGCGGTTCCTCGGCTACCACGTGGAAAGCTACAAACTCTTCGTCTTCACCCTGACCGCCGTGGTATCGGGCATCGCGGGCGCGCTCTACTATCCGCAGGCGGGCATCGTGAACCCCGCCGAGATCGCTCCCATTGCGTCCATCTACCTGGCCGTCTGGGTGGCCATCGGCGGGCGCGGTCGTCTCTATGGCGCCGTTCTGGGCACCGTCTTCGTCACGCTCCTGTCGAGCTGGTTCACAGGCGGCGGCGCGCCTGACATCAACCTCGGGTTCTACACTGTCAAGTGGACCGACTGGTGGCTGGTGCTGCTCGGCTTCTCCTTCGTGGCCGTCACCCTCTTCGCCCCGCAGGGCCTTGGCGGACTGGTCGACAAGATCGTGAGGAAATCATGAGCACCCTTCTCGAAATGTCCGGCGTCTCTGTCTCCTTCGATGGGTTCAAGGCGATCAACAACCTGTCCTTCCAGATCGGCGAACCCGAGATGCGCGCCATCATCGGCCCGAATGGGGCGGGCAAGACCACTTTCATGGACATCATCACCGGCAAGACGAAGCCGGACGAGGGCCGAGTCGTCTGGGGCGACAAGAACATCTCCCTGCTCGGCATGTCCGAAAGCCAGATCGCCCGCGAAGGCGTGGGCCGCAAGTTCCAGAAACCCACCGTCTTCGAAGCCCAGACCGTGCGCGAGAACCTCGCCATGGCGCTGAAGAACCCGCGCGGTCCCTTCGACGTGCTGTTCTACAAGAAGACCAGGCAGGGTGCCGAGCGGATCGAGGAGATCGCCGAACGCACCGGCCTGTCGGACAGCCTGAACCGCATCGCGGGCGAGCTTTCGCACGGGCAGAAGCAATGGTTGGAGATCGGTATGCTTCTGGCGCAGGAGCCGCGCCTCCTGCTCGTCGACGAACCAGCCGCAGGCATGACCCCGGCGGAACGCGAGAAGACGACCGAGATGCTCGTCGAGGCCGCCAAGACCCGCGCCGTCGTCGTCGTCGAACACGACATGGAGTTCATCCGCCGCCTGGGTTGCAAGGTCACTGTGCTGTGCGAAGGGTCGGTGCTGGCCGAGGGATCCATCGACCACGTGACCTCCGACCCGCAAGTCATCGAAGTCTACCTCGGGCGCTGACGCCGATGCCCTGCCCCGCACCATACCGCCAAGCCCTCAACGGCCCGCACTGACAGGACAGCCCATGCTCACGCTTTCCGACCTGACCCTGCATTACGGTCACAGCCAGATCCTCTACGACATCTCGATGGAGGCAAAACCCGGCGCGGTCACCTGCCTTATGGGCACCAACGGGGTGGGCAAGACCTCGCTGCTGAAGGCGATTTCCGGCGCGCATCCCAGATCGGGCGGCACGATGACCTTGAATGGGCAGGACGTGCCCGCCTCCACGCCGCCCCAGGCTCGGGCCCGCGCGGGAATCGGATACGTGCCGCAAGGTCGCGACATCTTCCCCCTGATGACCGTTCGCGAGAACCTTGAGACCGGCTATGCCTGCATCCCCAAGGATCAATGGACAATTCCAGACGAAGTGTTCGAGCTTTTCCCGATCCTCAAGAGCTTCCTGAACCGGCGCGGCGGCGACCTTTCCGGGGGGCAGCAGCAACAGCTTGCCATCGCGCGCGCAATGATCGCACAGCCGAAGCTGTTGTTGCTGGACGAGCCGACCGAAGGGATCCAGCCCAACATCATCAAACAGATTGGCGAGGTTATCAAATACCTGCGGTCAAAAGGCGACATGGCCATTGTGCTGGTCGAGCAGTTCTTCGACTTCGCCTACGAGCTGGGGGACCACTTCGTCGCGCTGGAACGGGGGCGAGTGATCCACAACGCCACCCGCGCGGACACGGACCGCGAGGATCTTCTCGCCAAGGTGTCGGTCTGATCACGCGTATGCTTTCGCTTTAAATGCAAGCGACATTGGCCACTGCAGGGCGCCATCGGGCGACTCTTTGTTAAGGCAATTGGGTTCACCTTTGGTCACCTCCAGCGAAGGAGAGGGACGAGTGATGACCAAAGATTTCGAAGCCAAACTGAAAACCTACCAGCTTGATGGCGAACACCGCGAGATGTTAATCAAGGCTGGCGAGCTGCTGCTACCGGAACTCGACACCGTGCTCGAGAATTTCTATGCGCGAGCGACGAGCAATCCTGCAACGGCGGCTTTCTTCGACGGTGCCGACCGCATGGCGTTTGCACGCTCCGCCCAGAAAAAACACTGGGAGCGTATCCTGACAGCGCAGTTCGATGCGGAGTATTTCGCTTCGATCGAGCGTATCGGCCGGACACATGCACGGATCAAGTTGCCGCTCGAATTCTACATGTCCTCCTATTCACAAGCGACGTCGGACCTCGTGTCGATCTTCCTGAAAAAAAGCCGCATGGGCTTTCGCGGGCGTTCCGTCGACGTTATCCGCTCCCAGATCGGCGTGTTGGTCCGCGCTTTCTCGCTCGACATCGAGCGCGTGGTCGAGACGACTTTCATGGTTCTCGCTGAAGAGCAGACCTGCGCCTTCCGACACATCAACACGGCCATCGACAAGATGGCCGAGGGCGACCTGACGCATGTGATCCCTTCGCCGGAGACGAGCGACTTCCCCGCCACCTTCGACCCGGTGCGGCGCAAGCTGAACGAAGCGACGTTGAAACTGGGACAGACGCTGGCCCAGGTGTCCGCCACGATGGACAACCTGCTCGGCATGATCTCCGACGTGAACTCCGGCACGTCGGACCTGTCGAACCGCACCGCCAGCCAGGCCGCGTCTTTGGAAGAGACCGCGGCCGCGATTCACGAACTGACGGAAAACGTCCAGCAATCGTCCGACAACACCAACCGGGCAAAATCTGTGGCCGACGACGCGGCCCGCACGGCAGAGGCAGGCGCCGCGACGGTCGCCGAGGCGTCGGAGGCGATGGGGCGTATCCAGACATCCTCCGACAGGATCACGCAGATCATCGGCATGATCGACGACATCGCGTTCCAGACCAACCTCCTAGCGTTGAACGCAGGGGTAGAGGCAGCGCGCGCGGGCTCTGCCGGACGCGGATTTGCCGTCGTTGCTGAGGAAGTCCGTGTTCTGGCGGGCAACGCCTCCGACGCGGCCAAGCAGATCAAGGACCTCGTTTCGGCCAGTTCGAGCGAGGTGGGCTCTGGCGTGGACCTCATCCAGCGCGCCGCCGGGACGCTGCAGACCATCGTCCAGAACTTCGACCACGTGGCTCGACTGTCCACGGACATCGCCTCCGCCTCACGCGAACAATCGACCGCCTTGAGCGAGGTCAACGCGGCCATTGCGCAGATGGACATGGTCACTCAGCAGAATGCGGCAATGGTCGACGAAACCACAACCGCGACGGAACGGATGCGGCAGGAAGCCTCGGGGCTGCAGACCATGCTGGTCAGGCTGAAGGTTCCGGAACTCGACGCTCCGGCCACTGTCAGCGCGACATCTCGGGCGGCCTGAACCTGGCCCTTCAGTAGCCGGAAACATCGAGGAAGTGCAGAAAGCACCTCCAGTCATGGGGCAGCATCTCGTGTCCGCCCGGACGCAGATGCCACCCGGACAATCCCCGAACGATCTGGCCGCCCTGTTCCCACATCGTCGGCACATCCGGCCAGTCCTTTCCACTGGCCATGGCAAGTGCAAGGTAGCTGCCCACCGGATCGGCCCAGAGGTCGCCGACCGCACCGGACAGATACAGGCGACGCTGTGCGCAGAGGGCGAGCAATGCCTGCTGATCCGGAAAATCGCCCGTCTTCTGCGTGCCTTGACGCAACCAATGCGGGAACCTCCGAACCAGTTGAGCGCGTGTCTCGCCGATACCATGCGCTTCCGGCGCGGCCCCACAACAACCGGACGCATTGGCCCAGACGGCCGCGATCCGCGAGTCCTGCGCCGCAGCCCAAAGGGCCGCCTTTCCCAACCTTGAATGCCCGGCCACGGCAAGGCGTCCCGGGTCGATCCCGGGCAGTCGTTCTGCCACATCGAGCAGCCGCATGATCGCCCAGGCCCAGAGGGAAATCGCACCGGCGTCAGTCGCACCCGTCAGCGGTCTTGCACCGGATTTGTGCCACTGCGTCGCGGAATCCGGCACCCACGATCCGTAGCAACTGACCAGCACCGCGTGGCCCCGGTTGCAGAGCATCGTCACCGGCCAGCGGTAGGCGGTGGCGCCACGGTGAAACTCCTCCAGTCGACCATGCCCACCCAGGACTTCCGGCGCCTGCACCACCGCCCCGGGATCGCGGGGGAATGCGTGCGTCGCCGCGATGCCCAAGGGCCCGACAAAGTCCAACCCGGCGACAAGCGGAAACGGCCCGGGCCCATCCGGCACCCACAACCCAGCATCGACGCGCAAGTGGCGCCCGCCGACCGTCACCTCGATGACGATCCGCTCCAGTCCCGGTTCGGGCGTTGCAATCCGTTCGAACGACACAGCGTCCGGCGGGGCGGGCACTGCGCCGTACAGCGCGTCGAAGCCGGCCACCCCGCAGGCCTCAGCCGGCAGGGTGGTCAACCCGGTCCAGGCCTCAAGCGGGCAGCCAGCCATCGTAGAGCGGGAAGTCGGCCCCAAGCGGCAGGTCCACCGGCAAACCGGTGCGGGACGACTGGTAGATCGCGCTGACGAACTCCAGCGACCGACGTCCATCGGCCAGTGTAACCTCGCGCCCGCCGTTGCCTTCCAAAGCCTCCGCAACCGCGCGGAAAAAGCCGGTGAACCCGACATCCTGCGGGCCGACAGCGGACAGCACCTCCGCGATCTGCTCGGCCGTGACCGGCGCGCGCGGCGTGAACTGCCATGCGGATTGCGCCGGTTTGTAGGGCGACAGGCCCGTCTCGACAGTCACGCCCTCGAAAACCAGACGCATCCGGGTGGTGTCCGTCGCCGCGCCCAGAGTCACCGAGGAGGTCAGAACCGCGCCGTTCTCCATGCGCAACGAGAGGGCGGCGCAGTCCTCTACCTCGATCTCGTTCACCCGGGTCGCCAGTTCCGCGTAGACGCGCGCGACAGGGCCGAGGAAGGCTGGAAGGAAGTCGTGGATATGGATCGCGTGGCCGAGGATCGCGCCGCCGCGCTCTCCGGCCCATGTCCCGCGCCAATCCACGGCGTAATAGGCCGCGTCGCGGTTCCAGTGCGTCTCGATCGTGCCGGCATAAAGCTTGCCAGCCAGCCCGGCCTCGACGATGGCGCGCAGTTGCGCGGTGCCGAGGCCAAAGCGGTACTGGAACACCGGGAAGACCCTGCCACCCGTCTCCGCGGCCTTGGCGATCAACCGGTCCGCCTCCGCCAGCGAGGCGACGAGCGGCTTTTCACAGACCACGTCCTTGCCCGCCTCCAGTGCCTTCAGGCAGGCAGACAGGTGCAGGTGCGGCGGCAGGCACACGTCGATCAGATCGACGTCCGACGCCAGCACCGCCGCGAAATCCGCTGTCACCGGGATACCGTAGGGCGCGGCCACAGCCTCCGCGCGGGCGAGGTTCAGATCGCAGACCGTCGCTACTTCGAACAGGTCGGGGAGCTCAGAATAGGCGGCAAGGTGTTCCGCCCCGATGCCCGCCCCGACGATGGCGACCCGTGTCATAGGCCGTCCGCCTTCATCTGCGCCCGGATCGCGATCTCCATCGTGCGGAAGGTGTGGGCCTGTGTCGCGGCGGTTTCCGTCCTGTCCTGCACGTCCGAGATCAGGCGTCCGAAGTAGGGCAGTTCCACTTCGCGGCAATCTATGTGCACGTTCTCCTCCGCGTTCACGAGGTAGAGGTTATCGGTGCGATGCGGCTGCCCGATGTCGGTGTATTTACGGCACTCGATGGTGCCCTCGGTGCCCAGCAGGAAAAGCCGCCCGTCGCCCCATGTGGGCAGGCCGTCCGGCGTGAACCAGTCGAGCCGCAGGTAGCCGTGGCCCTTGTCGCCGACGAGGGTCATCTCGCCAAAGTCCTGAAAGCCGGGATACTCGGGGCGGGTCGTGTTCTCGGCCAGAGCGTGCCCGATGGTCACCTCGGTAGAGCCGGTGAAGTGCAGGAACTGATCCACCTGGTGGGAACCGATGTCGCAGAGGATGCCACCGTAGCGCTGCTTCAGGAAATACCAATCGGGGCGGGTCTTCAGGTTCTGCTTGTGGGGCGCCAGCGTGACCACCTGCACGACACGTCCGATGGCGCCCGCTGCCACCAGTTCGGAGGCCTTGGCCGCAGCCCGCACCTCGAACCGCTCGGAGAAATTCACCGACCAGATGCGCCCGGTCCGGGCCACGCAGTCGCGGATCGCGTCGAGCTGGTCCAGCGTGGTGCAGCCCGGCTTGTCGACCATGACGTCCTTGCCCGCTTCCATCGCCTCGATCGCCAGTGCGGCGCGATCGGCGGGGACGGCGGATATCAGGATCATGTCCAGATCGGCGTCGAGGATCGCGCGCCGATCGCTGACCCTATCGACGTCGGGAAAGACCTCGTTGAACTTGTCCTCGGTCACGGCGGGGCCGTCGGTCCAGTAATTTGCGCAGGTACACCCCAGCGCCTTCATCCCGCCGAGCATTCCGAAGATATGCCCGTGGTCGATGCCCAATACGCCCAGTTTCAGGCTCATTTTATACATCCTTCAGGGAAACGGTCGTGCCGGTGCGCCCGGCGTCTTCCAGTGCCGCGATCAGCCTGTGTACCTCCAGCGCGGCGCGGCCCGGCACGAGCGGTGCACGCTGGTCGGTCAGAGCCTGCGCGAAATCCTCGATCACGAAGCGGTGCCAGTCTGAGGTAAAGGCCATCGGGTCGGCCCCGGCGCCCGACGTGGCCGCCTGCCCCAGCACCTCGGACGTGCCGTCGCGGCGGTCGATCCGCAACTGCCCGGCTTCGAGATGCGCAGAGCCTTCGGCGAAATGCAGGGTGACGGTTTCTCCCCTACCCGGGAAGCTGGCGGTCGTCGCGAACAATTGCCCGACCGCCCCGTTGGCAAAGCGTAGCCCGGCGCAAACGAAGTCCTCGGACTCCATATCGTGAAAACCGGTCGTGGCGGACATGGCCGACACCGCGGCCACCGGGCCGGTCAAGGACAGCATCAGGTCCATGGTGTGGATCGCCTGCGAAATCATGACCCCGCCCCCGTCGCGTGCGTAGGTGCCGCGGCCCGGCTCGTCGTAGTAGGCCTGCGGTCGCCACCAGGGCACGTTGACCTCGGCCATGCGCAGCGACCCGAGGTCGCCGATCACCGCGCGCAATTCGGCGACCACTGGACGGGCCCGGTGCTGGAGCATGATCCCCAGCGGTACATCCGCCGTCTCGCATCGTTCGACCAGCGCCGTGGCCGCGGACAGGGTGCGCTCCACCGGTTTCTCCATCAGGATCGGCTTGCCCGCCGCGGCCAGTGTTGCGACGATCTCTGCACGCGCGTTGGGGGGCGTCGTCAGGATCACGAAGTCCACGTCGGAGGCGGCGATTTCCTCCACACTCGCTGCTGCGCGTGCATCAAGCTGCGGCCAGTCGGCAAGGAATTTGCTGCGCGAGTCAGGGTTGCGCGCGTAGACCAGCGAAAGGTCTACCGTATCGCAGTTGGCAATCGCGTCGCCATAGGTCTTCGACACCATGCCAAGACCGATCAGAGCGCATTTCAAAGGTTCATCTCCAGTGTCTTTTCGTCTTCTCCGAACAGGTGGAATGCTTCGGTGGGAAATGTCACGCCGATCTTTTGTCCGCGCTTCAGGGGGATCTGGTGGGCGTGCTGCACCGTCAGCCGTTCGCCGTTCGCAAACACGCCGTAGATGTATGTCACGGCGCCGAGTTGTTCGTAGTTTTCGACGGTGATGACTTCGTCCCCATGCCCGTCGAGCGAGACGCCGATGCGTTCCGGACGGATGCCCAGCGTCACTTTGCCCGTGTGGGTCGAGGGCACGTCACGGACCATCCCGCAGTCGAGCGTCAGCACGCCGCCGTTCAGCGTTGCATTCAGGAAGTTCATCTGCGGCGCGCCGATGAACCCCGCCACGAAGCGGTTCGCGGGGTTGTTGTAGAGGTCCAGCGGACGTCCCACCTGCTCGATCCGGCCGCCGCGCAGGACGACGATCCGGTCGGCCATGGTCATCGCCTCGATCTGGTCATGGGTGACGTAGATCATCGTGTTGCCCAACTTGGCGTGCAGGTCGCTGATCTCCACCCGCATTTGCAGACGGAGTTCGGCATCGAGGTTCGACAGCGGCTCGTCGAAGAGGAAGATCACCGGCTCTCGCACGATGGCCCGCCCGATGGCCACGCGCTGCCTTTGCCCGCCCGAGAGCTGCCCGGGGCGGCGCGACAGCAGGTGGTCGATCTGGAGCATCTTCGCGGCGGCATCCACGCGCTGCGCGATTTCCTCGCGGGGCATCCGCATGTTCTCCAGACCGAAGGACAGGTTTTGACGGACCGACATGTGTGGATAGAGCGCGTAGCTCTGAAACACCATGCTGAGGCCACGTTCGGACGCCGGGATGCCGTTCACCCGCTTGCCTTTCAGCACGATGTCGCCGGAGGTCGGATCGTCGAGGCCCGCGATCAGCCGCAGGAGCGTCGACTTCCCGCAGCCGGAGGGGCCGACGAAGACCACGAACTCCCCGTCCTCGATGGCGAGGTCGATGCCATGGATCACATCGACGGGGCCAAAGCTCTTGCGGATCTGGTTCAGCTCCAGCGCGTGGGTCGTGTCCGTCATGTCAAACCTGTCATTTCAGCCCGGTCGTGGCGATGCCGGTGGTGATGAACCGCTGCAACCAGACAAAGACCAGCGTTATCGGGATGAGCGTCACCACGGTCATGGCGAGGATGTAGTGGAAATCGGAATTGAACTCGCCGGCGAACTGGGTGAGGCCCAGTTGCAGCGTGTGTTTCGTCGGGTCGGAGATCAGCACGATCAGCGGCCAGAGGAAGTCGTTCCAGCGCCAGATCACGCTGAGGATCGCCAGCACGCTGAGCGCGGGCAACGAAAGCGGCAACACGATCCGCCAGAAGATCCGCCATTCCGATGCCGCATCCATGCGCGCGGCCTCGAGCAGTTCGTCGGGAATGGTCAGCATGTATTGCCTGAGCAGGAAAACCCCGGTGGGCGTGGCGGCGGCGGGGATGATGACCCCCCAGAGCGACCCGAAGATGCCGAAGGACCAGACCACGAAGAACAGCGACACGAGGATGATCGAGGCCGGGATCAGCAGGGTCGCGACGATCAGGATGGTGAAGGTCAGCCGCCCGGGAAACCGGTATTTCGACAGGGCAAACGCGGCCATGGCGTTGATCAGCAGCGTGATGAGCGTGGCCGCGACGGTGACGAAGACGGAGTTGGCGAGATAGGTGAAGAAGTTGAAGGTCTCCTGCCCGTTCCGCTTCAGGATCGGATCGAGGTAGTTCTCTACCGCGACCCGCATTTCCTCCTGCTCGCGCAGTTGTTCGCGGGGCACCTCGAAGACGTCTTCAGGCGCGTCGAGCCGCGCGACTTCTGTGATCCGGCGTGTCGGGCCTGCCTTGAAGACCAGCGTTTCCGTGCCGTCCTCTGCCGTCCAGATCCAGACGGGTTTCTCGCCGACGCCTTCGATTTCCCGGATCACCTGGCTCATGGGCAGAATCCGCGTGTCGAAACTGTCGACGGCGGTTTCCGGCTTGATGGAGGAAAACAGAGTCCAGAGCACCGGCACGAGAATGACCAGCACGCCGACCACGAGGTAGCCGTACGCCAGCACGTCCTGGATGCCGATCCGGTCGGCGGTCTCGCGGTTGCCCGAGGTGCGGGAGAGGAAGGTTGCGACGCTCATGCGGAAGACCGGCCCCGGTGTGGGCGGCGAGGACGGATGCCTCCGGCGGAGGTATTTTGGCCAAGATGAAGGGCGGGCGCCTTTCGGCGGGCGGGCGGCGTATGTATCACAGGTCCGATTGCCTCCGTGTCATCCAGAGCTGGAAGAAGGTGAAGACGGCGATGACGACAGCCATGAGGATCGAGCCGGCCGCCGCCTGTCCGTAGTCGGGGTGGTTCGAGGAAAAGGCGACCTCGTAGATGTTCTGCACGACCATGAAGGTTTCGCGCCCGGGACCGCCGCCGGTCAGGAGGTAGACCTCGTCGAAGATCTGGAAGGAACGGATAAGCGAGAGCACGAGGACGACGGTCAGGGTCGGCATGACCAGCGGCAGGGTGATGCGGCGGAAGGCGCGGAACGGTTTGGTGGCATCCATCTTGGCGGCTTCGTAGAGGTCCGCGGGAATGGCCTGCAGGCCGGCCAGCAGGATCAGCATGTAGAACCCCATGTGCGACCAGCAGAAGACGAAGACCAGCCAGAAGAAAGGCCAGCCGGTGTTCGGAGTTACCAGCCAGTTCACCGGACGGTGGCGCCCGAAGTCGAAGACCGCGTCGAACTGGATCGACAGCAGCATCAGCACGGCGGCGATGCCGAAGGCGATCACCGCCGCGCGGGCGATTGCGCGTTCGCTGGCCACCAGCCACAGGAGCGCCGCCGCGAGCGCCAACCCCAGCCAGCCGCTGCCGGGCAGGCCTGCCAGAGACAGGGGCTGCGCCCAGGCTGTCAGGAGTGCGAATATCCCGCAGAAGACACTGGCCCAGGGCGTGGAGAGACCGCGCTCGCCACGCAGGGTACGCTCGGAAACGACCATCAGGACGATGCCGAAGAGCACGGTGGCCGCGATGTCGAAGCCCGACAGACCGGCGAGGCCGGTCAGGGTGTCCTGCGTGCCGCCGATCGCGGCGTTCAGCGCGCCCTTGCGGTGCAGGACCCAGTTCCAGATGTTGGCGATGACCACCGGAGACAGCATCACCGGATAGAAGAACATCGCCCGCCAGAATCCCCTGCCCCGGATGTTGCGGTTCACCACCAGCGCGGTCAGCAGCGCCACGACGACCATCACCGGCACCTGAATCACCACGAACCAGAGCGTGTTGAACATGCCGGTCCAGAAGTTGTAGCCGGCGTTGCTGCAGGTCTTCGGGATAAGGATGTTCGCGCATTCGAAGATGTCGCGGTATTTTTCCAGCCCGACGAATGGCCGGTCGAAGAGCGCGATGGACGATCCCCCGGTCATCGAGACGTAGACGTTCAGGATCATTGGCAGGAAGGTGAAGAAGCCGAAGATCAGCATGTTCGGCAAAAGCAGCGCATAGGGCACGCCGATCCGTCCGAACAGGCTTTGTGACAACTCCACGGGGAACCCCAGCAGGTCGGCGAAAAAGCGGGGCACGTGTCTCAGGGTGTAGCTGCGGTGGCTCAGCAGCCACGCGCTTCCACCCACGACCCAGGCAAGCCCGAGAATGGTCAGCGCCAGTCCGGCCGGTGTCATGGTCTCTCCCGTCGCATGGGGCCTTGGCGTGGCAGGGCGGACCGCGGTCCGCCCTGCGCACATCCGTCAGCGGGCGTTGGTTTCCAGTTCCTCGGAAATCTTCGCCATCGCCTCGTCCAGAGACAGCTCTCCGTTCATCGCCGCCGAGAGATACTGCACGGTCGCGTTGTACATCACGAACCCGAACTGCGAGCCTTGGAGGTCGTAGGCCTGCGGGGTCTGCTCGGCGGCGGCAGAGGCCATGCCGGTGAAGGCCTGAAGCGCGTTGGCGACGGCCTCGGTCGCTCCGGCGGCCTCGTAGTCCAGCCCTTCCTTTTGCAAACCGGCGTGGGCCGGGATCGCGAAGGTCCGGGCGTACCATTCGCGCGCCTGCTCCTCTTCGCCCATCCACCCGACGAAAGCGGCGGCGGCGGCTTCCTTCTCGGCATCGCCGGACTTGAAGGCGACAAGGCCCGCGCCACCCGGCATCACGCCGCAGCCATCCGGGCCGCAGGGTACGGGGACCACCTGCCAGTCGAAGGCATCGCCCACGTTGCTCTGCACATTCGAGGTGTTCCACGATCCGGACATGTAGAACGGCACTTCCTGATTGAAGAACAGTTCGTTTCCGTTGGTGTACTTTGCGCCCGACGCGGCGGGCCAGATGTCGGCGGGCATCAGGCCGCTTTCATGCCAGTCGAGCATCATCTGCGCGAAAGCCTTGAAGCCCTCGTCGACAATCAGGTGGCCCTCGTCGTCGAAGTACTTGGCGCCATAGGACATGGCCGGACCTGCAAAGCGGTGGCCGGAGCGGTCCATCACCATCCCGGCGTAGGAACCCGTCTCGTCCATCACGGCCTGCGTGGCCTCTGCCCAGTCCTCCCACGTAGACCCCGGCTCCGGCAGATCGACGCCGGCCTCTTCGAACATGGTGAGGTTCACGTACGGGCCTGTCACCGTCATTTCGGTGTGGAAGCCGTAGATGCCGCCCTCGTTGCCCGCGCGATACCAGGGCAGGACCGCGCCGTATGCGGCTTCCCACGCTTCGGCATCGACGTAGGGCGACAGGTCCACGTAATAGGGATGCATGCCGCCGAGGTTGGTGACAAACGACAGGTCAGGCCCGGTGCCCGCCTCCAGCTGGATCGGCAGCTGTTCACGGATGACGTTGTAGCCCACGGCATTGAGCGTGATCTGCACGTCCGGGTTCTGTTCCTGATAGCGCTCCGCGAATTCCTGGATGATGGCGGCCTTGCCATCCACGTCCGAGATCATCAGGTCGAGCTCCACGGCCTGTGCCGCACCGGCGGTCAGGGCAAGGGCCGAAACGGATCCGGCCACGACGGCGCGCAGCGCTCCGCGTCTTGTCAGCATTACGAATTCCTCCCATGTCGTCCCCGCTTTGGCACAGGGATCTGCCGGGATACTGCGATTGCGCGCGGCCCGGGTCAACCTGCCACGGACCAAATTGATGCACGATTGCTATGCTCCAGCGGTGCACCCGTCCGTCGTGGAAATCTCGGACGTTGAAATCACTCCTTTACCTTGGGCGCGTTATGCCACGGAGGTGGACACCGAAGGACCTGACGCATGAAACTCGGGACGCTTTCCGACAGCCTGCAACATTTGCCGTTCGATCAGATGCTGGATGCCGCCGCAGGCCTCGGCCTAGCCGGTGTGGAGGTGAACACCGGCGGCTGGTCGACCGCGCCACATATAGACGTGGCGAAGTTGCTGTCCGATGCGCGTGCGCGCCATGACTACCTCAGGGCGTTCGCCGCACGCGGGCTGGAGATCTACGCGCTGAATGCGGCCGGAAACGCGTTAAACCCTTCCGTACGCGACGACGCCGACACGCTCGCCGACGCCATACGCCTCGCCGGCGCGCTCGAAGTGGACATGGTGGTGACAACGTCCGGGCTGCCCGCGGCGAACGCCACCGACACGGCGCCGAACTGGATCACCTCTTCCGTTTCGCCAGAGAACAGCGCGGCCCTGCGCTACCAGTGGGAAGACGTGCTTTACCCCTTCTGGACCGGCATGGCAGCGCTCGCCCGGGAAAACGGTGTCAGCAAGATCGCGGTGACGATGCATGCCGCACAATGCGTTCACAACGTCC
The DNA here is from genome assembly GCF_039724765.1 of Sagittula stellata E-37. NCBI lineage: Bacteria > Pseudomonadati > Pseudomonadota > Alphaproteobacteria > Rhodobacterales > Roseobacteraceae > Sagittula > Sagittula stellata. The sequence goes on along the minus strand of NZ_CP155729.1, from coordinate 1,363,644 downwards.
TCACGTTTCACGACCTTCGCCTGGCCATCGGCCCGCAGCTTGGCGCGAACCTAGATCCGGCGCAGATGCTTCTGATGGGGGCCGACCCGATCAGCGTCATCGACGTGCTGGGCGACGCGCTTTTCTGCGTGCATGTCACCGACGCCACGATCAATCCGACGGTCGCGGCCACGAACTCGCTGATCGACACGGGCTGCCTGACGGACATGAGCGCCCGCGCCTGGACCTATTCGACTCCCGGCTACGGACATCCTCCGGAATGGTGGGCGCGCTTTGCGTATCGGCTGTGCCAGAACGAGTACGATGGTTGGTTGTCGCTCGTCTATCAGGACCCGGTCCTGTGCCCGAAGTCCGCCCTGGAGAAATCGACGGCCGTGATGCGCGAAGCCCTGCCAGGGGAGCTGTGCCTGTCCCGCCCCTGACTGTCGTCGCGCCCCGCCCGATGCGCAGCTGATCCACGACAGGGGCAAAAGCGGCGACGTGTGTTCCTTTTCGCCACCTACCTGGACCCCACCGGCTGACGCCGACATTTCCCGAAAAATCTTCTTGTCAGGTCAGGTGCGCCGTGCCAACGATGGTATACCAAAGCCGCGGCGGCACGTAGATCCGCGAAAGAACGGCGGCACTGGGAAGGGAGGAACACGGACGAAACGACAGCGCCGCTGTCGCTTTTCCGTACGTCGAACGGATCGTCCTCTTCCCCGATGAGACCAGGCCGCGTCCCGCTGGACGCTGACAGAATTGAGCCCGCACCCGGCACGTCAGAGGCCGGGGCGGACAGGGAGGACCAGACCAACATGAGCCTTATCGAATTGAAAGGCATCACCAAGAGTTTTGGCGCCATCCACGCGTTGAACGGGATCGACCTGACGATTCAGCCCGGCGAGGCGGTGGGCCTCATGGGCGACAACGGCGCCGGCAAGTCGACCCTGATGAAGATCATCGCCGGCAACTTCTCTCCCACAGCGGGCAAGATCCTGATCGAGGGCAAGCCCGTGCACATGACAAGGCCCATCGAGGCACGGGAAAACGGGATCGAGATTGTCTATCAGGACCTCGCGCTTTGCGACAACCTGACGGCGGCCGCGAACGTCTTTCTCGGGCGGGAAATCTCCACCGGCGTCTGGCCGTTCCGCAAGCTCGACTACCAGGCCATGTACGCCAAGGCGGGCGAACTCTTCGGCGAACTCAAGTCCGAGACTCGCCCCCGCGACCTCGTCAAACAGATGTCGGGCGGTCAACGGCAGGCCGTCGCCATCGCCCGCACCCGCCTGTCCGACCCGAAGCTGGTGCTGATGGACGAACCGACCGCCGCGATCTCTGTCCGGCAGGTGAAAGAGGTCCTCGCCCTCATCAAGCGCCTGAAGGACACCGGCCACGCCGTCATCCTCGTCAGCCACAGGATGCCGGACGTCTTCGACGTCTGCGACCGCGTGGCCGTCCTGCGCCGCGGCACCAAGGTGGCCGACAAGCGCATCACCGAAACGACCCCCGAAGAGGTCACCGGACTCATCATCGGAGCGATCGAGGCAGCATGACCGACACGACCCCCACCGAAGAACACGCCAAGACGGCGCAGCAACCCATCGACCACGCGGCGATCGACGACAGCATCACGTCCCGGCAGGAAGTCACGGGGATCGGCGCGATCATCCGCACCCAGCCCTTCTGGGTCTTTGTCGCAATCCTGTTCATCGCGCTGGTCATGAGCTTCGTCTCCGACGCCTTCATGACCGAACGCAACATGTTCAACATCACCCGCAACATGGCCTACTTCGGGATCATGGCACTGGGCATGTCGGCGGTGATCTGTACTGCCGGTATCGACCTGTCGGTCGGCTCGCTGCTGGGGTTGTGCGGCATCAACCTCGCACTGGTCCTGCAGGCCGGTTGGGGCGTGGAGGTCGGCTTCATTGCCTGCATGCTGACTGCCGCGATAGTGGGCTTCATCAACGGCGTGCTGATCGCATACGTCAGGCTCGCGCCCTTCGTCGTCACGCTGGGGATGCTGGCCATGGCGCGGTCTGTCGCCATGGTCGTGTCGAACAACAAGATGATCTACGAGTTCGGCCCCGACCAGGAAATCTTCGAATGGATCGGCGGCGGAGACGTCCTGGGCGTGCCGAACGTGGTTTGGGTGCTCATCATCATGACGCTGCTGTTCCTGTGGGTCTGGCGCTTCACCCAGTGGGGCCGCTGGGTCATCGCCATCGGCGGCAACGCCCATGCGGCGAAACTGGCCGGCATCCCGGTCGAGAGGGTGATCGTGTCGGTCTACATGGTCTGCTCCATGTGCACCGGGATCGCAGCATTCATGTTCATCGGCTACACCGGGTCGGCCACCAACGCGATGGGCGTCACCTACGAGTTGAACGTCATCGCGGCCACCGTCATCGGCGGCGCGAACCTGATGGGCGGCGTGGTATATGCGTTGGGCGCGCCCATCGGCGCGGCTCTGGTCGAACTCATCCGGAACTCGCTGCTGCTCGCCGGGATACCCGCGCTGTGGCAGCAATTCTTTGTCGGTCTGTTCCTCATCCTCGCGGTGCTTCTGGAACAGATCCGCAATCGCGGGGGCAAATAATCCCCGGTCTTTCATGCTAATTCAGGGAGGATATACGCATGAAGAAACTACTGACGGCCACGGCCCTGCTGGGCGCACTCGCGGCTCCGGCCTTTGCCGAAAGCCACGGCGGCTACACTTTCGCGCTCGTGCCGAAGGCAATGAACAACCCGTTCTTCGACCTCGCCCGCGACGGCTGCTACAAGGCGCAGGAAGAGATCGAAGGCGTGACCTGCGAATACATCGGCCCCGGTGAGCACACCGAGCTGGAGCAGATCCAGATCGTGCAGGATCTCATCACCAAAGGTGTCGACGGCATCGCAGTGTCGCCCTCGAACGCGCCCGCAATGGCGAAGACCCTGAAGGAGGCCGAAGCCGCAGGCATCCCGGTCATCACCTGGGACGCCGACCTTCTGGAGGACGACAAGGGGCTGCGCGCGGCCTTCGTCGGCACCAACAACTACGACATCGGCGTCGAGCTGGCGAAGCTGGTTCAGGCACGTCACCCCGATGGCGGCACGATCTGCCTGCAGACCGGCGGCGCCGCGGCGGCCAACCACAACGAGCGCCTGAAAGGTGCGCGTGACACGCTGGCCGGCGAGGACATGGGCGAAGCGCCGGGCGACATGCTGGACGGTCAGGGCGGCTGGACCGAGATTTCGGGCTGCCCGCTGATCACCAACGACGACGGCAACGTCGCCGTGCAGGGCATGACCGACATCCTTGCCGCGAACCCCGACCTGACTGCATTCCTGTCGACCGGTGCTTTCACGCAGTGGTTCGACAATGCCTATCGCGGTGCGGCGGAGCCCTACAAGGACAAGATGGCCTCGGGCGACCTGACCATCGTCGTGGCGGACACCCTGCCGATGCAGATCGCGCAGACCAAGGACGGTCTGGGCAACGGTCTGGTCGGGCAACGTCCGTTCGAGATGGGCTACCTTGCCATGCAGATGCTCAAGGACCTGAAGGACGGCGGCTCGCTCCAGGATCCGACCTACACCGGTCTGGACGTCTGCACGAACGACAACATCGACTCCTGCGTCGAATAAGCCGATACACGCAGCAACAGACGGTGGCGCGCATTCCGCGCCACCGTTCTTCTTTTGAAACATACCCGGACCGTTCATGACCGAAACCAGATACGCCGTGATCGGCGCTGGCTGGATCAGCCAGATCGCCTTCCTGCCCGCTGTGCACCAGACCGGAAACTCGCGCGTGACGGCGCTTGTCACCGGCTCACCCGAACGCGCCCGCGAGCTGGCCGATTTCCACGGCATTCCCGACGTCATCTCGTACGACGAGTTGGACGGCTATCTCGCGGCGGGGAACGCGGACGCGGTCTATATCGCGACGCCGAACAGCAGCCACGCCGACTTTGCCCTCCGCGCCGCGCAGTCCGGGTGCCATGCCCTTGTCGAGAAACCGCTGGCGACCACCGTCGAGGAGTGCGACGCGATGATCGCAGCGCACGCCAAGGCAGGCACCTACTTGATGACAGCCTACCGCCTGCACCACGACCCCGGCACCATCGACATGCTGGAACGCATCAGGGCCGGAGAGATCGGGGAGCCGCGCCTGTTTTCGTCCGTCTTCGGGTTCCAGATCGACGCGGGCAACCACCGCTTGAAGGGCAGCCACTGGGGCGGGCCCCTGCAGGACCTGGGCGTCTACTGCCTGAACGCCGCCCGCCATGTCTTTTCCGCAGAACCGGTCGAGGTCACGGCCATGTTCGGACACGGCGACAACGATCCGCGCTTCTCCGAGACGCATGAGACCGTGGCCGTCACCCTGCGGTTCCCGGGCGACCGTTTGGCGCAGTTCATGGCGAGTTTCGGCACCGACGCCCGCGACTTGATGCAGGTGCTTGGAACGAAAGGGACACTGACAGCCGATCCCGGCTACAAGTTCGAGCACGAACTGCACCTGACCCGGCACGCCGGTGAAGAGGTCGTCGAACAGGTCCGCACACCGGAGAACGACGACTTCGGGGCGATGATCGCCTATTTCTCGGACTGCATTCAGGCGGGCACGCCGCCTCAGAACGATGGCGCCGAGGGGCGCGCCGACGTGCTCGTGATGCGCGCGATCGAGGCGGCCGCAGAGACCGGGCAGCCGCAGCGCACCGACTTGCCGCCCCGGCCCGGCCACCCCGATGATACCACCCTGCGCCGCGTACCGCGCACCGACAGAAGGCTGGTGTTCTGATGGCCGTGCAAGTCGACGCTCACCATCATTTCTGGCACCCCGCACGAGGCGACTACGGCTGGATGCCGGAGGACGACCCTGTGCTGTCGCGCCCTTACACGCCCGCCGATCTCGCCGCCGGATTGACCGGGACTGGCGTGACACGGACCGTTCTCGTACAGGCCGCACCCACGACCGGGGAAACAGAGTACCTGCTGGGCATCGCCGATGCGACGCCGCACGTGGCCGGTGTTGTCGGCTGGATCGACTTCGGAGATCGCGGACAGGCGCGCACGCTGGAACGGCTTGCACGGCATCCGAAGTTCAAGGGCGTGCGCCCGATGATCCAGGACCTCCCGGATGACGACTGGATGCTGCGGGACGACGTGCAATGGGCCTATGCGGCACTCGTCGACCTCGACCTGACGTTCGATTGCCTCGGCTGCCCGCGCCACATGCCGAACTTCCGCCGATTGCTGGATCGCTACCCGGATCTGCGCGCCGTGCTAGATCATTGCCTGAAACCCCAGTTGCGCGCCCATACGCCCGAGGCCCACGCCGAATGGTGCGACGGCATGTCGGGACTGGCCCAGACGCAGACCTTCCTGAAGCTCTCCGGCCTCGTCACCGAGGCCGACACCGACTGGTCGGCAGAGGCCTTGCGCCCCTACACCGACCACGCGCTGTCCGTGTTTGGCGCAGAGCGCACGATGTGGGGCAGCGACTGGCCCGTCCTGCGGCTGCGTGCCGAATACGAAGACTGGCACGCCCTCGCCCACACCCTGACCGACCATCTGGACGCCGCCGCAAAAGATGCCATTTTCGGCGCGACCGCGACACGCTTCTACCGACTGGAGACCTGACCATGTCCATGCCCCGATACAAACTGGGCCGCACCGACCTCGAAGTGACCGAACTCTGCTTCGGTGCCAGCGCACTTGGCGACATGCCCGACACCTACGGCTATTCCGTTTCCGAGGATCGCGCGCGCGATACCATCAACGCCATCTTCGAGTCAGAGGTGAACGTCCTCGACACATCGCGCAACTATGGCTTCGGCCGTTCCGAGGAGCGGATCGGCAAGGTCATCAAGGAACGCGGCGGACTGCCCAAGGGCTTCGTCCTGTCCACCAAGCTTGACCGCGACATGGAGACGAGGCGCTTCGACGCCGCCCGCGTCCGCCAATCGGTGGAGGAAAGCCTGAAGGCGCTGAATCTCGACACCATCCCGCTGTTGCACCTGCACGATCCCGAACACGCCCGCGATCTGAACGAGATCACCGGGGAAGGCGGCGCGCTGGACGAGTTGTTCAAGCTGAAGGAAGAAGGCATCGCCCAGGCGGTGGGCCTTGCGATGGGGCGCATCGACATCATGTTCCCGATCCTGCGCGACCGGCCTTTCGATGCGTTGATCTCGCACAACCGGTTCACGTTGCTCAACCGTGCTGCCGCTCAGATGTTCGACTACGCCTACGACAACGAAATCGCGATCCTGAACGCCGCCCCCTTCGCCGGTGGCGTGCTGGCCAAGGGGGCGGCGGAGATGCCGCAGATCACCTACCAGGAGGCCACGGACGAGGCGTTGCAACCCGTCCGCGCCATCGAAGCGATCTGCGCCAAGCACGGCATCGCACCCGGCGCGGCGGCCCTGGGCTTCTCGCTGCGCGATCCTCGGATCACCTCGACAGTCATCGGCGTGTCCAAGCCGGAGCGTGTGCAGCAGACGCTCGATTGGGCCGCAACGAAGATCCCGGCAGCGGCATGGGAGGAGCTGGACGCCCTGCCCTTCGATGCCGACGACCCCGAAGCGAACCGCGTCTACCGTCCCGGCTGAGACGCGGCGGCGGGACTCATGTGTTGGCGAACCAGTCCAGTTCGCCTTCATAGGCAAAGGGGATCTGGTGGATGACCACGTCCTCGCCGCGCACAAGGACGACACGATACGCAGGTTCGAGCGGTCCGATGGCGGTGTGTTCCGCCGGCGTCAGGTTCGGGATGCGCTGCATCATGGTGGAGGGCACACCAGAAAAGGCGATGCCCGACATCGTGCCGCACAACGGCGCATGCACGTGGCCGAAAAACATGTAGGCGACCTTCTGGGCGTTGGCTTTCAGCAAGTCGCGCAACGGCCCCTGATCCTCGTCCCGCAGCGAGTACCCGTCGGCCGACGGGTCGCCGATGTGCAACGGGTTGTGATGAAAGAACAGGAAGGCGCGTTCGCATCCTGCCAGTTGCTCGGTCAGCCAACGCAGGCGCCCGGGACCGAAATGGCCCTCGTCCCGGCCCGTCTCCACCGTGTCGCAGAAGATGAACCGGCCTTCCCGCAGGTCGGTCGCATGATTGACGTAGCCGTCCGCGTCTCTCGGATGATCGCGGAACACGTCGAAGAAGACATCGCGGTCATCGTGGTTTCCCATCATCAGGCGCACCGGCATCGGCAGCATCGTGAGCGCCTGCCGCAGCCGGGCATAGGCCTCTCTCTCGGCGTATTCGGTCAGGTCGCCGCTAATGACCACAAACCCAGCGTCACGATGGTGTTCGGCGATATGGCCCAAAGCGCGCGCCAGCCGGTCGTAGGGATCGAGACCGCCGATGGTCATGCCCGGCGGGCCGAGATGAATATCGGAGAGGTGAACGAACTTCATGAAAAACTCCGCTACCTGAATAGACCGGTGTCAATGCACCAAGCCAGACACGCGGCGCGGCGGGCGTCAAGCCTTCGCTGACACCAAACCGCTGGGCATGCTGTCAAATTCGCCAGCCGCATCGGTCACGGGCAAGCCTTGGCGGACAAAATTGACAAGGACGGGCAACCGACGGAAGCTGCCAGTCAAAATCCAACCGGGAGTCCCAGACATGAAACTCGTCACCACCACCGCGCTTGCGCTGTGCCTTGCCGGCGCGGCCTACGCGCAAAACGATTGCGCCGCCGGCAAGACCCTGAAGGACGGCACCCTGACCGTCGCCACCGGCAACCCGGCCTTCTACCCTTGGGTTCTGGATGACAAGCCGGAGTCCGGTCAGGGCTACGAAGCCGCCGTCGCCTACGCCGTGGCCGCCAAAATGGGGTTCGAGCCCGACGCCGTGGAATGGATCCGGTCCTCCTTCGACCAGGCGATCCAGCCGGGCGAGAAGGACTTCGACTTCAATCTCCAGCAGTTCTCCATCACGCCGGAGCGGGAAGAAGTCGTCGATTTCTCGATCCCTTATTACAGCTCCGCCATGGCAGTGCTGACGACCGATCGCGTGGTCGAAGGCGGCGCCACCGCCACGATGGACTCGCTCCAGGGACTGGTCTGGGGGGCCGACGCCAACACAACCGCCGTGCCGATGCTGCAGGACCTGATCGGTCCGTCAAAGGACCCGATGCTCTACAACGACAACGTCGACGTGACCGCCGCGATGCAGGCGGGCCAGATCGACGCCGCGCTGTTCGATCTGCCGACCGCTCTTTACCTTTCGGCGGTCGTGGTCGACGGCGGCACCATCCTCGGCCAGTTTCCCGCCGACCGGACGGAGAACCCCGATCAGTTCGGCCTTCTGATGCCCAACGAAAGCCCACTTAAGGAATGTGTCGATGCCGCGCTTCAGGAGCTGATCGACGACGGCACCCTGGCCGAGATCGAGAAGAGCTGGCTGGAAGAGACCACCGGCGTCCCGGTGATCGAGTAAGCTCAGCCCAGAAGTCTGCCCAGCCGGGCGATGCCCTCGTCGATCCGGGCTTCGTCCGCGCAGGAGAAGCTGAGCCTCAGCGTGTTCCGCCCCGATCCGTCGGGGAAGAACGCGGCGCCGGGCACGAAGGCCACGCGCGCCTCGCGCACAGCCCGTTCCAGCAGTTGCGCGCTGTCGTTTCCCGCAGGCAGCGTCACCCAGACGAACATTCCGCCCTCGGGCCGCGTCCATGTCACGCCTTCCGGCATCTCGCGCGAGAGGGCGGCCAACATGCGGTCGCGCCGCGCCCCATAGACCCGGCGCAACCCAGCGACGTGATCGTCGAAGATCTCGCGCGCGACACGCTCGGTCGCGATCTGGTTCAGGGTCGGCGAATGCAGATCCGCCGCCTGCTTGATCAGCACCAGCCGTTCGATCACCGGCGTCGCGGCGCAGACCCATCCGACCCGCAGCCCCGGTGCAAGTGTCTTGGAGAACGACCCGCAGTAGATCGTCCGGCTGTTCTCTATCCCGCCGTTGCGGGCGATGTCGGTCGCCAGGATCGGCGGCACTGGATCGCCGTCATAGCGCAGCGCCTGATAGGCGCCATCCTCGATCAGCGCGATTCCCAGCGCCTCGGCCCGCTCCAGCAGCCGCCCCCTGCCCTCCGCGTCCAGCGTTTCGCCCGTGGGGTTGGCAAAATCCGCTGACAGGTAGGCCATCTTGACCGCACCGCCTGCGGCCTCCGCCTCCGCGCGCAGATCCTCGGGGGCCGCGTTGGACCACGGATCCAGCGGGATGTACCGCGGCTCGCAGGCGTTGAACGCGCCAAGCGCCCCGAGGTACGTGGGCCAGCCGACCATCGCCGTATCGCCGGGCGAAAGAAGCAGCTTGCCGAAGTAGTCGAGGGCTTGTTGCGATCCGGACGTGATGAAGATGTTCTCCACCCCGCACGCCACGCCGATACCGCCCATATGGTCGGCCAGCCACGCTCTGAGCGGAGCATAGCCTTCGGACACCGAATACTGCAGGGCCTGGGACGCGCGTGGCCCGGTCATCGCCTCCGACATGGCCTTGGCGAACTCCGCCGCCGGGAACAACTCCGGATCGGGAATGCCACCGGCGAAAGAGATGATGTCCGGCTGATCCAGCAGTTTCAGCAGCTCGCGGATCTCCGAGGCTTTCATTCTCCCCGTCCGCCGTGCCAGCACAGTTTGCCAGTCCATACCATCACCTCCGAGTCGACCTTGTTTCGCGATACGCCTGCGAATTTAGGTATGCAATGCTTACCTATGCATCTGAAATACAGATGTGAAGCGTTTGACACTCCGCTGCCCTGCGGCAAAAGTCGCCGCTAAAAGAGGGACACCCCATGCCCACCCGCCGACAGCTCTACGCGGCCCGTCAGCGCCGCCGCGCAAATCTGATCGCCGCCGCCTCGACCGGCGGGGTGCTGCTGGCACTTGTCCTGCTGGTGCCCCTCACTCCGGGCTGGGAGGCCGTGCAACGCGCCTTCTTCAACGGATCTGTCTTCGCCCGCACGTTCCCCGGCCTGCTGCAAGCCTTTCTGATGGATGTGGCGATTTTCGCATGGTGCGCGCCGCTGATTGCGATCCTGGGCCTCGTCCTCGCCGTGGCGCGTGACCTGCGCAGCCCCGCGCTCACCCCGGTTCGCCTGTTCGCAACCATGTTCATCGACATCTTCCGCGGCCTGCCGGTGATCCTCGTGATCTACCTGATCGGCTTCGGCGTACCGGGCCTGGGCCTGCCAAGGCCCTGGAACTCTCCCTACATCTGGGGATCGCTGTCGCTGATCCTCGTCTACGCCGCGTATACGGCTGAGGTCCTGCGCTCCGGCATCGACTCGATCCACGAGAGCCAGCGCGCCGCCGCCCTGTCGCTCGGTCTTTCCGGCGGCGATACCATGCGCTTCGTCATCCTGCCGCAGGCCATCCGGCGGGTGATCCCCGCCAACATGAACCTGTTCATCGCTTTGCAGAAGGACGTGGCGCTCCTGTCCTTCATCGGCCCGGTCGAGATCTTCCGGCAGGCCGGCGTCTATAAATCGCTCCTCGCGAACTTCACACCCTACGTGGGCGCGGCGCTGATCTTCCTGGCGATCACCATCCCCGCGACCCGCTACGCCGACCACCTGATGAACCGCGAACGGCAGGCGCGCTCATGAAAAACCTCGAACTCTGCGCAGTGACCAAGGCCTTCGGCACCAACACCGTGCTCGACGGCATCGACCTGTCGGTCTCGCCGGGCGAGATGATCTGCCTGATCGGCGCCTCGGGGTCCGGCAAGTCGACGCTACTGAAGTGCCTGAACCTTCTGGAGCCGATCGACGACGGGCAGATCCTGCTCGACGGTCAGGACATCGCCGAACCCGGCCTCGACCCGCAGCCAATCCGTCAGCGCATCGGCATGGTGTTCCAAAGCTACAACCTCTTCCCGCACATGACCGCGCTCGACAATGCGCTGCTGGCGCCCCGCCGGGTGCTGCGCAAGACCCGCGCCGACCTGCTGCCGGAAACAGAGGCGCTGTTCGCCCGCTTCGGTCTGGCCGACCGGATGCACCACTACCCCGACCAGCTTTCCGGCGGGCAGCAGCAGCGCGTGGCCATCGTCCGCGCCCTCGCCATGCAGCCCGAGATCATGCTCTTCGACGAGATCACCTCGGCCCTCGACCCGGAACTGGTGGGCGAGGTTCTGGACGTGCTCCGCCAGTTGCGGACAGAGGGCATGACGATGATCCTCGCCACTCACGAAATGGCCTTCGCGCGCGAGGCGGCGGATACGATCTGCTTCCTCGACAATGGGCGCATCCTGGAACAGGGAGCGCCGTCGGACATCTTCACCGCACCACGCCACGCCCGCACGAAGAGCTTCCTGTCCCGCGTGCTTTGAACCGCTCTCCTTCTTCTTGGCCATAAATACCTGATCAGCGACGCAGAACGACCTGCGCGCCGTTCCAATCGGGGCGCACGACCAGAACGCGGTTCACATCCATTGCCTGACCACGCGGTCACGACCGGTGACCCCGACCGCGGGCTTCGAAAGGTGCCCCGAGAGGGCCCGCTTCGACCTCGGCTGAGGCAATCACAAACCGGCGCGCACCAGCGCAAGGCTGCGACCCGATCCTTCGGCGCCGATCCTTCCGGCTTCGGGCCCTCGGCACTCTGTCCCGTCCCTGCCGGCATCAAGGCGGTGCACACGGCAAGGTAACCGCCCCCCCTGCAGGGCGACAGAAGTTCTGCTTCCCCGATCACGCGCACCCGGACAGTCGCGTTCCAAGCGGTCTTTTTCCCTGTCTTCCGGCTCTTTCCCTGTTGGTCGGGTTTTCCTTCGTTGACGTGGGGGCGCCCGTCATTGAACATGACGGCTGTTGTAGACAAAGCCTTTTTCGTAGGGGGAGGGAAGCCGTGCGCTCTCTGGTTCTGACGACCGTCCTGACGTCCCTGTTGTCCCTGCCCTACTCGGGCGCGGCGCAGGAATTCGTCGGCTTCGACCGGAACAGTTTCGGGCAGGTCGTTCTGGACCGCAAGCAGTTCGCGATCATGGACCGGCAGGACGGAAGCAGCACCGGGCTGACGCAGCCCGGCGAGGGCACCAGCGAATCCATCGGATCATATTCGCCCGATAATTTCTTTGCCAAGCTCGGGCGCCCGGTCGGACGGCTGGACATTCTGACGGACAACGGCGTCTTTCCCTGCACCGCCTTCATCGTCGACGACGCGCACATCGTCACCAACTATCATTGCATCCCCGGGGCAGCGGGCGCGGACCGCACCGGTGCGACACGGATCGAGGCAGCACTGTTCTGGGCCGGCTACACGCGACAGGGCGTCGAGGAAGGCGCACGCAGCTACACCGTCCTTCCCACGCCGGTCGAGGCGGACGAAAAACTCGACTACTCCGTTCTGAAGGTGATCGGCGATCCCTCCGAGGACTATGGCACGCTGGAACTGGCCTCCAACATGCCGCATGACGGCGACCCCTACTGGGTGATCGGCCATCCCATGGGAGAGGCGCAGCGCATCAGCCGCGAGAAGTGTCAGGCGAATTCGCCGGCGGTTTCGGGCGGGCGGCTGCTGCACACCTGCGATACGATGCCCGGCAACTCCGGCTCACCGCTGATCGACGCCGCCTCACGCAGGGTGATCGGGCTGCACAATGCGGGTTCCGGGCAGGACGCCGTGAATTTCGCCACGCCGATGCAGGCGATCCTTGAACACAGCCGCGTGCTGAAGGCCGCAGTCGGCGGCGTCCCGAACGGTGGCGGAGGGGGCAGCCAGGAGACCGGCGGTACGACGCCGCAACCCAGCTTCTGCGACACGCTCTACAACAAGGCCGAGACGTTGAACGCCTGTTACGCCTATGACGCCTACCTCCAGTCCTGCGGCGACCATCCTTTTGCCATTCTTGCCAAGGGCTACGTGGCGCGCGAGTGCAGCACATCCTCGACGATCGGCGGCACCACGGGCGGAGGCGGAACGACGGGAGGCGGGACGACGACCGAACTGCTGCGCCCCTGGTGCTCGTCCAGCCGGCTCAACCCGACAGAGGCGACGATCTGCGGGGACCGCTATCTGGCAGGCCTGGATGGGGAGTTGGAACGTGCCTACAAGAACCCGGCACGCCAGGTCTCTGCCTCGGCCCAAGGCGTCTGGCGCACCGGCACCCGCGACCGCTGCGGCACGGACACAAGCTGCATCTCACGCGCGGTGATCGACCGGATCGCCTACCTCAAGACCCCGGCCACATCCTCCGGCGGCACGTCCGGTTCTGGCGGGGCGACCACGCGCTCGGGCAACTATGAACTGTCGTCCTCGTGCTACATCATGACCGCATCGCGTCCGTCGCTGTCAGAGGCGAAGGCCTTCATCTCTCAGTGGTTCGGCAGCGGCCAGGGCGTACGCATCTTCCGGTCGGCCAACGGGTACTACGGCATCGCACTGGAAACCGTGTCGCGGGGCAACGCCGACGGGCGCATCGCACAGCTGATCTCTGCCGGGCGGATTCCAAGCGACAGCTATTGCTCCACCGGGTCGCGCTTTGTCGAAGAGGTGCTTTGGAACGGCGGATCTTCCGGCAACGGATCGTCTTCCGGCGGCGGATACACGATGTACATCGACAACACGGCCAGCCTGAACGTCCGTTCCGGACCCGGTACGCAGTACGGCCGGATCACAGCCGTAGACCGGGGCACGCAGGTGACGGTCACGGGCAGCAGCGACGGATGGTCGAACATCCGGCTGCCGAACGGGCTGACGGGCTGGGTGTCCGCAACCTACCTCTCCAGCTCCCGGCCCTCGGCGCAACGGCAGTGTTACGCCACCGTGACCAACCTCAACCCCTATTCCAGCCGCACCCGCGCAGATGGCTCCGGTTATCTGAACGTGCGCAGCGCCCCGTCCACACGCGGCAACATCCTGATGGAGGTCTACCTCGGGGACACCGTGCAGGTCGTTGGCCAGAGCAACGGCTGGGCAAAGATCCAGTGCGTCTCGGGTCAGTGTCAAAGGCCCTATGTGGGCAACGGCGGCGCCACCGGCTGGGCCTCGGCAAAATATCTCGCGATCCGCTGCAACTGACGGCGGATGCACACCAGGATTTCACAGGAGACACGCGCGATGACCCCCATTTTCCGGATGACGGCAGCCGCCCTGGCGCTTGGCGTCGGCTTGACCGGCGCAGCCTCGGCGCAAGACCAGTCGATCCTGATCGATGTGGAGCTGGAGCTGAACGGCATGCCCCTGCCCGGTGACGCCACACCGGAAGAGTCGGCAGCCTACGAGGTCCTGAACAAGTACTGTTCCGGGTGCCACCAGCAAGGGATGCTCGAAGAAGGGCTGACCAATCCGAAATCCGGGTTCGGGCACATCCTCGACGTGCGCCGCCTTGCGCAGGACCCGAAGTTCGTCGTGTCGGGCGAGCCCACGAAATCCAAGCTTTACCAAGTCATTGCGGGCGGCGCGCCCGCCATGCCGGACAACTGCTGGGACCCATCCTGCACACCCAAGCCGGAGGAAATGGCGTCGCTCGAAACGTGGATCACGAAACTGGGAGAGACCGCACCGCCGGAGCGCACCTTCGTTCCCCTGTCCGAACTCTACGCGTTGGCCCTGAAGGACCTGTCCGCCCAGCCCACAAACCGCCGCGACCGCACGCGCTACATTTCCATGCGGACGCTTTGGAACGACAGCGAGGTCACGCAGGAGAACTACGACGCCTACCTCGCCGCGACGGTGAAGCTGATGAACGCGCTCAGTTTCAACCCCAACGTCTACAAGTTCGAGAAGATCGACGAGAAGGGCATCCTGCTGCGGGTTTTCCTGCCCGATCTCGACTGGAACCACGAGAAGTGGGAGGTGATGGAGCGCGAGTATCCTTATGGGATGGAGTCCGACACCGATCCGAACCTCAGCACGCTCCAGACCATGGCAGGCACCAATATACCGGTGATCCGTGCCGACTGGTTCGCCGCGACCGCCTCGGCTGCGCCGATGTACTATGACGTGCTCGGCCTGGCCGACACGCTGAAGGGATTGCAACAGCAACTTGGGCTCGACATGCGGTCGAACATCCTGAACGAACAGGTGGTGCGCGCCGGTTTCCAGGATTCCGGCGTATCCACCAACAACCGCCTGATCGAACGCCATCCGCTTGGCAGCGGCATGTTCTGGACGTCCTATGATTTCTCGGGATCGAAGGGTCGGCAAAGTTTCTTCGAATACCCGCTTGGCCCTGTGTCCGCATTCGGCGAGGAGGTCTCGTTTCACGAGGATGGGGGCGAGTCGATCTTCACCCTGCCGAACGGCTTCCACGGCTACTACCTGAACACCACGGACGGCACCCGCCTGAACGTCGGCCCAACCGCCATCGTGCGCGACACCGACTACCCGGACGGCACCGGCGAGGTGGTGAACGGCATCTCCTGCATGTCCTGCCACTCCAAGGGCATCCGCTTCAACGACGATCACGTGCGCGAGGTGGCGCTGAACAACCTCGCCCTGTCGCCCGCCGTGCGCCAGACCGTCGACGCGATCTATCCCGGCAAGGAAGTGGTCAACGACTACTTCCAGAAGGACATGGAGGCGTTCTTTGCCACCCTCCAGAAGGCCGGCATCGACCCGGAGACCAAGGCCGCCGGGCTGGAACCCGTGCGCGGCCTGATGGTGTACTTCGTCGACTACTTCGTGAACTACGAACAAGCCGCCAACGAGCTGGGGTTGACCGAGGACGAGCTGACCGCCCGCGCCGCCTTTGCCGGGACAGAGAACGCCTCCCTGTTGCAACGGTTGAAGGTTTCGCCCATCGCGCGTGACGAATGGACCGCGGTCTACCCGGTGCTGCTGGACAAGCTGACCGACTACCGTCCGATCCTGACCGATCACCGCACGACCGCCGCACTGTCGCACTCGGTCAGGCAGGTGGTACAGGGCACGCCCTACGACAGCGTGGGCCAGACCGGCGGTCAGGCCATCGTAACCCATGCCGACGCCAAGCAGTTCGGGGCCGACTACGATGCCACGCAGCACTCGGTCACGGCGCAGAGCCACCTGACCGTCTACACCGACAAGCCCACCTACAAGGTCGGAGACCCGCTGCGCATCTTCATCGAGCCGCGCCACGACTGCCGTCTGACGCTGATTTCCATCGACGACGACCACGACAGCTGTGTCCTCTACCCCTTCCCGGGCCTGCCGGACGTGGTCATCAAGGGTGGCACGCAATACGTCTTCCCGCCGCAGGGCGCGCTGCGCACCTCCGAACCGGGGCTCGAAACGATCCTCGCGATCTGCAACGGCTCCGACGCGGCGATCAGCAAGGAACGGTCCGGCACCAACTCCGTCTCCTGTTCCGCCAACCACCAGCCGATCTCGCGCGAGAGCTACACGTCGGTGGTGAACGAGACATTGATCCTCGACCTCAACCCCGGCGGCGGCGACCAGCTGACCACCGCAAGCGGCGCCGATTACCGCGCCGTGTCCAGCCACAACCCGAACGTGACCAAGGCGCAGATCTCGGTTCTCGTCCAATCTCAATGAGGCCGACAATGCGACATCTGTTCCTTGCCCTGGCGTTCTGCGCACCGCTTGCCGCCCACGCTCAGAGCGGCGAGATCTTCATCCCCGGCGGCGACGACAGCGCGCTGCCGGACGATACCGCCGCACGGCCGACAAGCGCCCTGGCCCGCTGCCTCGCCTCTCCGGATGCGGCCACCTGTGCCGGGGCGACAGTCGATCCCTCAGGCGCAATGAACGAATCCGCCGTGCCGCAGGTCCAGTTCGAAACGCTGGTCCTGGACCTCGACCAGAAGAAGGTGACCTCCACCGCCGCACCGCCCGCCGCCGCGCCGAACTATGCCGCACCGCAACCGGCGGCGCACGGCACGGTTGCACTGCCGTCGGTCGCCGTCACGATCGAGTTCGACTTCGATAGCGCCAACATCCGGGGCGACCAGTTCGGCAAGTTGACCGCCCTTGTGGCCGCGCTTTCAGACCCGGCTCTGGCGGGCACGTCATACGCCGTAATCGGGCACACCGACGCCTCCGGCTCCGAGGGGTACAACTGTGACTTGTCTCGACGGCGGGCCGCCTCAGTCGCGGGTGCGCTCAATGCCGCTTATGTCACACTGCCGCTCTACCCCGTGGGGTTCGGAGAGCATGTGCTCAAAAACGTTTACGATCCCCGCGCGCCAGAGAACCGCCGCGTGACCTTCATGCGGTTGCCCGACGCGCCCGGTGCGGTGCTCCAGACCGCTGGCGCCGTGTGCCAATACTAGGCCAAATACCACCTATGCGAGAAACGCATGTCCGGCTCGCGCGGGCGTTTGAACCGTTGACACTGCAAGCGACAAGGCTAATTGCTGCGGACAGCGGTTCACAGGCAAAGGGGTCTCGCGGTAATGAACATGGTACCCGACACCGATATCGACACGCAGACACCGGCTGGCGACGCACCTGCCAAGTTCCTGACGTTTCGCCTCGCACGTGTGCAGGCCAAGCTGAACGCCCAATCCAGCCGAATCCTGAAGGAGCATGCTGGGATCACTCTGACCCAATGGCGCCTGCTGTCGCTGATTGGCGGAGCAGGCCGCACGACCGCCGCGCACCTGTCGCGTGAAGTGGCGATGGACAAGGGCCTGATCTCCCGCAACATCAAGACGCTGGTCACGGATGGTTTCGTGAAAGTGACGCTCGATCCCGAGGATCACCGCGCGCAGCATCTCGAACTGTCGCCGCACGGGCTTCAGGTCTTTCAGGACACCCTGCCACGGATGCGCGCCCGGCAGGACGCCCTGCGCGCCCACCTGGATATCGAGGAGGAGCGCATCCTGGACCGCGCTCTTGAAAAGCTGGAGCGCGCGGCAGAGGATCGCTCCCTCGGCTGACCCCTCCGAACAACCGGAGCGCGGCCTGGAGGGCGGGCCGCTGAGCCTGCGAAGGCTCAGTCGGGGCGTCCGGAAGGGTGCGCCGCAACACACCTGCGCCATCGGTCAGAGCGTTACCCGCACAGATCCGCTGCGCGCGCTTTCCGCGATGGCGTGGATCACCTTTTCGAACCCGAGCGCATCGGTCATCGACGGATAGGCCTGCGCGCCGTCACGGATCGCTGTCAGAAGCTCTGCCGCCTCGATCACCTTCAGGTCGTTGAATCCGATCTGGTGGCCCGGTGCGGGGACGAAGGCGCCGAACGGCGGATGGTCCGGCCCGGTCAGGATCGTGCGGAACCCCTGTTCGCCGCGCGGCCCCTCGTTCAGGTAGACCTGCAACTCGTTCATCCGCTCCTGCGCGAAACAAATCATCCCCTTGGTCCCGTGTATTTCCCAGTCCAGCCTGTTCTTCCGGCCCCAGGCGGAACGCGATGTGGAAATCGATCCGTGCGCACCGTTGGCAAATCGGATCAGCGCGGTGGCAGTGTCCTCATTCTCGACGGGCGAGCGCCCCGAGCCGTCCGCCAGCGGCCGCGACTCGTGTACCACCTGCATGTCCGCGACAAGGCTTTCGACCGGCCCTGCGAGGCCGACGATCATCGACACGAGGTGACAGCCCAGATCGCCGAGCGTGCCGAGCCCGGCATCGGCCAGTTTCGCACGCCATGTCCACGGCAGGTCCGGATCGGCCTGGTAATCCTCGTCGACCCAGCCCCGCACGTGCACCACGCGTCCGATGCGCCCGTCCTCGATCATGCGCCTGGCGTGCTGGTAGGCAGGATTGCGTATGTAGTTATAGCCAAGCATCGTCACGACCCCAGCCGCGCGGGCCGCTGCCTCCATTTCTTCGGCGTCGGCCAGCGTCAGAGCCATGGGTTTTTCACACCAGACGTGCTTGCCGGCCTTGAGCGCTTCCAGTGCCATCTCGCGGTGCAGGTTGTTCGGCGTGGTAATGCTGACGACATCGACGTCCGGATCGTTCACCAGCGCGCGCCAGTCGTCGGTCGCACGGGCAAAACCGAACTGCCCTGCCAACTGCTCTGCCTTGGCCATCGGCATCTCGCAAAGCATTTCCATGCGCACGTCGGGCAGATTGCCACCCAGCACCGCGCGGGCGTTGCGCCAACCCAACGCATGCGCCTTGCCCATGAACCCCGTGCCGATCACGCCCACGCCAATCCCGGTCATCTTCAAGATCCTCCCGCTGTCTTTGGCATGGCGTAGCCGTTTGCCACCCGATCCGGCAACGCTGCACGTCAAGCGCGACAGAAAATCTTGCAAAATACATCAGAATGCCGCAGTCGGGTTCGGGTATACCTTCAGGACACACCATGGCCCGCCGCCCCACAATCAACGATCTTGCCGCCGAGGCGCAGGTTTCCGTCGCCACCGTCGACCGCGTGCTCAATGGCCGCGCTAAGGTGCGCGAGGAGACCGCGCGCCGGGTGTACGAGGCCGCGCAGCGTATCGGCTATCACGCCGCCGCCCTGATCGGGCAACGCATGATGGCCGACCTGCCCGAGATCCGCTTCGGCGTGGTCTTCAACAAGGAACGCCAACCGTTCTACCAGGACTTCCGGACGGAGATGGAAAGCGCCATCGCCCGTGCGCCGAACATTCGCGGGCGCATGATCGTCGATTTCGTGCCATCGCAAAGCCCGTCGGATTTCGCGGCCGTACTGGAGAAGACAGCCGCACGCACCGATGCCCTGGTCGCGACGGCGGTGAACCATGTGCAGGTCACCGACACCATCGCCCGCATCCAGGACAACGGTACGCCCTGCTTCTCGCTGCTCAACGATTTCGCGCAGGGTGTCCGGCAAAGTTACATAGGCGTCAATAACATGAAGGCCGGGCGTGTCGCCGCGCACATGGTGATGAAGGCGATCCAGCGTCCGGGCAAACTGGGCGTTTTTGTCGGCGGTTTCCGTTGGCACGGGCACGAACTGCGCGAAACCGGCTTCCGCTCCTACTTCCGTGAATTCGGACCGGACTACAGCGTCCTCGACACGCTCGTGAACCTCGAAACCCGGCAACTGACCTACGAGGCGACGCTGGAACTGCTGCAGCGGCACCCCGACCTGAAGGGGCTGTATTGTGCAGGTGGTGGCATGGAAGGGGCCATCGCCGCCCTGCGGGAGGCGCGCGCACCCGGGCAGGTGGCGCTTGTCGTGCATGAAATCACGCCCGAATCCCGTGCAGCGCTGGCCGACCGCTATGCAGAGATGGTGATCGCGACGCCGCTGCGCCAGCTTTGCGAGGCCGCTGTGAAACTGGTGTCCGACACAGTGCTGAACGGGACCACTGGCACGCCGGGACAACTGTTCCTGCGCCCCGATCTGTATCTCCCGGAATCCGTCTGATCTTTTCATTTCGCCCCCCTGCAGCCTCTCAGAAATGATAGGAAAAACCGCAGAGGCGTTGACGCAGGACGTCCCTTGGCGACAGGTATCGGCAAGGGAGACGGCGGCCAGAAGGCCCCGTGGAGGATTCTATTCGTGAAGGCAGATGACATGACGAAACCCCTCGACGTGATCACGATCGGGCGGTCCTCCGTGGACCTCTACGGCGCGCAGGTCGGTGGCCGTCTCGAAGACATGGCCAGCTTCAACAAATACATCGGCGGCTCACCGACCAACATGGCGGCCGGTACGGCGCGGCTGGGGTTGAAGTCGGCGCTCATCACCCGCGTCGGCGATGAGCACATGGGCCGGTTTATCACCGAACAACTTGCGAAGGAGGGCGTGGACACGCGCGGCATCGTCACCGATCCGGAGCGCCTGACTGCATTGGTGATCCTCGGCATACGCGACCAGGAGCAATTCCCCCTGATCTTCTACCGTGACAACTGCGCGGACATGGCGCTGTGCGAGGATGACATCGACGAGGCCTACGTGACCTCAGCACGCGCGGTGGTGGCGACCGGGACACACCTAAGCCACCCTCGGACCGAAGCGGCGGTGCTGAAGGCACTCAATATCGCCCGGGCGAACGGGATGCAGACCGCGCTCGACATCGACTATCGCCCGAACCTTTGGGGATTGTCCGGCCACGGCGACGGCGAAAACCGGTTCATCGCCTCCGACAAGGTGACTGCCAAGCTGCAATCCACCCTCCATCTGTTCGACCTGATCGTCGGCACCGAAGAGGAATTTCACATCGCAGGCGGCACCACCGACACCATTGCGGCACTACGCGCGGTTCGCGAGGTGTCCGGCGCAACGCTGGTCTGCAAACGCGGCCCGATGGGCGCATCCGCTTTCGAGGGGCCGATCCCCGACAGCCTCGACGACGGCCAGACCGGCCCCGGCTTCCCCATCGAGGTGTTCAACGTGCTGGGCGCGGGCGACGGCTTCATGTCCGGGCTGCTGAAGGGCTGGCTCGATGGCGAGGACTGGCCGACCGCGCTGAAATACGCCAACGCCTGCGGCGCCTTCGCCGTGTCGCGCCACGGCTGCGCGCCCGCCTATCCTTCCTGGACCGAGCTCCAGTTCTTCCTCGACCGGGGCGTGCAGGAAAAGGCGCTGCGCAAGGACAAGGCGCTGGAGCAGATCCACTGGTCGACGAACCGCAAGGGCGACTGGTCGACGATGCGGGTCTTCGCCTTCGACCACCGCATGCAGCTTGAAGAGCTGGACGGCGCGACGGATGCCAGGATCGACGACTTCAAGGAGCTGTGTCTGGACGCCTGCGCCGAAGTGGCGAACGGCCAGCCGGGCTTTGGCCTGCTCTGCGACGGTCGTCTTGGCCGGCAGGCGCTCTATAAGGCTGTGGGCACCGGTCTGTGGATCGGCCGCCCGGTGGAATGGCCGGGATCGCGCCCGCTTAGGCTTGAGCCTGAGATCGGCCCGGACTTCGGCGGGCTGAACGAATGGCCGCTTGAGCACGTGGTGAAGTGCCTGTGCTTCTACCATCCCGACGATACGCCGGAGATGAAGCAGCAACAGGAAGACACGGTCACCCGGCTGTTCCACGCCTGCCGCCGCAACAACCTCGAATTCCTGCTGGAGGTCATCCCCTCCAAGGTCGCGGAAGTCACCGACACCACGACTGCAGAGGTCATCCAGCGCTTCTACGACATCGGCGTCTATCCCGACTGGTGGAAGCTGGAACCGATGAAGACCGAAGCGGGTTGGCAGGCCGCCTGCGACGCCATCGAACGCAACGATGCCCACACGCGGGGCATCGTCGTGCTGGGCCTCGCCGCCGCCGAGGACGCGCTGGCCGAAAGCTTCAGGTTCGCCGCGCGGTTCCCCCTGGTGAAGGGTTTTGCCGTCGGCCGCACGATCTTTGGCGACGCCGCGCAGGCCTGGATGAAGGGCGAGATGTCGGACGCCGATGCCATCGCCCTAATGAAGGACAACTACACCCGGCTCTGCACCATATGGGACGATGCGCGCGCGCAGGCGTCCGCGCAGGCCGACACGACACGACAGACCGCCTGAGGGAGGGCGCCGATATGGCCATGATACGACTGACCGCCGCGCAGGCGATGGTCCGCTACCTGTCCAACCAGATGAACGAGGACGGCGAACGCTTCCTCGCCGGGTGCTGGGCGATCTTCGGTCACGGCAACGTGGCTGCGATGGGCGAGGCGCTCTACCACGAGCGCGAGACCCTCCCCACGTGGCGCGGCCACAACGAACAGACCATGGCGCATGCCGCCATTGCCTATTCAAAACAACTGGGCCGCAAACGCGCAATGATGGTGACATCTTCCATCGGGCCAGGCGCGACCAACATGGTCACCGCCGCCGCGCTTGCCCACGTGAACCGCATTCCTGTCCTGCTGGTCCCGGGCGACGTTTTTGCCAACCGTGGCCCCGATCCGGTGCTCCAGCAGGTCGAGGACTTCGAGGACGGCACAATCAGCGCCAACGACTGCTTCCGGCCGGTGTCGCGCTACTTCGACCGCATCACCCGCCCCGAGCAACTTCTGACCGCCCTGCCCCGTGCAATGGCAACCATGACCGATCCGGCACAGTGCGGGCCGGTGACGCTGGCCTTCTGCCAGGACGTGCAAGCGGAGGCCTATGATTACCCGGAGGCGTTCTTCGAGCCGACGACGTGGCACCAGCGCCGTATCCGCCCCGACGAAGGCGAACTGGCCCGCGCGGCGGAGGCGATCAAGACGGCGAAAAAGCCGCTGATCGTCGCCGGTGGCGGTGTGCATTTCTCGGACGCCTGCGCCGACCTTCGGACCTTCGCGGAAACCTTCGACATCCCCGTGGTCGAAACGCAGGCGGGCAAGTCGTCGCTGGCTTGGGATCATCCGCTGAACCTTGGCCCCGTGGGCGTGACCGGCGCTGAATCGGCGAACCGGGCCTGTGCCGAGGCGGACCTCGTGCTGGGCGTCGGCACGCGCTTCCAGGACTTCACCACCGGGTCGTGGACCGTTTTCAGCGGCGGCGCAAAGCTCGTGTCGCTGAACGTGCAGGCCTACGACGCCGTAAAGCATGGCGCGATGCCTCTGATGGCGGATGCGCGCGTGGGCCTGCGGGATCTCGCCTCGGCGCTTGGCAGTTACAAGGGCGGCCTGAACATCGAAGGCTTCAAGGAGGCCTGGTTCGGCAAGGTCGATCCGCTGACCGATGCGCCTGCCGAGGGCAACGAACTGCCGACCGACCAGCAGGTCATCGGCGCGGTGCAGCGCGCGTCCGGCCCCGATACCGTCGTGATGTGCGCCGCAGGCACCATGCCGGGCGAGTTGCACAAGCTGTGGAAGGCGCCGCGCCCCGGAGCCTATCACATGGAATACGGCTTTTCCTGCATGGGCTACGAGATCGCAGGCGCCATGGGGATCAAGATGGCCCAGCCCGAACGCGACGTGATCTGCATGATTGGCGACGGGTCCTACATGATGGCCAACTCCGAGCTTGCTACGGCGGCGGCGATGGGTCTCAAGATCACCGTCGTCATCACCGACAACCGAGGCTACGGCTGCATCAATCGGCTCCAGATGGGCACCGGCGGCGCGGAGTTCAACAACCTTCTGGATCATTCCTCTGCCGCGGACAGCAACATCGACTTCGCCGCGCACAGCGCCGCGATGGGCGCAGCGTCGGTCCACGTCTCGAACATCGCGGAACTGGAGGACGGACTGGCCCGTCCCAAGGACGCGACCGGCCCGTTTGTGCTGGTGATCGACACCGATCCCTACCCCTCGACCCCGCATGGCGGCAACTGGTGGGACGTGGCTGTGCCCGAGGTCTCGGAGCGCGCCGAAGTGAACGACGCCCGCAAGGGCTACGAAGCCGCGCTGCTCGAGCGCACGTGAGGATAGCACAATGACCGTCAAGATCGGCATCTCCCCCATCGCATGGCAGAACGACGATCTGCCCGACCTGACCTCTGCCTACACCATGGAGCAGTGCCTGAAGGAGGCCCGCGAAATCGGCTATACCGGCGTCGAGCGGGGCCGCCGGATGCCCGCGGACACCGAGGGGCTGAAGGCCTATCTCCAGAAGTACGACATCGCGCTTTGCGGTGGCTGGTGCTCCGGCAACCTGCTGGTCGCCAGTGTCGAAGAGGAATGCGCCGCGATCACCCAGCAGGTCGATCAGTTCATCGCGTTGAACTCCCCCTGCCTTGTATACGCAGAGTGTTCAAACACCGTGCAAGGCATGGCGAACACGCCTGTCAACGACCGTCCAAAGCTGTCCCGGGACGAGGTTATGGCCTATGCCCGCAAACTGTCCGAGGTGGCAAAGTGGATGCAGGACCGTGGCATGGTCCTGTCCTACCACCACCACATGGGCAGCTTCATCGAAAGCGAGGAAGAGGTGACCTGGCTGATGGAGGGGTCTTCCCCCGAGGTCACGCTGTGCTTCGACACCGGCCACCTGTTGTTCGGCGGCGGCGATGTCATGGCGACGATGGACCGCTGGGCAGATCGTATACACCATGTGCACTTCAAGGACATCCGCCCGGATATCGTGAAGGACGTGCGCGAGAACGACCGCTCGTTCCTCGACGCCGTGATCGCGGGCGCCTTCACCGTGCCGGGCGACGGCTGCATCGATTTTCAGGCCGTGGCCGACAAGCTGGCGAAGATGTCCTTCAACGGCTGGATCGTGGTCGAGGCCGAACAGGATCCGGCCAAGGCGCCGCCCTACGAATACAGCCAGAAGGGCTATCAGCACATTCTGGAGGTCTGCGCAAACGCAGGCCTGACTGTCGAAACCTGACGCCATGGCCCGCCTTCTCGACGTCCAGCACCCATTCTTCAAACCGCTCTGGCGGCGGATCGTGACGGTCGCGGCCTGCCTCGGCTGGGCATTGCTGGAACTGTCATGGGGTGGGCCGATGTGGGCGCTGCTCTTCGGCCTGATCGGCCTGTACTGCGCATATCAGTTCTTCTTCGCCTTCGATCCGAAAGAGGCGGAGACCAAGGAGGAGGATTCATGAAAGACGTCGGTTACTTCGATATCGAGGACTGCGACCTGCAGGACTTCGCCCGGCTCTGCGGGCAGACCCTTTCAGCGGGACAGCTCCGCTTTGCCACTGACGTTCAGAAGAACGTCCCGCTCTACGACATGCCCTCTCTTACCGCGGCCCTCAGCGACCCGGCGCAGCGTCAGTCCCTGCTGGCTGAATGGGGCTGGGTGCTGGGCCAGTCCGCAGGGGCGCTGGTGCTGAAGGGCGCCTACGAGGACACCGCCCCAATCGACGCCGCCAGCCGCGCCTATGAGGCGATCATCGCGGAGGAGAAGGCGCGCTCCGGCGGCGGGGCCGATCACTTCGCCGCGGCGGGTGCCAACGACCGGATCTGGAATTCGCTCCAGAAGCTGTGTGAAACGGATCCCGAGACCTTCGCCCTCTACTTCGGCAACGACGCCATCGCGGCAGTCTGCGAAGCATGGCTCGGGCCGTGTTACCAGATGACCGCGCAGGTCAACCTCGTACGGCCCGGTGGCAAGGCGCAGGTCGCGCACCGCGACTATCACCTCGGCTTCCAGACGGCAGAGGCGGCAGGGCGCTTCCCGGCGCATGTGCACGACCTGTCCGCGGTCATGACGTTGCAGGGCGCTGTGGCGCATTGCGACATGCCCGTCGAAAGCGGACCGACCAAGCTGCTGCCGTTCAGCGAGCTTTTCCGCCCCGGTTACATGGCTTACCGCCGCGACGATTTCCGCGCGTATTTCGAAGACCACTGCATCCAGCTTCCGCTTGCGAAGGGCGACGCGGTGTTCTTCAATCCGGCGCTGTTCCATGGCGCTGGGTCGAACCACTCGTCGGACATCAACCGCATGGCCAACCTGCTGCAGGTTTCCAGCGCGTTCGGTCGGGCGATGGAGTCGATCGACCGCACCGCCATGGTCCGGACACTTTACCCGGTGGTCCGGGCGCTGCGGGCCGCTGGCCGGCTGGACGACACCGGCACCGCCGCCGCCATCGCGGCCAGCGCCGAAGGCTACAGCTTCCCCACCAACCTAGACACCGACCCGCCGGTGGGCGGGCTGGCCCCGGAAACGCAGGCGGCGCTGTTCCACCGCGCCCTGTCGGAAGACATGGCCCCGGACGCCTTCAACGCCGCGCTGGATGCGCAGAACGCCCGCCGCCGCGCGTGAAACAGCTTGTAGGGCGGGGCTTCGCGCCGCCCACCTCACGGAAAGGACGACCCATGACACATCTCCTGCGCAAGCCCTCCGGCACCTCCGGGCAGGTCCAGAACGTCACCATCGAGAATGCCCGGACACCGGACAGCCCCGACTGGGGCTACGTCGGTTTCGACCTCTGGCGGCTCTCACCCGGCGAGACGGCCAAGGGAGAGACCGGCGATCTGGAGGTCATCCTCGTCCTCGTCGAAGGCAAGGCAGAGGTGACGGGCGCGGGCGTGTCTTTCGGCGAACTGGGCGACCGGATGAGCGTATTCGACCGCACGCCACCGCATGCTGTCTACGTGCCGAAGGCCACCACGTGGGAGGCCGCGGCCACCACCGACTGCACCCTCGCGGTCTGCTCCGCACCGGCCACAGGCGATTACCCGGCGGCGCAGATCAGCCCGGAGGGCGTCGACCTCGTGACCCGCGGCAAGGGTGCGAATACGCGCTACATCCACCCCATCGCGATGGAGGAGCGCGACGTCGCCTCCTCCCTTCTCGTGACGGAGGTCTTCACACCTGCTGGCAACTGGTCGTCCTACCCGCCGCACCGCCATGACGAGGACAACTTCCCCGACATGACCTATCTGGAAGAGACCTACTATCACCGCCTGAACCCTGCGCAGGGCTACGGCCACCAGCGCGTGTTCACCGAGGACGGGTCGCTCGAAGTGACCATGTCGGTCTCCGATCACGACGTGGTGCTGGTGCCGAAGGGTCACCATCCCTGCGGCGCGCCCTACGGATACGAGATGTATTACCTGAACGTCATGGCTGGCCCGATGCGCAAATGGCGGTTCAAGAACCACCCGGACCACGACTGGATCGCACAGCGCGACGCATGAAACCATGACAGGCGGGCCGGGATGTCGTCACGGCCTGCCCCACCGCCTTGCGCCATCCCGGGCCTTTCAGGCAGGCGGCAGGAGTTTTCCGGGATTGAGGATGCCCTTTGGGTCGAGCGCCGCCTTGATCGCGCGCATCATGTCCAGCGCCACAGGGTCCTTCCGGCGCGCCATGCTGCCCAGCTTCGACCGGCCGATACCGTGTTCGGCCGAGAAGGTGCCGCCCAGCAGACGGACCAGATCCTCCACCGTTTCCATCACCGGTGTGACGCAGGCGGCATCGGTCACACGCACCGCATAGTGCACGTTCCCGTCGCCCAGATGCGCCACGACCATGGCATCTGCCTGCGGGTCCACCTTGGCGACGCGTTCTTCCGCCTGCTCAAGGAAGGTCTGGACCTTGTCCAGCGGCACCGCCACGTCATTGACCACGCAGGGTTTCTTGGCCAGCGACAGCTCTGCCGCCGCTTCCCGCCGTGTCCAGAACGCGGCGCGCTGCGCCTCGCTCGTCGCCACGGCGGCATCCATCACCAGCCCCTCTTCGAACAGCGTTCCCAGCGCGTCTTCCAGCAGGCCCGACAGAGGCACGCTGCCGTCCGGGCCGGGAGATGCATCGCGCGGAGCGGTGGCGCCCAGTTCGACAAGGATGTTCACGTCGTGCGGTTCCGCAAAAGGCGCTTGGGCCGCCGGATGCAGCGCGGCGTATGCGTCCATGTAGGCGCGCGGCATGAACTCGAAGGCCTCGACGGCACCCCCGGTGATGTCCTGCAGCCGGTTCAGCAAGGTCAACGCCACATCGACCGACTGCGCGGCTACCATCGCCGTGGCAAAGGCGCGGGGTTGCGGGACCAGTTTGACGACGGCCCGGGTGACGATGCCGAGCGTCCCTTCGGAGCCGATCAGCAGGTGCCGCAGATCGTAGCCGGTGTTGTTCTTGTGAAGCTCGGACATCAGGTCGACGACGCGCCCGTCGGCCAGCACCGCTTCCAGCCCAAGGACAAGGTCGCGCGTGTTGCCGTAGCGCAGGACGTTCGACCCGCCTGCGTTCGTGGCCAACAGTCCACCCAGCCGGGCAGAGCCCTTTGCGCCAAACGTCATGGGGAACGCGAGCCCCAGCTCTGCCGCCGCCGCGTGAAGGTCGGACAGGATCACCCCGGCCCCCACCCGCGCCAGCCGTGCCTCAGGGCGGATTTCCTCGATCCGGTCCAGCCGGTCGAGCGAGAGCATGATGGCCCCTTCGCCTTCGGTCCCGCCGGACAGGCCCGTATGGCCGGAGACCGGGACCACGGGCGTCCCGCTATCATGTGCCAGCCGCATGACAGCCGAAACCTCGGCCGTGTCGCGCGGGCGAACCACGCAAAGCGGTGTCCAGCGGTACTGTCCTGTCCAGTCCTGCGACCAGGGTGCCATGTCCTCTCCGGTCAGGACCTGCGTCACGTCTTTCAGTGCATTGATCATTCAGGAACCTTGAAGGTCAGCGACGCCCAGAGGCTTTCCCATGCCGGGTCACCGTTCGAGCCCGGATCGCGCTCCTCCATGACCACGCTGTCGACGAGATAGAAGTGCCCGGGCGACAGTTCGAGCATGGCCCTGCCCTCTGCGTCGGTGCGGTAATGGCGGATATCCACGGTGCCGTCCGGCGCGCGGTCGAACAGTTCGACCTGCACGTCGGCTCTCGGCTCATCCTTGTAGAACACGCGCACCGGGAAGCCCCCGGACAAATCGTCGGTGAAGGGGTTCGCTTCGGCGACGATCTCGGTCAGCAGACCGACCTGCACGTCCTGCCCCTCTCCGTCGCCGACCGCAATCAGGCTTTTGGCATGGCGGGAGTAGCGCTCGCGGACCTGTTCGGGATCGAGGCCACGTTCGATGTGCCGCGCACAGGCCCACGCAATGTCCTTGTGCGCACAGAACCGTTCGAATGTGGCAAAATCCTTGTAGGTCAGCGTGTAGTCGCGCGTCACATGAACCACCGTGGCCAGCCCTTCGCCAGGTACGGTCATGTTCAACGCGGGCTTGTCTCCGGCACGCCCTTCGACGGGCAGGACATCGCCGCCCATCAGGATCTCGAACCGGGTGAAATTGGGCGGCACATAGGAGAACGTCGCGCCCTCCAGTTTGTCCCCGACGTAGAGATCCGCAACCAGCGGCGCCCCTTCGGCCACCGTGCCGTCGACCGGCTCGATCCAGAATTCATGGGCGCTCGCCGGCATCGCGGCGACGCAAAGCGCCAGAAACAGACGTTTCATTCGGTGTCCTCCCGAGCCTGTGACCTAGCGTTCAGCCGGTTGCCTGCAAGCGGCGTTCAAGCTCCTGTGCGAGATCGTGCATCCGACCCTGAAAGCGCTTGTCCAGACCGCCCTTCGCCAGCTTGAGCGATTGCACCAGAAGGCGGGCCGACAGCGTTGTGGGGGCCATCTCGACCTCGACGCTGACACGTGTACGGGCGCGCGCCAGGGCCACGACATCCATCACCATGACCACTTTCAAGCCGCCACTGATCGAAGAGAAGACCATCCGTTCCGGCGGCGTGTATTCGGTGAGGGTAATGTCGGCTTCCCGCTTCTTGCCCCGGTAGGTAAAGCCCACCCGCCATTCCATGCCTTCGGTGGCTGCGGCCCCGCCCTTGACCCTCTGGACATCGACGCCGCGCCGGAGCGCCTGCCGCTCCACGGTTTCGAGGTCCGAGAGAGACCGAAAAACCTTGTCCAGCGGTGCCTCGATGTCTTCTCGTGCCTTCAACTTCATGTCGTCTTACCGCCCTTGTCCACACAACATGGTCCCCATGGATGAGGACCATACGCGCAGGGTGCCGTCAATCCAAACGGTCCGCCAGCCATGCCCTCAGCATGAAATGCGCAATCGCACCGCGCCTTGCAGGCATTAGATCCGGCCGCAGACCGGCCGCGGCGTCGGCCACCTCCTCGCGCGTGACCCATCGCGCGTCCTCCAGTTCGACCGGGTCCAGCACGATGTCCGTGGTGTCCGCCTCGCCATGGCAGCCGATCATCAGCGAGGACGGGAAAGCCCACGGCTGGCTGGCGAGATAGCGGACGGCACCGACACGGACCCCGGCCTCTTCAAAGACCTCGCGGCGGACGGCGGCCTCGATCGTCTCGCCCGGCTCCACGAAACCGGCCAGGCAGGAATACATCCCCTCGGGCCAGCCGGGCGAACGCCCCAGCAGGCAGCGGTTGCCACGGGTGATCAGCATGATGACGACCGGATCGGTGCGCGGGAAATGCGGCGCGTTGCACGACGGGCACTGCCGCTGCCAGCCCGACTGCCGGATGTCGGACGCCGCTCCGCAGCGCGCACAGAAGCCGTGGCTGTCATGCCAGCCGTGGATCGCCTTCGCGGTCGCCGCCAGCTCGGCGTCGCGCGCGGTGAGCCGCGTCATGATGCGGCGCAGCTCGGCGAACCGTCCTTCCGGTGCCATGGGATGCTGCTGTTCGCTGGGGTCCACGAAACTGCCCAACGTCTCTGCCGTTTCCTCCGGCTCCCAGCCCGAGATATCGGTCGCCCACGTCAGGACACCGTCTTCGCGCCCCAGAAGGATCGGGGCGCGCACCGCGTCCTTCAGCACAGGGTGATCGATGGGCAGCCGCAGGAGTGTCAGGTCCCGGTCCTCGCCGGCCACCAGCGGTTTGCCGTTCCACAACACCACCAATTGCCCGCCGTGATCGGCCAGCAGGTCCGTCGTGCCGCGCAGCTCTGCTGCCCGGTCCAGACCAGATCCGCCGAATGTCACCTGTTCCGCATGACGCATGTGCCGCCCTCCCTGCCTAGCCCCTTCATGCACAGCGGCACGCAAAGATGCAATTCATCGGCGGCGACCTGCCATGCCGTCGCGGAATGCGAAAAAACTGTCACACCGCCGTGCCTTTTCCGTGCAACCTGACCGCAGAAAAAACCTGACATCCGATGGGGGAACCATGACACACAAACAGAAACCACGGTTCAGCCGCCGCCAGTTCCTTGCGGGCACCACCGCCGGGGCGGCCCTGATCGTCCTGCACCCGTACTCCGCCAACGCCGCCGCCAACCAGGCGCATCTGCGGATCATGGAGACGACCGATCTGCACGTGCACGTCTGGCCCTATGACTACTACGCCGACAAACCCGTCGACACCGTGGGTGTGGCCCGCACTGCCTCGATCATCGAACAGATCCGGGCCGAGGCGACCAATGCGCTTCTGGTCGACAACGGCGACTTCCTTCAGGGCAACCCGATGGGCGACTACATCGCCTACGAGCGGGGCATGAAGGAGGGCGACATGCATCCGGTCATCACCGCGATGAACACGCTGGGCTACGACGCCGCCACCATCGGCAACCACGAGTTCAACTACGGTCTCGATTTCCTTGCGAAGTCCACTGCGGGGGCGGAGTTCCCCATCGTGCTCGCGAATATCGCCAAGAACCAAGGCGCCAATCCGCGCGAAGACGAGACTCTTTACAAGCCCTATGTGATCCTCGACCGCGAGGTGACGGACGGTGCGGGCACGGCACATCCGATCCGGATCGGCATCATCGGCTTCACGCCGCCGCAGGTCATGAACTGGGACCGCAAGCACCTCGAAGGCAACGTCACCGCCCGCGATATCGTGGAAACGGCCGAGGCCTACGTGCCCGAGATCCGCGAACAGGGCGCCGACATCGTGATCGCGCTGTCGCACTCCGGCATCGGGTCCGCCGACCACGAGGACGGGATGGAAAACGCCTCCGTCCCGTTGGCGGCGGTCGAGGGGATCGACGCGCTGGTGACGGGGCACTCGCACCTCGTCTTCCCGTCGCCGACCTACGAAGGGTTCGCCGCCGTGGACGCCGACAACGGACTTCTGCACGGCAAGCCCGCCGTCATGGGCGGCTTCTGGGGCTCGCACCTCGGGCTGATCGACCTGCTGCTTGAGCGGGACGGCAACACATGGCGCGTTGTTTCCGCCACGACCGAGGCGCGTCCGATCTCTCAGCGCAACGAGGACCGCTCCGTCGAGCCGCTGGTCGAAAGCTACCAGCCGGTTCTGGACGCCACCGAACAGCAGCACGAGGAAACACTGGCCTACGTGCGCCGCGCCGTCGGCAAGACCTCTGCCCCGCTGCATTCGTACTTTGCCCTCGTGGCCGACGATCCGTCCGTGCAGATCGTCTCCATCGCGCAGCAATGGTACATCAAGCAGATGCTGCAGGGCACGGAGTACGAGGACCTGCCGGTCCTCTCCGCCGCCGCACCCTTCAAGGCCGGCGGCCGGGGCGGTCCGGAGTATTACACCGACGTTCCGGTGGGCGACGTGGCGATCAAGAACGTCTCCGACCTCTACCTCTATCCCAACACCGTCCGTGCTGTGAAGGTGACGGGCGCGCAGGTGAAGGACTGGCTCGAACGCTCTGCCGGGATGTTCAACCAGGTGGAACCGGGCGCGACCGATGCCCTCCTCCTGAACCCGGATTTCCCGTCCTACAACTTCGACGTCATCGACGGTGTGACCTACCAGATCGACCTGTCGCAGCCATCGAAGTTCGACCGCGAGGGTAACGTCGTGAACGCCGACGCCAACCGCATCGTCGACCTGATGTACGAAGGCCAGCCGGTGACCGACGACATGGAGTTCGTCATCGCGACCAACAACTACCGCGCCTCCGGCGGCGGCAGCTTCCCGGGCGCGAAGGGCGACACCATCATCTTCGAGGCGCCCGACACCAACCGAGACGTCATCGTGCGCTACATCGTCGAACAGGGCACCATCGACCCGAAGGCCGACGACAACTGGTCCTTCAAGCCGATGGACAACACCACCGTCCTGTTCGAAACCGGCCCCAAGGCGCGTGACCTGCTGTCGGATGTCGACGGCGCGAAGATCGAGGATGCCGGCGACGGCGAAAACGGCTTCGCGATGTTCCGCATCACGTTGTGATCCATCGGCGGGGCGGCGCCGGCGGCGCGCGCCCCTCGACCAAAGTCGCGTATCCGAATTCGACCGGCGCCCGATTTCCATGCTATGCTGCCCTCCGGAGGAGACATGACCGGAGGGTGGCAGGATGCTGGAGGAGGCACTCTTGCACGACGCTTCGGGCGCGCCCGCGAACCATCGCGGACGCACCCGCTCGCATGACTGGGACGAGGTGCAGGCTTTCTGCCGCACCGTCTACATGCCCTATCGTGTCCGTCCGCTGGAACGCGGCGCACGGCCTGACGCGACGATGCTGTCCGCACAAGCGGGCCGCGTGACGATGACGCGGTTTTCCTACGGCACTGGCATCTTCCTCGACAGTTTCGACCCGGACGCGGGCAACATCATCGTCCTGAACACGCTGCGCGGGGCCCTGTCCCACCAGACATCCGGCACGCCCGCCTCCACCGGCGCCGGAGAAAGCTTCGTCGTCGATTGCTCGCGCACCGATTACTGGCTGGAAGGCGACACCGACCACATGCAGTTCAACCTGACCATCCCGCACGCCGTGATGGAAGAGACCGCACGACGCTGGTTCGGCTTCGTCCCCGACGACCGGCTGTGGGCCTGCCGGACGAAGTTCGGCGGCCCGGGGTCTCCGTGGCTGGCTCTGCTGGACTACGCCGCCCGCACCATGTCCGGTCCCGGAGCGATGCCGGCGGACGGCCCGCTGGCTCGTCACCTCGAAGAGTTCATCTGCATCGAACTGCTGCGCCGCTGGGCCATGGCCGCCGGTATCCGGCTGGAGGATGGCGCCCGCACCGCCGCCCCCGGCTATGTCCGCCGCGCCGAGGAGATCCTTGAGGCCGAGGCACGCGAAGCGCCGGTGATAGGAGATGTCGCCCGCCGCGTCGGCGTATCGGCACGCACCCTGTCTGGCGGGTTCCAGCGGTTCCGGGGCCAGTCTCCGCGCGAATTCCTGGCCGGGCGCAGGCTGGACGGGTTGCGGGCAGAACTGGAAAGCGCGGACGCGGACCGCTCCGTTTCGGATATCGCGTCCGACTGGGGGTTCGTGAACCTCGGTGCGCTGGCCGGGCGCTACCGCGAACGCTTTGGCGAATTGCCTTCGCACACCCGTGCACGCGCAGTCACACGGCACAAACTGGTCTGAACAACGCTTCCGAAAACGGACAGCCCCTGCCGGTCACGGACAGAAAGCCGCCTTTGGTGGGGGTACGCTCCCGCCATGGGAAAACCCTATGGGAGGACAAAATGAAAGATCTCAAGGCCAATTGCGATGCCGTGCTGTCGCGTGTGACAAGTGACAGCCCCCGCGTGCCCGGCGTCGTCGCCATGGTCACCGACCGCGACGGCGACATCTACGGCGGCAGCGCAGGCGACCGGCGCCTCGGCGATGGAGAGATGAGCCTCGACACCGTGTTTGCCATCTTCTCGACCACCAAGGCCATCGCCGGGACGACCGCCCTGCAATGCGTCGAAGAGGGCCTGCTGGACTTCGATGCGCCCGCAAAGACCTACGCCCCGGCCATCGGAAACCTGCAAGTGATCGAAGGCTTCGATGGCGACGGCAGCCCGCGCCTGCGCGCGCCGAAGTCCGACGTGACCACCCGCCAGCTCATGCTGCACACCGGCGGTTTCGGTTACGATTTCTTCAACGAGAGCTACAAACGCATGGCCGAGGAGCATGGGCAGCCCTCCGTCGTATCCGGCACCCGCGCCGCCATCGAGACGCCCCTGCTGTTCGATCCGGGCGAGAAGTGGGAATACGGCACGAACATCGACTGGGTCGGCCAGGTGGTCGAGGGTATTCGCGGCAAGCGCCTTGGCGAGGTCATGGCAGAACGGGTCTTTGCGCCGCTCGGGATGACGGATATCGCCTTCACCCGCACCGACGACATGAAGGCGCGTACGGCGACGATCCACGCCCGTGGCGAGGACGGCAGCCTGTCGCCCATGGACGGCTTCGCACTGCCCGACAACCCGGAGGTCGACATGGGCGGCCACGGTCTTTACGGGACCGTTCCCGAATACATGAAGTTCATCCGCATGTGGCTGAACGATGGCGCCGGTCCCAATGGCCGGGTGCTGAAGCCCGAGACTGTTGAGTGGGCCGTGAAGGGCGCGCTGGTGCCGCCGCAGAAAGTGACCATGCTGCCCGGTGTCATCCCGTCGCTGTCCAACGATGCGGAATTCTTCCCCGGGCTCGGCAAGGACTGGTCCTACACCTTCATGGTCAATACCGAGACTGCGCCCACGGGCCGTCCGGCAGGCGCCATCGGCTGGGCCGGGCTTGCCAACAGCTTCTTCTGGATCGACCGGGCGGCGGGCGTCGGCGGGTACTGGGCAACCCAGATCCTGCCGTTCGGAGACCCGGTGTCATTCCCCGGCTACCTCGACTTCGAGAGCGCCGTCTATCAGGCCATCGCCGCAGCGAAGGCCGCCTGACCGCACTTTAGGACCGTCCGGAAACTTAGGCGGGGGCGGCACGCCGTTCCCCGCTTTTTTCACGGCCTTTGGGAGGAGGACCGATGAAAGACCTGATCACCTTCGAGACCCTGCCCGACTGGGTGCCGGGCCGCCTGCTTCAGGCCAGCGACGGGCTTGGCTGGAAAAACGTGGCGCTCCGCTCCTACCACTACCAGGGGCAGGACGTGACCGTGCCCGCGATGCGGGACTTCCTGCTGGTGGGATATCGCTCCGGCGTCACTCCGATGCAGCGCCGGTTCGACGGGCGCTGGACAAGGGAGACGCTGGGCCCGGGCGCCGTGTCTCTTCTGACTCGCGCGCAGCAGGTGTCGTGGAACTGGGTGGAACCCATCGACGTGACGCATGTCTACCTGTCAGGCACGCTTGTGGCCGAGGTCGCCAGCGAAGTGCTCGACTGCACCGTGACCGACGTCGCACTGGCCGACATCCTGCGCACCGAAGACCCGGTGATGAGCCATGCCATGAAAGCCATCTCCGACGAGGCACAGACCCAAGGGCTTGGCGGCGCGCTTTATGTCGACAGCGTGGCGCGCGGGCTGATCGTCCACCTGTTGCGGCGCTATGCGATGGTGCGGATGCCGCCTGACAGGGATCGGGGCGGCCTGAGCCGCGCGCAGCAGGCCCGCATTCTCGACTACATCGACGCCGGGCTGTCGCAGTCGCTCGACCTGACCGGCATGGCCGAGGCGCTGTCGCTGACGCCCTGCCTCTTTGCCCGCCAGTTCCGCCGCAGCTTCGGCCTGCCGCCCTACGCTTTCGTCAAGGCGCGACGGCTGGAACGTGCCCGGCACCTTCTGGCCCGCACCCCTCTGCCTATTAAGGCGGTGGCGGCGGATTGCGGCTTTTCCGACCAGGCCCATCTGACGCGGCTGTTCTCTGCCGCCTACGGCGTGACACCCGCCGTCTTCCGGCGGCAGGCGTCGTGATTTCCAGCGCAGGTCCGGCGCCTCTTGACCGAGGCAGCGCACGCCTTCCGGGCACGCTGCCCCGACGCGATCACTCCGCCGCTTCGACTTCCGGCGTCTTCGACATGGCGAACCCTTCGTAGCCGTTCTGCGCAATCTCTTCGCACTTCTTCCGGTAGGTGCCGACGCCGCCGGTGTAGGACAGCACCCGGCGCGGTTTGCCCGCCACGTTGGAGCCGGTGTACCACGAGTCCGTTTTCGAGATCAGCGTGGCATTGGCCGTCTCGTCATGGTGCGCGACCCAGGCGTCCTCCGCTTCTGCCGTCGGTTCGATTACCGTCTCGCCCGCGGCCCGCACCGCCTTGATGCAGTCGGTGATCCATTCCGTCTGCTGCTGCAGGCAGGTGGTCATGTTGCATAGGGCCGCCGAGGGGGCGAGCGGCGCACCGGTCATGAACAGGTTCGGGAAACCGTACTTCTGCATGCCGAGCGTGGTGCGGATGTCCTTCGCCCATTCGTCGCGCAGCGTCATGCCGTCGCGACCGGTGATGTCGATCCGTGTCAGCGCACCCGACCCCGCGTCGAACCCCACAGCCATGATGATGATGTCGAGTTCATGGACCGTGCCGTCGGCCAGCTTCACACCTTCCGGCACGATCTCGGCAATCGGATTGTTCCTGACCGGAACGGCTGTGACATTGTCCTGCCGGTAGACCTCAAGGTAGTTCGTCTCAAGCGGCACCCGGTGCGTACCAAACCCGTAATCGCCCGGCTTCGGCACGAGGATGTCGATCAGGTCCGGGTCCTTCAGCCGCGCCTCCATCTTCTCGCGGACGAAGGCGCTGATCTCTTCGGACACCTCCGCGTCAAAGAACATCTCGCCGAACGAGGCGAGCCACAGCTTCAGCGACCCGTCGGCGTGGGTGTCTTCGAGGATCCGGCGGCGTTCCTCCGGCGTGCAGTCGGCCCAGGCGTGCTCAAAGTCGTACTCGAACCCTGTGAAGGTCACGGGCAGGTTGGTCTTAAGCTCATCCCAGCGCGCCTTGTAGGCGGCGGCCTCTGCCGGGCCGTACTTCGGGTTTTTCATCGGCAGAACGTATTGCGGCGTGCGCACGAAAACCGTGAGGGAGCCGACGACCGGCGCGATGGTCTGGATCACCTGGATACCGGTCGCGCCGATCCCGATGACGCCCACGCGCTTGCCTTCGAGATCGACGCCCTCCTTGGGGTAAAGGCCGGTATGGACGATGGTCCCTTTGAACGTGTCCTGCCCCCGGAACCGGTCGGTCAATGGCGCCGACAACATGCCGGTACAGCCGATCAGGTAGCGGGTGTCGTACGTCTCGCCGGTGTCGGTCGTCACCGCCCATCGGCCTGTGCCCTCGTTCCACTTGGCCGACGTCACCCTTTCACCGAATGTGATGTCCTTGCGCAGGTCCAACCGGTCCGCGATGTAATGCATCCAACGCTCGATCTCGGGCTGGCCGGGGAACCGTTCGCTCCAGGTCCAGTCCTTGTAGAGGTCTTCGTCGAACAGGTACTGGTAGATGTAACTCTCGGAATCGAACTTTGCTCCGGGGTAGCGGTTCCAGTACCAGGTGCCGCCTACGTCAGTGCCGGCCTCGACACCGTGCACGTCGAGTCCCTCGCGCCTCAGTTGGTAGAGCTGGTATAGCCCCGCCACGCCCGCGCCGATCACCAGTGCGTCCAGTTTCCGTGTCATCCTGTTCCTCCCATTGGGTGTTTTTCCCGGATGGCCCCTCCCGGCCAGCCGATCCGGAAAGGCTAGGCGGCCCCGGCCCGGGGGGTCTTGAACGTTCCTGACGGCCCTTTGAACGAAACCCGCAACAGCCTGACACACGACGTGAAGCCGCTTGGCTTCCACATAGGGGCGCCGCGTGTTAGCGATCACGCAACTGTTCTGGGAAAGGTTTGACGATGCCATACGATGCGGTGATCTTCGATCTGGACGGCACGTTGCTGGACACCGAACGCCTCGCTTTCGAGGCCGCCCGCCGTGCCACCTCCCGCTTCGGCCCACCCATGACCGAAAGCTTCTTCCGCACGCTTGTCGGCGGCGACATGGCGTCTACAAACGCCCGGCTCGCCGCCGAGTACGGCGCCCACAGGATGGAAGAGTTCAGTGCCGCCTGGGATGAGGAGCACAACAACCTGATGGTCTCCGGGATGCCTCTCAAACCGACGGTGCACGCACTTCTGGACCTGATCGAGGAAATGGGGCTGCCCCGCGCGGTGGCGACGTCTTCCGGGCGCGCAAGTGCCGACCGCAAGCTCCTGGCCGCCGACCTGACCCATCGCTTTGCCACCGTGGTGACACGCAACTGCGTGACCCTCCCGAAGCCCGATCCGGAGCCCTACCTGACCGCCGCCGCCCGGTTGAACGTCTCGCCCGAGCGGTGCCTCGCATTCGAGGACAGCACCCCCGGCGCCCGCGCCGCGCGCGCCGCGGGAATGACCGTCGTCGTGGTGCCGGACATCGCGCTGGTCGAGGAAGGACACGCCCACCACACCGCCGTCGACCTGCTCACCGGTGCACGCATGGCCGGGCTGGGTTAACGCCCGCGCGACGCAGTCAAACCGGTTTGCGGCAAACGATCTGTACCGGATGTGTCCGGCGCTCGGCGATATTGCGGGCGGCGTTGCGCACGATCTGCGGCGCCTGCCGCCCAAGCAGGATATGGACACCGAACACCGGGACCTGCCCGTTCTCCGCCAGTTCGATGGCCTTGTTGTACCCTTCAAGGTACTTGTCGCCCGTATCCGTGACCTCGATCTCGGTGAACCCCGCCCCGGAAAGCAGTGAGACCGTGTCGGAGGGCGTCATGAGGTAAGCACCGCTGCCGTCCTCCGACCAAGGCAAGGGATGGTGCGGATCGCCGGCAGGGCCAAGCCCATGCTCCGTGATCGCAAAGAAAGCGCCGGGCTTCAGCACCCGGAACGCTTCACCGAAAAACCCGGCGCGATCCGGGACGTTCATCGTGACGTGCTGGCTGTACCCGCCGTCAAATCTTTCGTCCTCGAAGGGCAGCGCCTGCCCATCACCGTGAACACAGGCAACATGGCCCGTCATGCCGACGAGGTCGGTCAGACGGTTGGCCGCATCGACAAAGGGCGCGGTGATGTCGATGCCCTCCACCTGGCAACCGAAGCGCCGCGCGAGGTAGCGCGCCGGACCGCCGATCCCACTGCCGATGTCGACGATCCTTTGACCTTCCCGGAAAGGCAGCGCCTCTGCCAGATCCTGCGTGGCCGGAAAGCCCCGTGCGTGAAAATGATCGACCGGGGCGAGTTGCTCGATTGTCACCGTGTCGGGATCGATCCCCGCAGCCTTCATGGTCTCGACGATCCTGCCATAGACGTCGCCGGTGCCCCAGTGATCCGAGATGTTCCGACTGTCCGCCATGTGCGCCTCTATCTGACCTAACGGAACCTTACGGCCCCAGGCCACTGTGTGGCAAGTTCCGGTTGGATGCCCGCCGGGACACAGTCGCCCCCAAGGCAAACGCAGGACCGAAACGCTGTCTTGCCGCGCCTAGAGCGCGGCCTGGTACAACCTGACTTTCAGCCCGCCGAACGCCACCTGCGGCCCGGCGTCCAGGTCCAGCCCGGTGGCTTTGGCCAGGCCGCCGTCCGAGGTCACCATACCCAGCCGCCATCCGCCGAACCGTTCTTTGAGCACCGCGCCCAGCGATCCGTACAGCCCGAACAGGAGCTTCCGGTCACCGATCCGCGCCCCGTAGGGGGGGTTGACCATGACCAGTCCGGGCGGCCCATCTGGGCGTTCGAGGGCGCTGACCGGGGCGCGGGTGAAGGTGCAGACCCCGGACACGCCGGCGCGCTCCGCGTTGGCCGTGCTGCCCCGGATGGCTCCGTCGTCGCGGTCGGCGCCGAAGAACCGACAGTCCGTAGGCCGGGCTTCCAGGCCGGCTTCGCGGCGGATTGCATCGTAAGCTTTGGCGTCGAATGGCGGGAAAGCCTCGAAGGCGAACCGGCGCGCGCGGCCCGGTGCCAGACCCGACGCGATTTCCGCTGCTTCGATCACGAAGGTGCCAGAGCCGCACATCGGATCGACCACGGTTTCGGTCCCGCGATACCCCGCCGCGCGCAGGAAACAAGCCGCCAACGTCTCGCGCATTGGCGCCTTGCCAACCGCCTCCTTGTAGCCTCGGCGGTGCAGCAGCTCTCCGGACGTATCCAGAGACACGGTCACGAGGTCGTCCTCGATCCGTACCATGACACGGAAGGCCCCCTCGGCAGTGACCTTCAGCCCCGCCGCCTCCATCGCGCCCGCCACACGCGACCGGGCAGCCCGGTCGTGGTAGATCTTCGATGCGCGGCAGGTCACGTCGACACGCACGTCGGCGCCCTTGGGAAGGTATGCCGTCCAGTCGACCTTCTTCGCGCGCTTGTCGAGTTGGGCCAGGTGGAAGGCGCGGAATTCGGCGATGCGGACCAGCACGCGCGAGGCCCCGCGCAGGCACAGGTTCGCCCGCCAGACATCGGGCCACCCGCCGCTCGTCAGGACGCCGCCCGCGACGGCCTTTGGCGTGGCCAGACCTGCCTCGGCGGCCTCCTCTGCCAGAACGGCTTCCAGCCCGGGAGGGGCGCTCAGGAAAATCTCGAATGGCGTGTCCATGCCCCCGCTCTTACCGGTTCCGGGCCGCCTGTCCACCGGGTTTCGCGCAAGCGACATGTCATCCATCGAACCCTGCGCCTGCTGCCGGGCACCGATGGTCATGGCGCTCGCAGTGTTGTCCGACCTGCTGGCCGCTGCCCTTGCAATCCACGGCGCGATTCCTTAGATGAGCGGTCGAGAGGTTGTGCGGGCAGGCGCCTCGCCAACCCGGTCAGGTCCGGAAGGAAGCAGCCGTAACGAGCCCCGCTTGGGTCGTTGCAATCTCTCACCACAAAGCCCCGGCCTCTGCGCTGGGGCTTTTGCTTTTCCGGGCGGCTTGCCGAAGGTCAGCGATCCGGATGACGGACGAACCGCGCCGCGCCACGCGGCGCAGCCCTTGCCCAATCCATCTGTTCCGCCGTCCCCTCCGCCTCCGGACATACGCTCTTCAGCCGCTCCTCGGCCTCGTCCGGGGCTTCGCCCGCCTCGATCATCAGGCGCAGCACGGCCATGCCGCAGCGTCCGCCGCCGTTGCGGCTGTTCACCAGAACCCGTCCGCCCCCCAGCAGGGCACGGCGCGCCTGTTCCGACACGGTGGGCCAGGCCTCCATCTGACTGGCGCTCGGCAGGCCGCCCGGCCCGACGGCAAGGTGCACCCAGCGCGTGCCCTTGTCCTGAATGTTCTGGCCGAGGTTCATCGCCCCCGCGTCCACCAGTTCCCCCGGGGTCACAAGCGACAGCACCATGGCCGGGCGCCAGCTTGCCAGGTGATCTAGGTCGCCGCGATAATCGCCGCCCGCACCCGGCAGCGGCGAGATAGCAACGATCCCGCCACCGACAGGCCACGCATGCATCACGACCGCCGATTTCGCTCCGATCCCCGTCACTTACGCCGCTCTTCCCGCCCTCTTGTACACCTGACCGGAGAAAACCCGTTCTGCCCGATGATACACACTTGACGCCCCGGTCCTAGCGATTCGGTCGGCGCAGAGCCTTTGAGATGCGAACGGGCTGGCTGTCAGACAACCTGCCCGGGCCAGGCCTCCGCCCAATCCGACAGGAACCCCCGCAGATCGGATCGCCCCGTCGCGCTGATGACGTGCCGTGGCAAGGCAACTCCGGCCTCCAGCGCCAGCCGCAAACATGTCTCGTGATCCCGGTCGGCACGGGCGGGATTGTTCTCTGAACCGTGGAGTATCGTGGACAGGAGCGTGCCACCGTATCCGTTGATGTGGCTCAGGTCGGGGCGCAGCGACAGCAGCCAGCCCATGATCTCGGGCAGGCCCTCCCACCCTGCGATCTGGACCGGCGTGATCCCTTGCGCGTCCGCCGTGTCGAACGGCAGCCCGATGGCGACGAGGCGCTTCAGATGGTCCATGCGACCCGGCAGGCGCAGAATGTCGTGGATGATGTTGCGATAGGGATCGGCCAGACGGTTGGGATCGACATAGACACCGGGGCTGTCCTCACCCTCGGCGGCGCGCACCAGCAGAACCTCCTCCTCCGTCAGGGCGCACGTGGCGCCACGCGTTTCCAGAACCGCCGCGACCTCCGCATTCCCATAGACCTTCGCGAAGGCCAACGGGTGTGTGCCCTGCCAGCGCCGCTCTGCATTCGCCCCGGCGTCCAGCAACATTTCTGCCATCCGCCCGTCGCAGCCCCGCCGCGCCGCCTGATGCAGTGCGGGAATGACCGTGGGGGCCTCTGCCCCCACCACCCGGCCCTTGAAGTCATCGGGGTCGGCATGTGCCGCCAGAAGCATGTCGACCGCGACATGATCGTTGAAGTCCATTGCCCGGAAAAGCGCGTTGGTCCCCTCCGGCCTGGCCCCTGCAGACAAAAGCAGCCGCAGGCCTTCGTGGTGGCCCAGCTCCGTCGCATGGTAGAGCGATTCGTTGTCGTTCGGATCCGCGCCGTGATCCAGCAACCACGCGCCAAGAACCATGTTGTCGGCATGGCCGATGGCACCGTAGAGCGCCGACAGCTTGTGCCCGTCTGGACCGTGCAGTCCGTCGTTCACATCCGCCCCGTGGGACATCAGAAGATCGGCAATCGCCAGCATGTCGCCTTCGAGTTCCGGGCGCTTGTGGATCCAGCGCGAGTAGGCCAGGTGAAGAATCGGCGTGCGCGGTCCCAGTCGCTGCACCGCGAGTTCCGGTTTGGCGGCCAACGCCTTTTCCACCGCCGCGCGGCGGTAGAGTGCGCATTCGAGACCGAATAGACCGTCGGCGAGGTCCGGCGTCTCTTCCAGAAGGGTTTCGGCCAGATCGACCTGCCCA
Organism: Sagittula stellata E-37; assembly: GCF_039724765.1. NCBI lineage: Bacteria > Pseudomonadati > Pseudomonadota > Alphaproteobacteria > Rhodobacterales > Roseobacteraceae > Sagittula > Sagittula stellata. The sequence goes on along the minus strand of NZ_CP155729.1, from coordinate 1,320,134 downwards.
TGGGCCAGCGCCACCTTCAGTCGTTGCAGACGTGCGGCCCGATCAAGACCGGTCCTCTCTGCCTCCGCCTTTAGCCGGGGCCAACTGGCGAACCCGTTTTCCTGCGCGATGATGTGCAGGAAATCGGCGCGGACGAGGTTGGTCAGATCCTTTCGGGGCGGGTGCTGGCGCACACGTTCCACCGCCCATGGTTCACGCGCGATCCAGGCACGGTGCAGGAGTTTGGCGTCAATACGCAGCTTTTCGAGGGATGTTTCGGACATCGGCTTCCTCCGTCATCGCCCGCAATCCGCTGCTCGGGCCAGAGAAATCCGAAGATGTCGGTCTTCGACGTCAGATGCAGGTGCGATGGCTTTCCGCGGATCAGGCGGCCCCCTGCCGATGGGCCATGCCTGATCCTAGCGCCAACGCCTACGGAACCGCAAGCGTCAGAGACGGTCGGCGCCGAAGGTGTCGCAGGCCGCGGGGCTGCCGGCCTCGTAGCCGTTGCTGAACCAGCGCTGGCGCTGTTCGGAGGTGCCGTGGGTGAACGTGTGCGGATTCGGCACGCGCCCGGCCTTGCGTTGCAGGTAGTCGTCGCCGATCCGCTGCGCGGCGTTCAGGGCCTCGTCGATATCGCCCGGCTCCAGAAGGTCGTCCACGTAGGACGCCCAGACCCCGGACAGGCAGTCCGCCTGCAGTTCCAGCCGAACGGTGAGGGCGTTGGCCTCGCGCTCGGAGGCGCGCTGGCGCATGGCGTTGACCTCGGCGAGGATACCGATTTCGTCCTGAACGTGGTGGGCGACCTCGTGCGCGATCACGTAGGCCTGCGCAAAATCGCCGCCTGCCCCCAGCTCCTGCTGCATGAAGGCGAAGAAAGCCGTGTCCAGGTAGGCCTTTTCGTCGACCGGGCAGTAGAACGGCCCCGTGGCGCCCGAGGCCCCGCCGCAGGGCGATTGCGTGACCTGACTGAACAGCACCAACGTCGGCGGATCGTACGGCTTGCCGAAGGCGTTGGGAAAGATGTCGCTCCAGACCTGTTCCGTCGTGGCGAGGACCTGTGAACTGAATTCGCCGGCCTGCTCTTCCCTGTCGGTCAGCGGTCGGGTCTGCTGCGACTGCCCGGAGCCGCTGCCGGTCAGAATGGGCGACACGTCGATGCCGGTGAAGTAGCCTATGGCCAGCACCAGAAGCACGCCACCAAGGCCCAGCCCGCCGCCGACCGCCATGCCGCCACCGCGGCCCCGCCGGTCCTCGACGTTCGAACTTCTCCGAATTCCCCTAAGACGCATGCTCACCCTCCGTACACCCAGTCGTGATCGAACGTCTTAGGTGCGGCACCGGTTCCCGCAAGGCTTGCGATCCCCTGCCCCGGACAATAGCTTGGCCCCGTCCGATCCAGGGAACCCGCATGTCAGATCAGCCCGCCTACCAGGTGCTCGCCCGCAAGTACCGGCCAGAGACCTTTGCCGATCTCGTCGGCCAGGACGCCATGGTCCGCACCCTCAAGAACGCCTTCGCCGCCGACCGCATCGCGCAGGCCTTCATCATGACTGGGATTCGCGGAACCGGTAAGACCACGACGGCGCGGATCATCGCGAAGGGCATGAACTGCATCGGCCCGGACGGCAATGGCGGACCCACGACCGATCCCTGCGGCAAGTGCGAACACTGCGTGGCGATCATGGAGGGCCGCCACGTCGACGTGATGGAGATGGACGCCGCCTCTCGGACGGGTGTCGGCGACATCCGCGAAATCATCGAGAGCGTGCACTACCGGGCGGCCTCGGCGCGCTACAAGATCTACATCATCGACGAGGTTCACATGCTGTCCAAGAGCGCGTTCAACGCGCTCCTGAAGACGCTGGAGGAACCGCCCGCCCACGTGAAATTCATCTTCGCCACGACCGAGATCCGGCAGGTGCCCGTCACGGTCCTGTCGCGCTGCCAACGGTTCGACCTGCGCCGGATCGAGCCCGAGATCATGATCGCCCTGCTGCGAAAGATCGCCACCAGCGAAGCCGCGGAGATCACCGACGAGGCGCTCGCGCTTGTCACCCGCGCCGCCGAAGGATCGGCCCGCGACGCGACCTCGCTGCTGGATCAGGCCATCTCGCACGGTGCCGGAGAAACGACCGCCGATCAGGTCCGCGCGATGCTGGGTCTGGCCGACCGGGGCCGCACGATGGATCTCTTCGAACGCATCATGCGGGGCGACGCCGCCGGGGCGCTCGAAGAACTGGCCGCGCAATATGCCGACGGCGCCGACCCGCTGGCCGTGCTGCGCGACCTTGCCGAGCTGACCCACTGGATTTCTGTGGTGAAGATCACACCGGAGGCAGCCGAGGACCCGACGATCTCACCGGACGAGCGGGCGCGCGGGCAGGCCTTCGCGGACGGTCTTGGCCAGCGCAGCCTTGGCCGGGCATGGCAGATGCTCCTGAAGGCGATCGAGGAGGTCTCGACCGCGCCATCGGCCATCATGGCGGCCGAGATGGCTGTGATCCGGCTGACCCACGTCGCCGACCTGCCAACGCCCGAGGACCTGATCCGCAAGCTGCAGGACACGCCGCCGCCCCCCATGCCCACCGGACCCGCGGGCGGTGGCAGTGGCGGGCAGGCGCACCATGGCGGGCACACACAGGCCACCGGCATGCCCGCCCCCACGCATCGCGGCCCCTCCGGCCCGGTCGCTTCCCGTTCCGGCGGCGCAGCGCCCGCGCTGGCAACCGAGGCGCTTGCCCACTACGCGACCTTCGAACACGTGCTGGACCTGATCCGCGCCAACCGCGACGTGAAGCTGCTGGTGGAGGTCGAGGGCGGCCTGCGCCTTGCCGCCTATCAGCCCGGACGGATCGAGTTCACCCCGACCGACACCGCCGATCCGCAACTGGCGTCGAAGCTTGGCGCGGCCCTGCAACGCTGGACCGGAAACCGCTGGGCGGTGACGTTGGTGAACGGCTGCGAAGCACCGACCGTCACCGAACGCCGCGATGCCGCCGACCGCGCCCTGAAGGCAGAGGCCGCGCAGCACCCGCTGGTACAAGCCGCCCTCGCCGCGTTCCCGAAGGCCACGATCACCTCGATCCGCACCCAGGCCGAGGCAGAGGCGGAGGCTCAGTCAGAGGGCCTTCAGGAAGTCGAAGACGAATGGGACCCGTTTGACGAGGACTGAGGACTGCCCCGTCAGAGGCTCAACCTGACTTTCGAAAGGTCACGGATCCGGCGGACTGCCACCTCTGCGGGACATAGCCGACGCGGACATGGCCGCAGGGACGCTGCGGCGCCTGAAGGCTTGTCGATCCGGGCTGCGCTTGCGATAAGCCTCTGAACCTTCCGGGCCGTGGTCACGCAGGCGCGCGCGCCCCGCACACAGGAGTACAGACGATGTTAAAGGGCCTCGGGAATCTTGGCGACATGGCCAAGATGATGCAGACCGCAAAGGAAATGCAGGGCAAGGTTGCGCAACTTCAGGACGACCTGAAGACGATGACCGTGACCGGCGAATCCGGTGCGGGCCTCGTGAAGGCAACGGCCACCGCCAAGGGCGAACTGACCGGTCTTGAAATCGACCCGTCGATTTTCGTGGCCTCGGAAAAGGAAGTGGCAGAGGATCTGATCCTCGCCGCGATCAAGGACGCACAGGCCAGGGCGCAGGTCCGCGCCGAACAGGAAATGCGCAAGCTGACCGAGGAAATGGGCCTGCCTGCCGACATGAAACTGCCGTTCTGAGACGGGACGGTGGGCGCGGCGGATCAGACCGGACGCCTCTACCACACCCCCCGGGCATGGGTTCTGGCCGGGGGCATAGCCGTCGGCCTGACGACGGTCAGCGGCATGGCCTACCTGGCCACCGAAGCCGCCTTTACCTGCGACATCCGCGATGCGGCCCTGGTCCTGCTGGTGACCCTGAACGCCTGGATCGTCTACGCGACCGGCTGGCTGCTGACCCCGCGACTGGGGCAGATGTTCGCAAACATGCCCCTGCCCGCCCATGATCCGCAACGCTGGATCGACCGGACACTGTTCACCCCGGCCTCCCTGGTGCTTGCGGCGGCATGGGGCGGCGCACTGGCGGGCGGGATCTGGATTTTCGACCCCTGGAATCGTGAAGTCCTGTCGCTCTCCGAACTGGTGCCGCTGATCGCAGAGGCCGCCGAGCATCCGCTGGGCACCGCCCTGGGCGCACCCGACAATTGCCCGAACCCTGTGCCGAAGCTCCTGCTGACGCGGATGCTCTCGCTCTTCATCTTCTGCGGAAATCTGATCATCGGCGCCGGTGTCGCGGTGATCTTCCGCTTCTGGTGGGCCGTGCTGGTGCGCATCGACGACATCGACCTGCGGATCCTGAACCTGTCGCGCGAACCGCTCCCCGCGCTCTTGCGCGCCAACAGCCTGCTGGTCACGTCCTCGGCCTTGGTTGCGTCGCTGTCGATCCTGTCCCTGATCCTGTCCGGCTTCGAGGTGGATCAGACGGTGGCGCTGTTCTCTCTGCTCACCCTGTCGCTGGTCGTGGCCACCTACGCGGTGCCGATCCTGCCGCTGTCGAACCGGCTGAGAGAAGTGAAGTCGGAGGCGATGAATGAGGTCGAGCGTCTGATCGAGGCCCACCACATGCAGCGATCCGGTCTGCCCCCACGCCCGGACGGCCCGTTGAAGAACCCGGATGGCGACGGTTACCTGGACATTGCAACACTGGAGCCGCTGGACAAGCTGATGGAGACGCGCGACACCCTGCGCGGCATCCAGACGCTTCCTCCGGGTGGGCAGGTCTCCGTCTCGGCGGCGGGCATTGTCGCCTTCCTGTCTTTCCTGCCGACGATCATCGACTTTCTCCTCAAATGACGTGTACCTATCCGCATTGAACCGAACGCAGCAGGTCCATGAAAGACACCGACCCCATCGACACGCTCATCGGCCTCATGGCGCGCCTGCCGGGCCTTGGCCCCCGATCCGCCCGGCGCGCCGTGCTGCACCTGATCCGCAAGCGCGGTCCGTTGTTGCAACCGCTGTCCGAGGCGATGACAGAAGTGGCCCGCACCGCGCGCGAGTGTCTGAACTGCGGAAATGTCTCGACCTCCGACATCTGCCCGATCTGCACAGACGAGGGGCGCGGGAACGGGCTGTTGTGCGTGGTGGAGGACGTGGCCGATCTGTGGGCCATGGAACGGGCACAGGTCTTCCGGGGTCGTTATCACGTGCTGGGCGGAACGCTCTCGGCGCTGGACGGCGTGGGACCTGACGAGCTGCGCATTCCCCGGCTCATGGACCGGCTCGGCGCCGAGAACGTGACAGAAGTCATCCTGGCGCTCAACGCCACCATCGACGGGCAGACCACCGCGCATTACATTGCCGACCAGCTCGAAGGGCGGGTATCCGTATCGTCGCTGGCCCAGGGCGTGCCCATCGGCGGCGAGCTCGATTATCTGGACGACGGCACCATCACCGCTGCCCTGAACGCACGCAAACGCTTCTGACCTGCACAAACCTGCGCCCGAAAGGACGCACTCGCCACGTGTCGTGGCCTTGGGCTATTGCGCGTTTGGGGGCTATTCGCGATAGCTGCGGACATCTGCCCGTCCGCTGCCCCGGAGCCTTCCATGTCCTGCCTCGCGCGCCTAGCGCTTGCCCTGTCGCTGACCGTTGCCTCCCTTGCCCCGGCCCATGCCGCCGACAAGACCGCATTGTCGCAGACCGACCTCCTCGGACGCGAGATCGGATTTGGCATCGGGCAGACCGCACTCGATACGGCGGCGGCTGGCGTATGGATCGGAGCCAGCACCGGACGCACCACCGCCGACCCGTCCGGCGGCCAGCAGACCGACGCGGACCGGCGCAACGTTGTCCTTGGTTACGGATTTGGAGACACAGGTTTTGCGGCGTTCGCGGGCTACGGACAAGGCGCGTCGGAACTGGCGGACGACATCCACAAGGCGCGCATCCGGTCCTACTTCCTGGGCCTGACCTATGGGCGATCGGTCGGCCGGTTCGCCTTCGACGGTGCGGCCTACGTGGGGCGCAGCCACAACGTGATCGACAGCCCGGACTCCGCCACCGGCAGCGCCGACCGCGACGGGCGCCTTCTGGGACTGACGCTGCGCGGGTCCGGCATGTTGCTGGACGATGGCGCAGGCCACGGTATCGACTTCGTCGTCCAGGGCGACGCACTGCGCCACACCACAAAGTCCTATCCCGTCTCCGGCCTTCCCGGGGCGACCGTGGACGAGCGTGACAGCACCGCCAGTGCCCTGCGGCTGGAGGTTGGCGCACCGATGACTTCCTCCGGCGCAAGCCTTCGTCCCTTTCTCGGGCTGACGGCATTTGGCGGCCAACAGGACGAGATCGCGATTTCCGGGATGGCGCCGTTCGATGCCGTCGATGTGCTGTCCAAGACGCAGATGTCGCTTGGCATGAGCTTCAAGGCGGAGGCGCTGAACGGCCTCGGCGGCCGTGTTGAACTGACATCGGACGACAAGGGCCACACCGGATTCAACGCCGGGTTTTCCCTGAACTTCTGAACTCCCTACCTTCTGAACTCCCTACCACGGTCGGCGTCGGGCCCGGCGCCCGCGCGTGCCCGGTGCCCAAAAGAAAACCGCGGCCCCTGAAGGACCGCGGTTTCCAAACTGTTGCAAGGTCGGAGGACGACCGCCTCAGCGGTTCTCTTCCTCGTCCTCGTCGTCCTTGCCCTCGGGCAAGTTGAAGAAGCTGTCGGCATCCAGGTAGTTCTGCTTGTCGTCTTCTTCCTCGTCGTCGCCACGCGGATCGGACAGCGAGAAGCTCTCCAGCCCTTCCATGTTCGACGGCAGGCGCGGTTCGGCACTGTCCATCTCCAGGCTCTGCTCTGTCGACACCAGCTTGCGGCGTTCGTCGTCGGTCATGACCTTTTCCAGATCCTTCGCGGCCTTTGCGACGGCGGCGTCCAGCTCTGTTTGCTTGCAAAGGCCAAGCGCCACTGGGTCGATGGGCTGCATGTTCTGGATGTTCCAGTGCGTGCGTTCGCGGATCGACTGGATCGTGGGTTTCGTGGTGCCGACCAGCTTGGCGATCTGCCCGTCGGTCAGCTCCGGGTGGAACTTCACCAGCCACAGGATCGCGTTCGGGCGGTCCTGACGTTTCGACAGCGGCGTGTAACGCGGACCGCGGCGCTTTTCCTCGTCGCGGGCGGCGGGATTGAACTTCACCTTCGGTCGGTACAGCGGATCCTTCTCCGCCTTGTCGATTTCGGCCTGCTCAAGCTGGTTGTTCGCAATGGGGTCGAACCCCTTCACCCCAACGGCCACATCGCCATCGGCGATGCCCTGGATCTCCAGCTCGTGAAAGCCGGTGAATTCGGCGATCTGCTTGAAGGTCATCGTGGTGTTGTCCACCAACCATACGGCGGTCGCCTTGGGGTGCAGCAGCTTGGACATCTCGTCTACTCCTATTCACGTCTTAACGGCCAAACCTTTTCCGGGCCCCGGACCGCCTTTCGGGGCCGCGGGAGACCCCGGATCAACTCCGGGGCGGGTTACCGTTGTGGGGAAACTCGCGCCGTATATAGTGCCGGCCAAATCAAAAGGAAACGGAAAAATGCGCGCCTTTCTTGCGGCCGTCGCCCTGTTCGCCGCCGGACCTGCCCTCGCCGACGGCGAACGCGCCGGTGAGTTCGATTACTACGTCATGTCGCTGTCCTGGTCTCCGAACTGGTGCCGGATGGAGGGTGACGCCCGCGATTCCGAACAATGCGACGAGGATTTCGGCTGGGTCCTCCACGGGCTTTGGCCGCAGTACCATCGCGGCTGGCCCGCCTATTGCCCGACGACACAGCGCCAGCCATCCCGACAGCAAACTGCGGAAATGGCCGACATCATGGGGACCTCCGGCCTAGCCTGGCACCAGTGGAAGAAGCATGGCGTCTGCTCCGGCCTTTCGGCCAGCGCCTATTACGCCCTCTCCCGCGAAGCCTACGGCACCGTCAACCGCCCCGAGGTGTTCCGCAAGCTCGACAAGGCGGTGAAGCTGCCCGCCTCGGTGATCGAGGAGGCCTTCATGAAGGCCAACCCGGGGCTTGAGAAGGACATGGTGACTGTCACATGCCAAGACGGCTTTATCCAGGAGGTCCGCGTCTGCCTGTCGCGCGACCTCTCTCCGGTGCCTTGCGGACGCGACGTGGTAAAGGATTGCCGGATGAAAGACGCTCTGTTCGAACCGATCCGGTGACGAGGGACTGAAATCCCACCCCCGCGCGTCAGAATCGGTAGCCGAACCGCATGATGTCCTGCCGGCAGATGTTCCCCACGACCTCCGCCGTTTCGTCGGTGTAGTAAGTCCGGTAATCCGGGTGCCGGGGCGAACGATTGAGGTGCCCGATCCCCGGCACGAAACCCAGGTGTTGCGCGAGCATGTCAATGTCCGGCCGCCATGACTCGAGCCGGATGTAGTGGTTGCAGCGGTTCCGACCCTGCGAATCCGTCGTGTAGGCGGTGTAGGGCCACTGCTCCATCTGCTTGCGGGTGAACATGTGCTTCACGAAGTCCGGGAAGGTCATCATCTTCGACAGGTGCACCATCCGGTGGTCGAAACTCTGTGTCCTGAGCCAGTGGTAATAGCTGACCATCCGGTCCCACGGGTTACGCACCATGGTGAAGACAAAGAAATCCTCCACCTCCTGCTGGGTCACGACGCCCTCGATGTCCACCAGGTTCGAATGCTTCCAGAGGCGCCCGCGCGCCGTTTCCTGCAACTTCTTCACACGGCGCTTGCGCCGCTTGGCCTTTTCCGTGTCGCCGATCAGAATGTCGCCGCGCATGGCGCGGTCCTCCAGCGCCGCCGCCAGCGATGTGCCGCCTGTCTTCGGAATGTGCACGAAAATGTACTTTCGGCCGCGGGAAATGATCATCTGAAATCTCCTGTGTCCGGGACACGAAAACCCCCTTTTCCTTCCTCGTCAACTGGCGCAACATTCTTGCGTACATATCAGGGAGGGTAGACCATGGGCTGGCTGAAGGATGAAACCGGACTGGAACGCAACGCGGCGAATTACGTGCCGCTCACGCCCCTGTCCTTCCTCAACCGCGCCGTCCAGATCTGGCCCGATCACCTGGCCGTGGTCTACGGCCCGCACCGCAAGACCTACGCGGAATATGCGGAACGGATCAGTCGGCTGGCCTCGGGACTGACCGGATTGGGCGTGGAGCCGGGCGACGTGGTCGCAACGATCCTGCCGAACATTCCCGCCCAGGCAGAGGCGCACTTCGGCGTGCCCGCCTGCGGCGCCGTGCTGAACGCGATAAACACGCGGCTCGACCCGGACACGATCTCCTACATCCTCGACCATGGCGAGGCGAAGGTCGTGCTTTGCGATCCGCAGTTTCTGCCCGTTCTGGCGGAGGCCTTCGACCGGATGGAGAGCGAACCGCCGCAAGTCGTCGAAGTGCCCGACGACCACGCGGGGGTGCACCGCCACTCCGATTATCTGCAATACGAGGACCTTCTGGCGAACGGCGATCCCGACTTTGCGTGGATCATGCCGGAGGACGAATGGGAGAGCATCGCGCTCAACTACACCTCCGGCACTACGGGTCGGCCGAAGGGAGTGGTCTACCATCACCGCGGCGCCTACCTGAACGCCATGGGTCAGGTTCTGTCGTGGCGCATTGTGCTGCATCCGGTCTACCTGACCATCGTGCCGCTGTTCCATTGCAATGGCTGGTGCCACACGTGGATGATGCCCGCCGTGGGGGGCACCATCGTCTGCTGCCGGGACGTGCGCGCCGACTCGATCTTCAACGCCATCGCCGACGAAGGGGTGACCCACTTCGGAGGCGCACCCATCGTGCTCAACACGCTGATCAACGCCCCCGAGGACCAGAAACGGGCGTTCGATCACGTTGTGGAGGTCTTCACCGCCGGCGCGCCCCCCGCCCCCGCCACGCTGGCCGCCATCGAACCCATGGGCTTCAATGTCACGCAGGTCTACGGCCTGACGGAAACCTACGGTCCGGGCACCGAGTGCACCTGGCAGTCCAGATGGGACCACATGGAAGGCGAAGCCCGTGCCGCGCAAAAATCCCGGCAGGGCGTGGCGATGCCGTTCCTCGAACCGATGGACGTGCTGGATGAGGCCGGCGCGCCGATCGCGCGCGACGGCAAGACCCGGGGCGAGATCGTGTTTCGCGGCAACGGTGTCATGAAGGGTTACCTGAAGAACCCGCGCGCCACCAAGGAGGCTTTCAAGGACGGCCTCTTCCACTCCGGCGACATCGCGGTAATGCACCCGGACAACTACCTCCAGATCGCCGACCGCGCGAAGGACATCATCATCTCCGGTGGCGAGAATATCTCGTCCGTGGAGGTGGAGGGCGTGCTCATGGCCCACCCGGCTGTGCTGCTTTGCGCGGTGGTGGCGAAGCCTGACGACAAATGGGGCGAGGTGCCCTGCGCCTTCGTCGAGCTGAAGGACGGGCGGGACGCGTCAGAGGCCGATCTGATCGCCTTCGCCCGCGAACGTCTTGCCGGGTTCAAGACACCCAAGAAGGTGGTCTTCCAGGAACTGCCGAAGACGTCGACCGGCAAGATCCAGAAGTTCGAACTCAGGACCCAGGCAAAGGACATGTGATTTCGCCGTGCTGCGCACGTCGATCCGCGCGCTCCTGCGGAGCGCGTGCCGTGCCTTTGCTGTCGGTTTGGGAACGGTTGAGGATGAAGCAGGTATTTTTCCCAAGGTGAAGGGCTGGAGGGTGGCGCAACCTTGACGTGCAACTGCTGCGGTACGTAGGGTGGGCGTTCCCGGGCGGTGCCCGGGGTTGGCCACCTCCCCTCGCATCAGGTTTCGGGAGCGTCGTCGAGTTCTGCCCATCCTCCGCCGACTCGTGCCAGGTCGACCACCTTTACAACTTCGGTCTCGCGGGTTTCCTTGTACCAAGGGTCGTTCAACACGTGCTCTGGCAGACTGTCTTTCAGGCAGGCCGGGCGGCGATGCCGGACAATTTCCACCCGGTGGCCGTTGCCAACCGCCGGCGCGTGCCCCGACAGGACTTTCGCGCGGAGTTCAACCTCCCGCGCGTTCAGGCGCTGCATTTCCGCGCGCAGATGCGCAAGCTCGTCCACAGGGTGCATGACCTGACCTCCGTTTCGCTCAGCTTGGTGCCAGTGCGGTTAAACCGGAGTTAAGCCCTGATCTTGTCACCAGATTGCACCTGTAGCGTGCGCCATGTTATCGTTTGCCGAAGCGAGAGGCAGAGCAGCGCCCGCATGACAGCACTGAAGCAATTCCAGAGGCTCGAGGCCACCGGGCTGTGGCGCCCGGACCCGGACGCACAGCGGCGCGAGGTGATCGTATCGCTGGGCGATGCGACCCTCACCATGAGCTCCACGTCCGGCGATATTCTTGCCCATTGGTCGCTTGGCGCCGTGACGCGGGCCAATGGCACGCAGGTGCCGGCGATCTATCATCCCGACAGCGATCCCGGAGAGACGCTTGAGCTTCCGGCCGACGAGACCGAGATGATCACCGGCCTGGACCGTGTCTTGCGCGCCATCGACCGGCGGCGCCCGCGCCCCGGCAAGCTGCGCTTCTATCTGACCGGCGCTTTTGTCGTGGGTCTTGCGGCCGGGGCCATCTTCTGGCTGCCGGATGCCCTGGAACGTTACGCGACGACCGTCGTGCCACCGGTGAAACGGGCGGAGATCGGGGCGAAGCTGCTGACCCATATCACCCGCCTGACGGGGCAGCCCTGCAACACGCCGGACGCGCGCGAGCCCCTGAAGCGGTTTTCGCAGCGGGTTCAGCCGTCGGGCAGCGTGGTGATCGTGCCGGGCGGCGGGTTCACCAGTACGCACTTGCCGGGCGCCATCGTGCTGCTGCATCGCCGCGTCGTGGAGGATCACGAGGATCCGGATGTGGCCGCGGGGTTTGCGCTTGTCGAAGCGGCGCGTGCCCGTGCCAGCGACCCGCTGGCCGAACTGCTCGACTGGGCGGGGCTGGCGGCGTCCCTGCAGTTGCTCACCACCGGCAGCCTGCCCGACTCTGCACTTGCCGATTACGCCGAGTACATCATGACCCGCCCGGCCAGGCTGCCGGATGCCGCGCAGTTGCTGCCGGCCTTTGCGCAGGCCGAACTGCGCAGCACGCCCTATGCCTACGCGCTCGATATCACCGGCGAATCCACCCTGGCCCTGATCGAGGCCGACCCGATGCGTGCCACCGGCAGCCGGACCGTGCTTTCGGATGCGGACTGGGTTCGGTTGCAAGGCATCTGCGGGTCCTGACCTCCCCCCGAAAAGGGAGAGACCCGGGCACCCCCATGCCCGGGTCTCTCTGAAGCCGTCCGTTCCGAACTGGCTTGTATCTCGGGTACAGCCTACCGGACGTAGGCCTGCGTGTAGCCGCTGCGATGCACCGCAGCGAGGGCCGCCTGCACAGCCACATCGGAGCCGTAGGGACCGACGCGGAGGCGCTGCACCTTCTGGCCGCGATGGGTGACATTGGCCGCCTGCACCGGGAACCCCGCCGCGGTCAGCCGGGCCGAGGCCGCAGCCGCCTTGTCGCCAGTGGTGAAGACACCGATTTCCACGAAGCCGCCGCCCGAGGCGCCGCTGTTGCCACGCGTCGAAAGCACATCGGTGCGGTACGGCGCCTGCGCAGCGTATGCAATCTGAACGTCGGCAGGCGGATAGGTCTCGTTCGCCACATAGGCGATGTCCGGCGCAACCACCTTGTGCTTGTAGCGCGCGGTCCAGAGGTTCTTCGGAAACGGCTGACGCTTGTTGGCCTGCGAGATCAGGCGGCGCGGCACCTGGTTGGTCCAGACCTGTTGGGTCGCCCTATGGCCTGCGACCGTCTGGATCGCACGGTAGGGGTTCAGCCTGTCGTCTTCCCACGCCGGCTTGTAACCCGCCGGGATCGAGGCGATCTGCGTGTCGCGGCTCTCGTAAACGTGGCGCGGCACGATACGGGTTTCAGGCGCCAGCGACGACCCCTGCCACGAGTTGCGGTTGTAGTAGACGTTCTTGCCGGGTGCCGGTGCTTCGCCACGGCGGATCTCGGTCACATGCGGTGCGCTCTGCGGCCCGCAGCGGACGGACACCGTCCGGTTTCCGACACGGCGCGTGGTGTGACCGGACAGGCAGGCTTCGCGCGCGGGAACCACGACCCGTGTGCCGGTCGGCGCGACGGTCCGTACCGTGGTCGTCGGGACCGGGCGCACGATACGCGGCGGTTCGGCCATGACCGGCTTCGACGCCGGTGCCATGACGACGCGCGGTGCCGGAGCGTAATTCGGGACCGTCGCAGTCGTGCTGCGAACCACCCTGCGCGGCGCGGTCGGCGCCGCCCTCGGTGCTGCTGCAACGGGTGCAGGCGCAGCCGCCGGCGGCGTGTCCACAGTGATCTGCACCGGTGGCGGCGCACCTGGCGTGCGGACCGAGGCCGCTGCCGTCACGTTTCCGCCCATGGTTGGCGTCTGGCCGCAGATGGGTTTGCGCTGCCGCGTCACGCGCGGCACCCATGTGACGTTGCCGTCAAAGCCTGCGCGCACGAACACGCAGCCTTCGTTGTCCACGAATTGCGATCCGGTGTAGCTGGCCGGCGGGAAGTTCGCCGGAATCTGGCCTTGCGCGCTGGCAGTCTGCGCAAAGCTCGCAACATTGGACATAATAATGGCGTAAACCGCCAGTTTCTTAATAGTCATGTCTGCCCCCACAGATGTGACTCGCACAATGCAGTCTCAGCTTTGACCTGTAAAGCTTTGAAAACATTGCTTTCGCTAAATTTCCACTGGACTCCTGTGGATAAACAAGCGGTTGTGGCCGCTTGTCGCAGAATCGCCTTATTTTGGGGGTCGTCACAAGCTTAACGTTGGAAACGAACTATTTCGTCCCGAACATCCGGTCGCCCGCGTCGCCCAGTCCGGGAACGATATAACCCTTCTCGTTCAACTTCTGGTCGAGCGAAGCGGTAACGATGGGCACGTCCGGATGTGCTTCCTTCATCCGCGCCACACCTTCCGGCGCCGCCAGCAGACACAGGAACCGAATCTCCTTCGCGCCCGACGCCTTCACCAGGTCGACCGCCGCGGCAGAGGAATTGCCCGTGGCCAGCATCGGATCGACAAGGATCGTCACCCGGTCCTCCATGTTGGCGGGCAACTTGTTGTAGTACTGCACCGGCTGCAGCGTTTCCTCGTCGCGGTAGAGCCCGATGAAGCCCACCCGCGCGGCCGGGATCAGTTCGAGAATACCGTCGAGCAAACCGTTGCCCGCCCGCAGGATCGACACCAGCGCCAGCTTCTTGCCTTCGATCATCGGCGCGTCCATCTCGCACAGCGGCGTCTCGATTCGCACATTTGACAAGGGCAGGTCGCGGGTGACCTCATAGGCCAGAAGATGGCTGATTTCCCGCAGGAGCTGGCGGAAAGACGCGGTGGATGTGTCCTTGTTCCGCATGATCGACAGTTTGTGCTGCACCAGCGGGTGTTCGACGACGGTCAGGTGTTGGGTCATTTCGGCTCCAGTCTCTTCAGGACCGCGTCGCGCGTGGCCGCATCGCAGAAGGCGGCGTCGAGCGCGGTCCGGTTCAGCTCGTCGAACACCTCTTCGTCCCAATGGAAGGTCTTCGCAAGGTCTTCGAACTCCCGACGCATCGTCGTGTGGAAGAATGGCGGGTCATCGGTCGAAACCGTGACCTTCACGCCCGCCTTGCGCAGTTTGGCAATCGGGTGTGCGGCGAGAGAGGGGAAAACCCCGAGGAAGACGTTGGAGCCCGGGCAGACCTCCAGCACGATCTCGCGCTCGGCCAGCATGTCCACCACGGCGCGGTCGCCCCAGGCCCGGACGCCGTGGCCGATGCGTTCGACGCCCAGATCCTCGACGGCCTCGCGCACCTCTTGCGGGCCATTCCATTCACCCGCGTGGCTGGTCAGACGCAGCCCTGCCTCCCGTGCGCAGTCGAAGGCCCAAGTGAAATCGCGCTGCTTGCCCTTCTTCTCGTCCCCGGCAAGCCCGAACCCCGTCAGCCAGTCGCCCGCCGTCTCGGCCGCGCAAAGCGCCGTCTGCCGCGCCTTGTCCGGACCGAAGTGGCGGATCGCCGTGACGATCCCCCGCAGGGTGATGCCCAGGTCGCGCTCCGCCTCTTCGGCGGTCTCGCGTATCGCCAGAAGGTAGTCCTTCCAGGCGGACACGTCGCCTCCCCCACAGAAATCCGGACTGAGGAAGGTCTCCGAATAGACCACGCCGTTCGCGGCGCTCTCCTCCAGCACGGCCCGGCAAAGCCGCGCGAAGTCCTCGGGCGTCTTGAGGACCGAAGTGGCGGCCTCGTACACTTCGAGGAAATGCCAGAAGTCGCGGTAGTCGTAGGACCCGTCCGGCCGGAAGATCCGGCTGAGATCGACCTTCTTTTCCTTCGCCAGCCCGCGAATGAACGAAGGCGGCGCGGCCCCCTCGAAATGCAGGTGCAGCTCGACCTTGGGCATCCGCCCGATGCGGTCGAGCGTTTCCTCGTCCGCGCGCCAATCCGGATCCTTCACAGAAAACTCCTTCCCGGTCCCTGCGACGGAACCCCAAGATGTGCCGCGATGCTGGCCGCGACATCCGCAAACCCCACTTGTCCGAGCGGACCGGCGCCACGCCCGGCGATCAGCACCGGCACCCGTTCGCGTGTATGGTCGGTGCCGCTCCAGGTCGGATCGTTGCCGTGGTCGGCGGTGATGAGCAGCAGGTCTCCGTCCCGCAGTTTCGGCAACAGCCGTCCGATACCGTCATCGAACCATTCGAGGTGCCGCGCATAGCCGGACACATCGCGGCGATGACCGTAGAGCGAGTCGAACTCGACGAAGTTTGCGAAGGTGAAAGACCCCTCGGGCATCGTCTCGACCGCGTCATGAAGATGGTCCATCAGCGCGTCGTCCGCCCCTTTGACCACGGAATCGATCCCGGTCATCGAGAAGATGTCGCCGATCTTGCCGATGGCATGGACCGCACGGCCCGCGTCCTGCACCCAGTTGGTCAGCACGGGCTTCGGCGGCAGGATGGCGTAGTCGTGGCGGTTGGGCGTGCGGGCGTAGTTTCCCGACTCGCCTAAGAAAGGACGCGCGATCACCCGGCCCACCTTCATGTCGTGCAGGATCGGGGCCAGCCGTTCGCAAACGTCGTAAAGACGGTCCAGCCCGAAGTGCTCCTCGTGCGCGGCGATCTGGAAGACGCTGTCGGCAGAGGTGTAACAGATGGGTTGCCCCGTGCGGACATGTTCGTCGCCGAAGCGCTCGACCATCACCGTGCCGGAGCCGTGACAGTTGGCGAGGATGCCGTCGGTTCCGGCGATCTCGCAGACCTTTGCAGTCAGATCTTCGGGGAAGGCGGGCACGGTGTCGGGGAAGTAGGTCCAGTCCCAGGGCACCGGCAGCCCGGCCAATTCCCAGTGGCCGGACGGCGTGTCCTTGCCCCGAGAGACCTCGGTCGCCGCGCCCCATGTGCCCGTCGGCTGGGTGGCCCGAAGGCCCACCCTACATCCACCGCTTGCAAGATCGGCGGCATGGAGCAGACCGAGCGAACCGAGAACCGGCAGCGAGAGCGGACCGCTGCGTCCCTCCTCGGCCTCACCGCGCGCGCAGGCGTCGAAGATATGGCCAAACGTGTCCGCGCCGGTGTCCGGGACGCCGTTGTTGAAGAAGTCCGCGGCGTCCGGCGCACCGCCTATACCCACGGAATCCATCACCACGAGGAAGGCACGGGTCATGCCACCCGCTCCAGCACGGCATCGCAGGGCTCGGGCGCGTCGCCATAGGCGATGGCCGCGCGGACCGCCTCCGCCGCGCGGTCGGCCTGGCCTTCGCGGGCGGCGTGCACGCGGGCCAGCGGCTGACCCTTCTCGACCCTTTGCCCCAGTCGGACGACCTCCGTCAGGCCGACCGCCGGATTGATCTCGTCTGTCTCAACCCGGCGTCCGCCGCCGAGATCGACCACCGTCAGCCCCAGCGCCTCGCCATCGACAGAGGCGACGATCCCGCTTTCCCGCGCCGTGACTTCCCGGATCACCGGAGCTTCCGGCAGGAAGCGGCGCCAGTCCTCCACGAAACTCCGCGGCCCGCCAAGCGCATATACCATCTGGCCGAACCGTTCGACCGCCACGCCGCTGTCGAGCGCTTCGGAAAGCCGCGCCGCGCCGTCCGGCACGCCCGCCGTCGCCAGCAACTCGGCCCCCAGGGCCACCGACAGATCGCGCAGAGGCCCCGTCCGGGCGCCGGTCAGCACCTCCATGCTCATCTCGACCTCCAACGCGTTGCCGAGCGACGGCACCAGCGGCTGGGACATGTCGGTCAGAAGCGCCGTCGTCGGACATTTGGCGGCATTTGCCGTGTCGACCAGCGCCTGCGCCAGCGCGCGCGCCTCATCCGGTGTCTTCATGAACGCGCCAGAGCCGCATTTCACATCCAGCACCAACGCCTGCAGCCCCGCCGCCAGCTTCTTCGACAGGATCGATGCGGTGATCAGGTCGAGGCTCTCGACCGTGCCCGACACGTCGCGGATGGCGTAAAGCCGCTTGTCCGCCGGCGCGATGTCCGCACTGGCCGACACGATGGCGCAGCCGACCTCGGCGACGATGGCACGCAGGCGCTCTTCGTCGGGAGAGACGGAATAGCCCGGGATCGCCTCCAGTTTGTCGAGCGTGCCACCGGTGTGCCCCAGTCCGCGGCCCGAGATCATCGGCACGTAGACACCGCAGCACGCCAGCATCGGGGCCAGCACCAGCGACACGCAATCGCCCACGCCGCCGGTCGAGTGCTTGTCGACGACCGGACCCGGCAGGTCCCAGTCCAGCACGCGCCCCGAATCCCGCATGGCCAGCGTCAGCGCAACGCGGCCCGCCTCTGACAATCCGCGCAGGCAGACGCCCATGGCAAAGGCACCGCCCTGCGCCGCGCTTACCCTGCCGTCGGCCAGCCCCTGCGCGAACCACGCAAGATCGCGGGCAGAGGGCTCCTCTCCCCGCCTCAGATGACCGATGACGGCGCGCGCGTCGCTCATGCCTCCTCGCCCGCCTTGTCCATGTGATCGTTGGTGAAGGCGCCGGGCAGCAGATCGGCCACCGTGGTCACGAACTCCCGCCCGTCGACCGTGGCCAGAGTGACCTTGACCCCGCCCTTGGCGAATTCCATCAGCTTTTGCCGGCAGCCGCCGCAGGGCGGCACGGGGTGCGGGCTGTCGGCGATCACGTAGGCCTCGACGATCTCCGTCTCGCCCGCGGCCACCATCGCGGCAATCGCGCCCGCTTCGGCGCAGGTGCCCTCGGGGTAGGCCACGTTCTCCACGTTGCAGCCGACGTGCACGGCACCGGAGGGCGTCTTCAGCGCGGCGCCCACCTTGAAATGCGAATAGGGCACATAGGCATTTTCACGCACGCTGCGCGCGGCATCGGCCAGAGACATGACGGTCCTCTCCTTGGTCAGGTCCGGCCATGTTTCCCCTGCGCCCCGCCATTTGCAACCCTTCTCTGCGCGTCACCCGATGGCCGCGAAAAGCCTTGTCGGAAAGGGGCCGAAGCTGTATCGCCCTGCGATAAGACCCATCGCGCGAGACATTGGTTTAACGCTGAACCAATATTGAGAGGAGGCCGTCCGATGAGCGATTCCAAGCACGACACAGCCAAGGAGACGCTGCGCCAAGCAGCGCTTTTCTACCACGAGAACCCCAAACCCGGGAAACTCGAAATCCGTGCGACGAAACCGCTGGCCAACGGGCGCGACCTCTCCCGCGCCTATTCGCCCGGCGTGGCCGAAGCCTGCCTCGAAATCAAGGCCGATCCGACAAACGCCGCCCGCTACACCACGCGCGGGAACCTTGTCGCGGTGGTGTCGAACGGCACCGCGGTTCTGGGCCTCGGCAACATCGGTGCGCTGGCGTCGAAGCCGGTGATGGAAGGCAAGGCCGTCCTCTTCAAGAAATTCGCCAACATCGACTGCTTCGACATCGAAGTGAACGAAGCCGACCCCGAGAAACTGGCCGAGATCGTCTGCGCACTGGAACCGACGTTCGGCGCGGTCAATCTCGAAGACATCAAGGCGCCCGACTGCTTCATCGTCGAAAGGATCTGCCGCGAGCGGATGAACATCCCGGTCTTCCACGACGACCAGCACGGCACGGCCATCGTGGTGGGCGCGGCGGCCACCAACGCGCTGCACGTCGCGGGCAAGTCCTTCGAGGATATCAAGGTCGTCTCCACCGGCGGCGGGGCGGCGGGCATCGCCTGCCTCAACATGCTTCTGAAACTGGGGGTCAAACGCGAGAACGTCTGGCTCTGCGACATTCACGGACTGGTTTACGAAGGCCGGGACGAGGACATGAATCCGCAGAAGGCGGAGTTCGCCCAGGTGTCCGATCTGCGCACGCTGGACGACGTGATCGACGGCGCGGACCTGTTCCTCGGGCTCTCGGGCCCCGGCGTGCTGAAGCCTGAGCACGTGGCGCAGATGTCGGACAAGCCGATCATCTTCGCCCTTGCCAACCCGACGCCCGAGATCATGCCCGACCTCGCCCGCGAGGCGAAACCCGACGCGATCATCGCCACCGGCCGGAGCGACTTCCCCAACCAGGTGAACAACGTGCTGTGCTTCCCGTTCATCTTCCGGGGGGCGCTGGACGTCGGCGCCACGACGATCAACGACGAGATGGAGATCGCCTGTGTCGAGGGCATCGCTGCCCTCGCCCGCGCCACCACCAGCGCAGAGGCGGCCGCCGCCTACCGGGGCGAACAGCTCACCTTCGGTGCCGACTACCTGATCCCCAAGCCGTTCGACCCGCGCCTGTCCGGCGTCGTGTCGACCGCCGTGGCCGAGGCCGCGATGGCATCCGGCGTGGCGATGCGCCCGCTGGACGACATTCATGCCTACAAGCGGCAGCTCGACGCATCGGTCTACAAGTCGGCCCTGCTGATGCGCCCGGTGTTCGAGGCGGCACTGACCGCGTCCCGCCGGATCGTCTTTGCCGAGGGCGAGGACGAACGCGTGCTGCGCGCCGCGCAGGCCATCATGGAAGAGACGACCGAGACGCCGATCCTCATCGGCCGGCCCGAGGTCATGCAGGCGCGCTGCGAACGCTACGGCCTGAAGATCCGCCCCGATCAGGACTTCCACGTGGTGAACCCGGAAAACGACCCGCGCTATCGCGACTACTGGGAGACCTATCACCAGATCATGGCGCGGCGCGGCGTGACGCCCGACCTCGCCCGCGCCATCATGCGTACGAACACGACCGCCATCGCGGCGATCATGGTGCACCGCGACGAGGCGGATTCGATGATCTGCGGCACCTTCGGCGAATACAACTGGCACCTGAACTACATCCGTCAGGTCCTGGGCAACCAGCACCTGCACCCGCAGGGCGCTCTGTCGCTGATGATCCTCGAAGACGGGCCGCTGTTCATCGCCGACACCCACGTCCACGCGATCCCCACTCCGGACCAACTGGCGCTGTCGGCCATCGGGTCGGCCCGCCACGTCCGCCGCTTCGGTCTGAAACCCAATATCGCGCTCTGCTCGCAGTCTTCGTTCGGCAACCAGGCCGAAGGGTCCGGCCCGCGCCTGCGCGAGGCGCTGGAGATCCTCGACGCCCGCGAATGCGACTTCTGCTACGAGGGCGAGATGAACGTCGATGCCGCTCTGGACCCGGAACTGCGTGACCGCCTTCTGCCCGGCAACCGCATGCAGGGCTCGGCCAACGTGCTGATCTTCGGGCAGGCCGACGCGGCCTCTGCGGTGCGTAACATCCTGAAGATGAAGGCGGGCGCACTCGAAGTCGGGCCGATCCTGATGGGCATGGGCAACCGCGCGCATATCGTGACCCCCGCCATCACGCCGCGCGGGCTGTTAAACATGGCCGCGATCGCCGGAACGCCTGTGCAACATTATAGCTAAAGTCTCTTTATGGAAACACGCGAAGGTTGACGCCAGGGCAGCATCGGGTATGCTGTTCTGGTTTAATTTAGTGTATCTGTGAGGCACTTTTACTGATGACTGACGTGCTGAAGCTGGTGCCTGCCGTTGTCGATGCCGTGGCGGACAATTGGAAACTGTCCGCGCTGATCGTCGCCTGCATGTTCATCCTGATCTACCTGGTGTTTGTGGACAACGCGCCCGTTGTTCAGGTCGGTGTCTTCCTGGTTTTCGCCGCGGCGTCGCTGGCTGTCCTGATGATCGTCGCCGCCCCAGAGCAGAGCACCGCAACGACCAACACCAAGGTGGATCTGACCCGAGGCGCCTTCATCTGCGGTACGGTGAACGTCTCCCGGACTCAGGACAAGTGGCTTGCCGTGCGCCGTTCGCAAAACCCCGACAGCGCCATGAAAGAGAAGCTCTTCGAGGGCCAGCTCGTCTATGCCTACGATCAGGCCGGCAACTGGCTGAAAATCAAGGCTGACAAGGCGGGCACTATGGTCGACGGCTGGATCTACGCCGCCTACGTCACCCAGCACCCCTGTTCTGACTAACCCTCAAAGCACGTCCTGACCCTCACAGCACGTCGAACCGAGCTTGGCCGATCATGCCACGCTGATTGTACGCGCAGTGGTAATACTGCATCATCGCCTTCTCGATATCCCGGCGCGCCTGCGCCTCGATCTCCAACGGGGCCCAGCGGGCGTAAAGCATCGGCGTGTCGCTCAGGGATTTGTCGCGCAGGCCCTGGTTCACCTGACGGTGATACAACAGGAAGAGTGCGCCCTTGTGCAGGCTGCGCGTCTGGCCAGGGTCGGCGACCAGGTAATCCCGCATCCGCGCCCTGAGGCCACCCTTCATGCCCGTTTCTCCGATGTACAAAACATTGTCCCGGCGGAGCGGAAGGTTGTCCTCGGTAAAGGCGTAAAAGCCCGGGAATGTGGGGATGAGGTTGCGGTTCGTGACCAGAACCGGCACGGCCACCGCCGGCTCTCACTGAACGAATGACTGCCAATCGGGAACACTCATACCAAAAATCCCAAATCAATAAGGTTACAGCATGAAGGCTAGCACGCAGGCCGTCACCCAACAAATCATTCCGCAGGGGTCAGTTCTCCGCCTTGCAGCGACCATACCTGTTCGCAGGGGCCCGCTCCGACGCGCCCGCACATCGACCCGGAAAACGTGAAGCGCACCCCGCCCGCACTTTCCTCGGCAATGCTCTGCGCGGTGTTCAGGAAGACCCGCAGGAACTGTCCATCTTCCTGCGCCTGCCAGACCGAGCGCAGGCAGCCCGCCGGTCCGCACACAAGATTCTCGGCGGCGGAACAGGACAGAGCGCCGTGGTTGAGCGCGAGGTCCGGCGCCCCGCCTCCGTCGATATCGATGGGAGTGGCGTAGCCCTCGCCGACCGTGACCTCTCCACCAAGGACGGCGCAGGCCTCGCGCATGTCGGACAAGACCTTCGCGGCGGGATCGGCAACGGTGCGCGCCGCCCTCTCCTGCGCGGCGAAGTCGGGCATCGGGCAGACCCGTTCCATGGTCTCTATCGTGGTGCGCGACCCGGTCAGCGAGAAGCGCCAGACGACCGGTGGTGCGTCGTGCGCCTCCCAATACCGCAGTTCCATCCGGACGGCCGCCTTGAGCCGTTCCAACCCCGGCACATGCGCCTCTTCCAACGGGGCCTCGAACGTACCCAGCCCGATGGTATGGAAACTCAATGGCGCCAGCACCCGCGATCCGGCAAAAATCTGCACGTCGACGTCCGACCGTGCGATCAGATCGGCGGCCCCCTCAGAACTCATCCCGAACGCCATAGGGCCGCCCGCGTTGCACGCCAGGCCGAAACAAAGCCGTTCACCCGAGCGTATCCCAGTCCCGTCCGCGCAGACAAAGCCCGCGTGGCGCCCCTCTTCCGGTCCCGCCTGGTATGCCCAATCGGCCTGCGCCCCGCCCGCCGCAAGGGCCAGGACCGCCGCCACCGATGCCACGCGCGTGGCCATGCCTGTCTTAAACGCTCTCATGGTCGAAAGAGGCCACGCGCCGCGCGCCCGGTCAAGCGCCTGCCCGACCGACTCGGTCACTTTGCATCCGCAACATTCAAAATTTGCAAACCGGAGAGAACTTCGCAAGAAACCCGTCTGTTTCCCGGTGTTTTGCAAATATTTGCAGGCAAATTCGCGCGGGAATCGCAAAGTCTCTGCGGTAATCTGTCCTGACCGACGCCAACAGTCTTGCCTGAAAGCCCACCTCGCGCCTAAGCCGCTATGCAAGAGGGAGACCCGAGAGGAGGACACCATGGGCTACAAAGAGGTTTACCAGGGTTGGAAAACCGATCCGGAGGCATTCTGGATGGAGGCGGCGGAGGCCATCGACTGGTCCCAGAAGCCCTCGAAAGCTCTCTTCGACAAGGGCGACAACCTGTACGAGTGGTTTGCCGACGGGATGGTCAACACCTGTTGGAACGCGGTGGACCGGCATGTCGAACAGGGTCGCGGCGAACAGACCGCGATCATCTATGACAGCCCGATCACCCACACGAAGCGGGAGATCTCCTACGTCGAGCTGCGCAACCGCGTCGCCATGCTGGCGGGTGCACTGCGCGCCAAGGGGGTTGAGAAAGGCGACCGCGTCATCATCTACATGCCCATGATCCCCGAGGCCCTGGAAGCGATGCTGGCCTGCGCACGTCTCGGCGCGATCCACTCCGTCGTGTTTGGCGGTTTCGCCGCGCACGAGCTGGCCGTGCGCATCGACGACGCCCGGCCCAAGGCGATCATCGCCGCCTCCTGCGGGATGGAACCGGGCCGCGTCGTGCACTACAAGCCGCTGCTCGACGCCGCCATCGACCAGTCCACGCACAAACCGGACTTCTGCGTGATCTTCCAGCGCGAGCAGGAAGTGGCAGCACTGGTCGAAGGGCGCGATTACAACTGGCATGGCTTCCAATACGGCGTGCAGCCCGCCGAATGCGTGCCGGTAGAGGGCAACCACCCCGCCTACATCCTCTATACCTCCGGCACGACCGGCCAGCCAAAGGGCGTCGTCCGCCACACCGGCGGGCACCTCGTGGCTCTGAACTGGACAATGAAGAACCTCTACAACGTCGATCCGGGCGACGTGTTCTGGGCCGCCTCCGACGTGGGCTGGGTCGTGGGCCACAGCTACATCTGCTACGCACCGCTGATCCACGGCAACACCACCATCGTCTTCGAGGGCAAGCCCGTGGGCACGCCGGACGCGGGCACGTTCTGGCGGGTGATCTCGGAGCATAAGGTAAAGTCGTTCTTCACCGCGCCCACCGCCTTCCGTGCCGTGAAGCGCGAAGATCCCAAGGGCGAATACGTCGGCAAATACGACCTCTCCGGCCTGCGCGGTGTCTATCTCGCCGGTGAGCGTGCAGACCCCGCCACCATCGAATGGGCACAGGAACAGCTCAAGGTCCCGGTGATCGACCATTGGTGGCAGACGGAAACCGGCTGGTGCATCGCGGGCAACCCTCTCGGCATCGAGGAACTGCCGACCAAGCTCGGCTCTCCGGCCGTGCCGATGCCGGGCTACGAGATCCACATCCTGGACGAGGCCGGCCACCCGATGCCCCAGGGCGAACTGGGGTCGATCGCGGTCAAACTGCCGTTGCCGCCGGGCACCCTTCCGACCCTCTGGAACGCCGAGGCGCGGTTCCGCAAGGCCTATCTCGACCACTTCCCCGGCTACTATGAAACCGGCGACGCGGGCATGATCGACGATGACGGATACGTCTACATCATGGCGCGCACCGACGACGTCATCAACGTCGCGGGCCACCGCCTGTCCACCGGCGGCATGGAAGAGGTCCTGGCAAGCCATCCCGACGTGGCCGAATGCGCGGTGATCGGCGTGACCGACGATCTCAAGGGTCAGTTGCCGCTGGGCTTCCTGTGCCTGTCGTCGGGTGTGAACCGCCCGCACGAGGAAATCGTGAAGGAATGCGTGAAGCTGGTGCGCGACCAGATCGGCCCGGTCGCGGCGTTCAAGCTGGCCTGCGTGGTCGACCGCCTGCCCAAGACACGCTCCGGCAAGATCCTGCGCGCAACGATGGTCAAGATCGCCGACAACGAAGACTTCAAGATGCCCGCGACCATCGACGATCCCGCCATCCTCGACGAGATCCGGGAAGCACTCCAAACCCTCGGCTACGCGAAGTAACGCGGCGCATCCAGAGCGCTTCCCAAAGGCCCGGCCCCGCGCCGGGCCTTTGTCATTCCGCCTTGCCGCCGATCTTCGGGGCGAACCACAGGATCAGCGACCCGGTGATCGCCGCCGCCGTCGATGTGATCAGCACCGCCAGTTTCACGCTTTCCAGCTGCCCACCCTCGAAGGCGGCAGAGCTGATGAAGATCGACATGGTAAAGCCGACCCCGGCAAGGAACCCTGCCCCGATCATCTGCACCCAGCTGATTTCCGACGACAGGCGGGCGATGCCCAGCTTTGTCGCCAGCCAGACAATGCCCACGATTCCCAGCGGTTTGCCGATATACAGCCCCAGCATCACGCCCAGGCTTTCCGGCGCGAAGGGAGAGAAACTGGACCCGATGATCAGAAGCCCGGTGTTGAAGAAGGCAAACAGCGGCAGGATGATGAAGTTCGAATAGGCCTCCAGCGCCTCTTGCAAGTGAAATCCGGGCTCGCGCAGGCGGTCGACCGCGTTCTGCAAGCGACGCACGGCGGAATCGTTCATGTTCTCCGTGTCTTCCTCGCCGTCGACGATGGCCGCAGCCTGCATGGCAACGCTGCGCCCGTCCGCCGGACGCCGCGATGGCAAGACCGCCGCGGTGATCACCCCCGCCAGGGTCGCGTGCAGCCCGCTTTCGTGGATGAAGTACCAAAGCACGACGCCCAGCAAAATGTAGGGCATCCGGTTGTAGACCCGACCGATGGCAAGGACCGCCATCACCCCCGTCACGCCGCAGGCGATGAGGAACTGCGTCAGGTGAAATCCTTCGCCGTAGAACACGGCGATCACAAGGATCGCGCCGAGGTCGTCGGCAATCGCCAGTGCCGAGACAAAGACCTTCAGCGATGTCGGCACCTTGTTCCCAAGAAGCGCCATGATCCCCAGAGTGAAGGCGATGTCGGTCGCCATGGGCACGCCCCAACCATGCGCGGCCTCGCCGCCATAGTTCACCGCCGTATACAGCAGAGCAGGCACAATCATCCCGCCAAGCGCCCCGATGATCGGCATGATCGCCCTGTCGCGGTCGCTCAGTTCGCCAAAGACGAACTCCCGCTTGATCTCGATGCCCACCAGCAGGAAGAACAGCGCCATCAGGCCGTCGTTGACCCACATCTCCAGCGGCAGCGCAAAGCTCCGCGCGCCGAACATCAGGGTAAAGTCGGTCTCGCGCAGTTCCTCGTAGGCGTCGTGCCAGCCGATATTGGCCACCACCAGAGCGGCCAGCGTGGCGAGGATCAGAACCAGCCCCGCCGAGGCCGCCCAGTGGAAAAAGTCGTTGCCTGCTAGCGACAGGCGCACGCCCAACGGACGTTCGATGGCCTCGATCAGCGAAGTCTCGTCCCAGGCCCCTTCGTAGAACCGCCCGTCGATGAAGAGCAGCGGCATGTGCAGATCGGACGTGTCGCCAAGCGAATTGCGATCCGCTTCCAACTTGGCGTCGGCGTCCTCCATGTCGGCGCGGAACCGGTCGAGATCGAGGTCGAGGTCCCGCGCCAGTTCCTCCACCTTGTCTGTGGAATAGCTGGGCGGCACGTCGAACAGCGCGCGGTGCATGTCCATGAACCGGCCCTGGCGATGCGCGGCGCACGCCGCCCGCGCGGCGAAGGCCGCACCGTCCTCATCGTCGTGCGGGAGGATGAACCGCACCGCAACCGAGGCCCCGTCGCGACCGAACCGGGCCGGAGAGCGCCTGAGGACATCGCGTATCCGGCGGGTGTGCGGGCAGGTGTAATCGACGTACCACGTGATCTCGACACGACCGCCGGCCTCGCCCAGAAGAATGTCGTTCTCCGCATCGAATGGGCGGGAGAGTTGGTGCACCATGCGCAGCCCTCAAGTCAGTCCCGGGCCACGCGGACCCATCGCTGCGCAACATGGCAACATTTCCGCGACGAGCAAGCCCCGACACCCTGCGACACAGATACCTGCGAACAGCTTCCTACGCGGGGCCATCGACGCGACCACCGGCACAGGAAAGGGGTGGTGTCAGGTCGATGCGCCGCAGGCCGTGGCATCACAGAGGTGCGTAAACGACAGGTGTCAGCCGGACGCCTTGCGACGCTGCCCCACATCGCGTTCCGCCACGACCAGCGGCGCGCCCCTTGCCACCGACCGCGCCACCAGCGTCTCCGCCTTCCGCATGCTCAAAGTCGGCAGCGAAGGTTCCTGCTGCGCGACTTCCACCGCCAGAGTTTCGCGCTCTGCGGGGCCCATCTCCTGCAGGGCCTGCGGTTCTGGCAGCACGGACTCCACCGCGACACCCTCTGCCAGCAGCAGGACATGACGCGCGCAGGCGATATGTACGTAGTCCAGACCGGGCAGCGACGGCATCTGCCGCACCGGCGCCAAAGCCGTCAGGGACAGGGCGGGCACCAGCGCCTCCCCCCCTCTGGCCATCCGTGCCACCAGACGCCCGCGCACCATGACCCTGTGCTGCGGAGAGACCATCACCGCCCGTTCCGGTACGCCCGGTCCCAGCGCATCCTTCCCGATGCGCACCGGTCGTCTGCGTGCGTTGCCCATCTGCTCTGCCCATGTCACGCGCGTGCGACCCACCCAGACAACCGGCTCCGCCCGCCCGTCGTGCGTCAGCACGAGGTCACCCGGAACGATTGTCTCCACCGGCCGCGCGCCGCGCGGCGTCGCGACGCGACAGCCTGCCACGAAACACATGTTGCCCCCTTTGTGCGATATGCCCGCCGCGCGGCACGCCGTTCCGGCCACCGCGCAGAAGAATCGCAGGTACTATGCCTGCCCCGGGTGAATCAGGGGTTCATGGCCGGGCAGCATCTGAGCAACCCGGCCCGGGCCATCCACCGGTCATTCCGTGAAGGTGACAGAGACTTCGGGGTCGCCCGGCAGCCCGGCGTAGCTGACCGTCGCCTTCCCCAGCGCCTTGGCCGGCGGCATGAGCGGCCCGATGGACCCCACCGAGACAAGGTCGCCCGCATTCATCGCGTACCCCTTCGACATCAGCCACAGCACCGAATTGACCGGGTTGCCCAACACCGACGCGCCGGGCGCCTCGGCCAGCACGGTGCCCTCTGCGTCGGTGACGGTCACCTGCATGGACGCCAGCGCCTCCAGCATCGCTGCGGGGTCCTCCACCGGAATCGGTGCCCCCAGCACCCCCATGCGCGGCGCCACACCATTTGCGGTCAAAGTGATCCCGTTGATCGGCTCGCCGTCCTTGAACACGAGGTCCGGCAGTTCGATGAAAGGTTGCACCGCCGAGATATGGGCCATGGCCTCTTCCGGCGTGGCGGCGTCGTTGATGCCGTCATCGCCGATGACGAGGATCAGGTCCGCTTCGAACAGCGGCTTTGCGCCGAACGACAGCGGCACCAATGCGCCGTCCTGCAGCAGCATGTCGGCATAAAGGACCCCCGCGACCGGCTCCGTCACGCCGAACCGTTCCTGCGCGGGCCCCGAGGTCAGCCCGGCCTTGTAGCCGACGATCTCGCCCATCTCCGGCACCAGCGCCTCGATCAGCTTGTCCTGCGTGCAGCGGGCATCCTCCATCGACCCGTCCGGAACCAGCGCCGCCGTCGGCACCTTGGCCATGTAATCCTTGACGTAAGCGGCAATCGCCTCGTCCGTGGCGCACTCCGCGCCGGCCTGCCCCGCGATCACGGCCAGGGCCAGAATAAGCGCACTCGTTGTCTTCATCGAAATTCCTCCCGTTCGGCCCGTACACCGACTCGACCGGGCAAACGGGCTGACGACAGGCTACCAGCTTTTGCCGGAGGGAGAGACTTTTCGTTCACGCATGGGAATGGGCATGGCCCCCAACGTCGCCGTCGTGATCGTGATGAGTGTTGCGCGGGTCCATCATGCCGTCCTTCACACCGAAACGATCAGCGCGACGTTCACCGGGTAGGCGGCGATCAGGCTGCAGGACAACGACACCACCAGCGAAGACCGGAACAGCGGATCGCCGATGCCGGCGGCTCGTCCAAGCAGCCGGCTCACGCCGATGGCGGTCACCTCCATCACGGTGATCGAGGGCGTCTCGGACAGCAAAGCCTCAGACGAACTGCTCCTGGATCAGCCGTTCCTCCAGTCCGTGGCCCGGATCGAACAGTACCCGGTGGATCACCCCCGGCTCGGACCGGATGTGGACCTGCACTACGTCGCGGACCGCGACGCTGTCGGCCTCGGCCATGACCGGGCGCTTCTCGGCCTCCAGCACGTCGAAGGTCACCTCGGCCGCCTTCGGAAGCAGCGCCCCCCGCCAGCGCCTCGGCCGGAACGCGGCGACCGCCGTCAGGGCCAGCACGTCCGCGCCGATGGGCAGGATCGGCCCGTGCGCGGAGTAGTTGTAGGCGGTGGACCCCGCAGGCGTCGCCAGCAGCGCACCGTCGCAGACAAGTTCGGGCAGACGCACCTTGCCGTCGACGCTGATCTTCAGCTTCGCCGCCTGTGGTCCCGCGCGCAACAGCGACACCTCGTTGATTGCCAGCCCCATGTGCCGCGTGCCGTCCGCGCAAAACGCGCGCATGCCCAGCGGGTTGATCACCGCCTCTTCCGCCGACGTCAGCCGCTCGACCAGGCCGTGCTCGGAATACTCGTTCATCAGGAAACCCACGGTGCCGCGGTTCATGCCGTAGACCGGCGCCGCGATCTCCTGCGTGCGGTGCATCGTGTGCAGCATGAACCCGTCGCCGCCAAGCGCCACGATCACGTCCGAGCCTTGCTCCGCATGGTTGCCATAGCGTCGTGTCAGCGCGGCCAGGGCCGCCTGCGCGATGGGCGCGCGGGATGCGCAGAAGGCAATGCGTAGCGTCATGTGCTGTCCGGTCTCCGTTCCGGGACGGCGTTTCCGGAACACCCCCCTTGGGGCGGATGGAAGCACAAGTTGCCGTGGGGGACCAGAGATGCCGCAAGAATATTACACTAAGTCGTTTTGCCGTATTTGACCCCGACAGGCTTTCCGCTAAGACGCCCGCAACGCACGCCCCAGCCTTCAACAGGAGACACGGCCATGAACGCCCCTCACCGCGACGACGGTTTCTTCACCGAAGACCTCTCCTCCCGCGATCCCGAACTCTTTGCTTCGATCACCGGCGAACTCGGCCGCCAGCGCGACGAGATCGAGCTGATCGCGTCCGAGAACATCGTGTCCCGTGCCGTCATGCAGGCACAGGGCTCCGTGATGACCAACAAGTACGCCGAGGGCTATCCGGGCCGCCGCTACTATGGCGGGTGCCAGTGGGTGGACGTCGCCGAGGAACTGGCGATCGAGCGCGCCAAGGCATTGTTCTCCTGCGGGTTCGCAAACGTTCAGCCGAACTCCGGGTCGCAGGCCAACCAGGGTGTGTTCCAGGCGCTGATCAAGCCGGGCGACACCATTCTCGGCATGTCGCTCGACGCGGGCGGCCACCTGACCCACGGCGCGAAACCCAACCAGTCGGGCAAGTGGTTCAACGCGGTCCAGTACGGCGTGCGCCAGCAGGACAACCGTCTCGACTACGATCAGGTCGAAGCGCTCGCCAAGGAACACCAGCCGAAGATCATCGTGGCCGGCGGCTCCGCCATCCCGCGCCAGATCGACTTCGCCAAGATGCGCGAGATCGCCGACATGGTCGGCGCCTACCTGCACGTGGACATGGCGCACTTTGCCGGTCTGGTGGCCGCGGGCGAACATCCTTCGCCCTTCCCGCACGCGCATGTCGCCACCACCACCACCCACAAGACCCTGCGCGGCCCGCGCGGCGGCATGATCCTGACCAACGACGAGGACATCGCCAAGAAGGTCAACTCGGCGATCTTTCCGGGCATTCAGGGCGGTCCGCTGATGCACGTCATCGCCGCCAAGGCCGTGGCGTTCGGCGAGGCGCTCCGCCCCGAGTTCAAGACCTACGCGAAGAACGTGATCGCCAACGCGCAGGCGCTGTCCGACCAGCTCATCAAGGGCGGTCTCGACACCGTGACCCACGGCACCGACACCCACGTCGTTCTGGTCGACCTGCGTCCAAAGGGCGTGAAGGGCAACGCGACCGAGAAGGCGCTCGGCCGGGCCCACATCACCTGCAACAAGAACGGCGTGCCGTTCGACCCGGAAAAGCCGACCGTCACCTCCGGCATCCGTCTCGGTTCCCCGGCGGGCACCACCCGCGGCTTCATGGAGTCCGAGTTCCGCCAGATCGCCGACTGGATCATCGAAGTGGTCGACGGGCTTGCCGCCAACGGTGAAGACGGCAACGGCGAGGTCGAGGACAAGGTGAAGGCCGAGGTTGCCGCACTCTGCGCGAAGTTCCCGATCTACCCGACGCTCTGACGCGGGATCGTCACGACAATTGAAGATGGCCGGCCACAGGTGACCGGCCATTTTTCATTTACCGCTGCCCGAGAGGGGCTTGCCTGCCGCCTTTTGCGATCGCCCCGCTATGCATTGCCAGAACGCCGCCCGCCCCCCATCGACCTAGAGATCCGGCATGGCCCTCATGGCCCGTCAATGACCGGCCGTGGGCGACCGGTAAAAAATGTGCCCCTGTCGATCCGATACCAGGCGGGGAGGGAACCTCGCCGGCGCGTCGACAGGGGCGCCTGTCAAAGCCCCGCGTGAGGCGGAGCATCGACAAGATCTGCACGGGTGACTCTCGTGCCGCCCGCAAACAGACCGAAGTCTTCAGCCAGGACGGCCAGCGCCCGAAGGAAACCGGAGTGGTCGTTGCCTTCGCACAACAGCATGGCATGGCCCGCCGCGGCGACTTCGTTGCCGCGCACCACCGCTCTCATGGTGTTCAGGAACATCCGTTCATGGTCGCTGACGAAGGCCGAACAGCGCGCGCAACGCGCCGAGTTGAAGCGGAACAGCGATACGCGTGCCTGCCGCATCGCCTGAACCGCCGCCAACACCGACATGGCGGCGCGTGGCCCCCGGTCGGGTCCAAAGCACGCCAGTGCGTCGGAGGCCGCCCGCAGCCACCCATGCTCTGCCGGATCGGAAAACGCTCCGAAGTAGTGCCGGGCGATGCTGAGTACAATGAACTCCGCCGGCCTCAGCTTCATTGCCTCGATGGGCGTTCCGCGCCTTGCATCAAAACAACGTTGACCACCGGTTTCCATGACCGCACCTCCAGACCTGAACAGGGAGCCACTGGCGGCTGCCTTTCCGGACCTGGCGGACGGAGCGTCTGGCTGGGTCCCGGATAACTTACAAAAATAGTCATGTTAATTCAAGCAGGAAATCTGGACCATTCGCATCGCATGCGAACATCGGAGTTTCATTGGTCTCGCAAGGCAAGCGCGCGCGCAATGCCCCAGAACCACATCGTTGCGCTAACCACCCGCAACCAACTCAAGACCGGGCTTCGGGCAAGGACCGGGTAGATTTCCGCAAAATGCCCCCGCAAACCCGCCACCGGCGCGTCCCGACTCACCGCCCGCGCCTTGCACGGTGCCAGGAACGGTCAGGGCTGGCAGGGCTGCCGAGCTGTCCGGACGGCAGTGCGCGCGGCGCGCGACCGGGGCCCTGCCCCGGACCCCGAGGTATTTGTGCCAAGATGAAGGCAAGCGCGCGTACACTTTCATCTTGGTACAAATACCTCCTACCGTCCTCATCTTCATGCCGTCGCTCGGAGGTCAGCGCCGGGGGCGGCGGCGCGGGGTGGGCGGGCGGGAGTGCCGCCGGCCCCGGCGCATCAGTACGGCATCGGATGCGCCCTGTGGGTCTCGTCGAGCGCCTGAAGCACATCCTCGCCGAGCTCCAGATCCACCGCGGGCAGGAGGCTTTCGAGTTGTGCCAAGGTCGTGGCACCGAAAATCGAGGAGGTCACGAAGGGCCGCCGCGCCGACCAGGCCAGCGCCATGCGCGCCGGATCGAGGCCGAAGCGCCGCGCGATCTCAAGGTAGGCGTCCACCGCGACGAAGACGCGGTCTCCGGTGCGCCCGCCCATCGTCTCGTTGATCGACATGCGCGAACCTTCTGGCACCCTCCCCCCCTGATACTTGCCGGTCAGGAAGCCCGCCCCCAGCGGCGAGAAGGGCAGCAGCCCCACGTCCTCGTAAGCCATCAGCTCCGCCAGATCGGTGTCGGCCATTCGGCACAGCAACGAGTATTCGTTCTGGACGGACACGACCTTCGGCCCTCCGGTGCGCGCCGCCGTCTCCAGCCACATCTGCGTGCCCCAGGCGCTTTCGTTGGACAGGCCGAAGGCGCGGATCGTGCCACGGTCGACTTCGGCCTGCAGCGCGCCCAGGCAGTCCTCCATGTCCTGCACGATCTGCTCCTTGGTCCAGCCGGATTGCGACGGGTCGTACCGCCAGTTCCTGCGGAACATGTAGCTGCCGCGATTGGGCCAGTGGAACTGGTAGAGGTCGACGTAATCCGTCTTCAGTCTTTTGAGCGAGGCTTCCAGCGTCGGCCGGATGGATCCGGACGAGATCGGCTCCCCGTCGCGCGCGAGGCTGCCTTCGCCGGAGTGCTTTGTGGCGAGGATCCAGTCGCCGCGGCGGCCTGTCTTTTCGAACCATTCGCCGATCACCGCCTCGGTCAGGCCGACGGTTTCCTTGCTCACCGGGTTCACCGGGTACATTTCCGCCGTGTCCATGAAATTGATCCCGGCGTCGAGCGCGCAGTCGATCTGGGCGTGGGCGTCCTCCTTCGGGGTCTGGTTGCCATAGGTCATCGTGCCGAGGCAAAGCTCGCTCACCATCAGGCCGGAGCGGCCCAGCGGGTTCATCTTCATCGCGTCTGTCCTGCAATTGTCGTGGTTGCGCGCAGGATGCCTGCCCCGTCCGGGGAAGACAAGGCGGCCGCGGGACCTTGAGAACAAAAAAGGAACATTGTAAGCTCAGGGCATGATGGCCAGCGCCCTTCTCTCCCGTCGTCCGCACCGGCCGCCCCCCGCCCTGGCGCTCTGGGAAGAGGTGGCGCTGGCGCTGAACCGTGTGCACGAGATCTGCGGCCCGGCCCGGCGCACGCTGGCTCTCAGGGTGGCTGCCCGGGCGGGGGCGCCGCTGATCTGGATCGCGCCCGACCGCGGCGTGGACCTGCCGGATGCCTGCGGCATGGCGGGCATCATGAACCCAAGCGAGGTGCTTTTCGTCGCCGCCGCACGGACCGCCGAGCTGCTCTGGACGATGGAAGAAGCGCTGAAGAGCGGTGCCGCGCCCGTGGTGGTGGCGGACCTGGCCGAACCGCCGGGCATGACCCCGGTGCGCCGCCTGCACCTCGCGGCGGAGGCAGGGGCGGCGACCGGCCTGTCGATGCCGCTCGGGCTGCTCCTGACGCCGGGCACAGGCGGTGCATCGGGGATCGAGACGCGTTGGCATTGCGCACCGGCCCACACCCCCGGCCGCGATGCGTGGCGGCTGGAGCGGCTGCGCGCCCGGATGCTGCCGCCGAAGGTGTGGCGGCTGGAGGACGACCGCCTGCAGCCCGAGGGCATGGCGGCGCAAAGCCCCGCCCTACATCAGGTCGCGCCACCGGCGCCCGCATGTGACGTCCCGAGGCAGGGGGTTTAGGACGCAGCCCGAAACAGCCCTGAGGCATGGCCCGGTGACACGTGGCGGCACCTGATCGGCCGGTGGCGGACGGGCCTGTTGGCCAAGGACCTGCAGAGCGGCATGAACCGGCGATTGCCCCGACGGGAGAGCACCGCACGAATGTACGGCAACCGGACCCGCGCCTACCCGGCCGCCCTGCCCGGACGGGAAGAGCCTGCACCGGCACCCGACTGCGCCGCCTGCCGCGCCTCCGCCCGGGCGAAACTGCTGTAGGGCCAATCTCCGGCCCGTGGCACCAGCCCCTCCCGCACCGGCGCGGTCCGGCAGAAAGCCATGTGAGCCGCCAGGTCCTCCGGTCCACGAATGTGATGTTCCCAGAAGCGCCGTTGCCAGACACCACTCTCGCCGTCCCGCAGGTGCGCACCATCCGGTAGGGCGGGGCTTCGCGCCGCCTCCTCCCCCCGGGCTTCCTTCAGCGCGACGGAAAACCGCCCCTTGATCGCGCCCCACCGGCGCGCATAGCCGCTGTCGCCCTCCGGCATCCGCCAGATCGCATGCATGTGGTCCGGCAGAACCACCCAGGCCAATACCTCCACCGGATGGTCGCGCAGCGTCGCACCGACCGCCCACCGCAACAGGTCGATCTCCCGCAGCAGCAGATCCGAGCCGCGCTCCGCGAGGCAGACGGTAAAGAAGGCGGTGCCTCCGGGCACCAGCAAGCGGCGATAGCGCGACATGGCGGGCACTCTGTCGCAAAAGCCGTTAACCGCCGGTGAACGCAACAGGTCCCAAAACGACACACAAGGTCGAATCCCGACGCGCGCCCCCGCGCCTCCCATGGTCTTCCGGGCCGCATGAAACTCGCCCTGTCCTTCACCGCCCTCTTCCTCTCGGTCATCCTGCTCCAGCTTTCTTCCGGCGGCATCGGCCCGCTCGACGCGCTCTCCGGCATCGCGCTGGAGTTCACCACCACGCAGATCGGCCTTCTGGGCTCCGCGCATTTCGCCGGGTTCTTCATTGGCTGCTGGTGGGCGCCGCGCCTGATGGGAGAGGTCGGCCACGCCCGCGCCTTCGCCGCCTTCACCGCGCTCGGCACGCTGGGCATCCTCGGCCACGTCCTCACCGACAGCGCCTGGGCCTGGAGCGCGCTGCGCGTGGCGCAGGGATTGTGCGTGGCGGGCGCCTACACGGTGATCGAGGCATGGTTGCAGGCCAAGGTCACCAACGCCAACCGGGGGCGCGCCATGGGGGCTTACCGCCTCGCGGACCTGGGCGCGGCGCTTGGCGCGCAACTGGTGATCTCCGTGCTGCCGCCCGCGCACTACGTCTCCTACACGCTGCTTGCCATGGTCTGCTGCGCGGCGCTTCTGCCGCTGACCCTGACGCGCATCCCGCAGCCCGTAGTTGCCACCGCGCCGCGCCTGACGCCGTCGCTTGCCTGGCACAACTCGCCGCTCGCCGTGGCGGGGGTGCTGGTGGCGGCGCTGTCGGGGGCGTCCTTCCGGATGGTCGGCCCGCTCTACGGCGCCGGCGTCGGCCTTGCGCCCTCGCAGATCGCCTTCTTCCTTGCCGCATTCGTGGCCGGGGGCGCCCTGGCACAGCTGCCGGTGGGCTGGCTGGCCGACCGCTTCGACCGGCGCAACGTGCTGGTCTGGCTGTCGGTGGCGGCCATCCTGTCCTGCGTGTTCACCGCCACCGTCACCGACCTGCCCGCCTGGGGCATCATGCTGTCGGCGGCGGTCTTCGGGCTGACCACCTACCCGATCTATTCCATCGCGGCCGCCCACGCGCATGACTTCGCCGAGGACGACCAACGGGTGGAGCTGTCCGCCGCGCTGATGTTCTGGTACGCGACCGGCGCCATTGCCGCGCCCTATGTCGCCTCCGCCCTGATCGAGGGATACGGGCCGCCCGCGCTCTTTGCTCTGATCGCCGTCGGCCACGCCGCGCTGGTGGTCTTCGGGCTGGTGCGGATGCGCGCGCGCCCGGCGTCTTCCACGAAGACCCGCTACGTCTATGCCCCGCGCACGACCTTTGCCGTGGGCCGCCTGCTGAAACAGTTCCGAGACCCGCGCAACGGCGGCTGACGCATCCCGTACCGTTCGCCCAACGCCCAAAAAAGAGACGGTGGGGTATGCCGGAAAACAGTGGGGCGTTTGTCGGCAAGGGCCCCTGCCGTACCCTCAATCGGCTGCCGGAGCCCCCGGCACGCAGGCGTTGGGGCGACAACAATAATACGGACGCCTGCCGATTTTTACGGGAGGATACTCATGAAGAAGGCATTCACGGCCTCCGTTTCGGCGCTGGCACTCTGGCTTCCCGCCATGGCCATGGCGCAGGACGGCACGGTCAAGTTCGGCATCCTTGTCGCCACCGAGGGCGCGTTCGCCGAAGGCGGCGCGGATGGCATCCGCAACGTCGAACTGGCGATCCAGCAGGCCGGCGGCACCGCGGGCGGGCTGACCATCGAAACCGTCGTCGCCCCCACCGACACCACGCCGGACACCACCGTCCGCCAGGCGCGCAAGCTGATCGAGCAGGACGGTGTCGACATCATCCTCGGCCCGCTCTCCGGCTCCGAGGGCATCGCGATGCGCGATTACGCCAAGACGATCCCCGACAAGACCGTCATCAACGGCATCTCCGGCGCGCTGGAAACCACCTGGGTCGACCCGGCAGAGAACTTCTTCCGCTTCAACCTCGACGGCGCGCAGTGGGGCGCGGGCCTCGGGTCCTACGTGGTGAACGAGAAGGGCTGGACCAAGGTCGCCACCGTGGCCGCCGACTACTCCTTCGGCTACACCAACTTCCTGGGCTTCGCCGTGGACTTCTGCAGCGCCGGCGGCGACATCGTCGAACGCTTCTGGGTGCCGCTGGGGTCGTCTGACTTCGGCGGGGTGATTGCCTCGCTGCCCGACGACGTGGACGCCATCTATCTCGGCGTGGGCGGCACGGACGCCATCAACTTCCTCAACCAGTACAGCCAGGCCGGGGCCGACACCAACCTGATCGGCGGCACGATCATGGCCGACCAGACCGTGCTGACCTCGCGCGGGCGTGCCAAGGAAGCCCTGATCGGCACCCCCACCTCCGGCCCGCTGGCGGACGACAACCCCGATCCGGCATGGCAGGAATACGTCAAGGCCTACCAGGACGCCTTCCCGGAAGGCGAACGCTTCCCCTCGCCCTCGCTGTTCGGCGTCGGCTACTACGTCGCGGCGCTCGCGGCCATCGAAGGTCTGAACGAAGTCGACGGCGATCTCTCGGACGGCCAGGCAGCCTTCAAGAACGCGCTGTCGACCATGACGCTGGAAACCCCGCTGGGACCGGTTCACCTGAACGAGAACCGCCAGGCCACCGGCTCCGTGTTCATCAACGAAGTCGTGGATGACGGTCAGGGTGCTTTGCGTAACGAGTTCAAGTCGCGTACCGACAACGTCAACCAGACGCTGGGCCTGTCCGAGGAGGAATTCCGCGCGATGGGTCTGCCGTCCCGTGACACGCCGGATTGCGCAGCGTTGCGCGACGGTTGACGAAGACACGATGCGCAATCGCGCGCGGGGCCACTTGCTGGCCCCGCGCTGCGCCCGAAGGGGCCATGTCCCCGGCGGCGCGCATGGCTTCGGAGCGGGCTTGCCGTGTCTCTCATCACCTATCTCACCCGCATCCATTTCGCCGACCGCGTGCTCGAAGACGCGCTGTCCTCCGAGATGGAGCGTCACGGCCTGCGCCATCCGCTGGTGATCACCGACAGCGACGCGACGCAGGGCGACGGGCTCGACAGGCTGCATGCGGCCCTGCCCTCCGCGCCCCCGACGGCCAGCCACGTTGCGGGCGGCGTCCCTCCCGGAGAGGACCTGTCCCGCGCGCTGGATACTTTCGAACAGGCGGGCTGTGACGGGGTCATCGGTTTTGGCGGGCTGGCAGCGCTGACCCTCGCCCGGATCGCCGCGTCGGACCGGGTGCCGGTCATCACCATTCCCACCTGTACCGAGACTGTCGGGCTTGGCCCCATCGACCCGGCCCTGTCCGCGCGGCCGGGCCGCAAGGTGGCGTTGCCTGTGGCGATCCTCTGCGACGCGACGCTCACGACCTCCGCCGACCCGCAGGCCACAGCCGCAGCGGGCATGGACACGCTTTGCCAATGCCTTGAGTGCTTCCTTGGCACCGCCTTCAATCCTCCGGCGGACGGCATGGCGCTGGACGGGCTGCGGCGCGCCGCGCTCTGCCTCGAAAAGGCTGTCCACGACGGGCAGGACCTGTCCGCGCGGCGAGAGCTGCTTGCCGCCGCGCTGAACGCGGGGCTGGCGTCGGAGAAGGGACATGGCGGCATCGCCGCGGCCGCGCATGGGCTGGAAGCCATCGCCCGCGCGCGCCGGGGCGTGCTGCACGGCGCGCTTCTGCCGGAGGTGCTCGCCTTCAACGCGCCCGCTGTGCACGACCGCCTCGGACTGGTGCGTATGGTGCTGGGCCTTCCGGCAAATGCCGATCCGGGCGAACGGCTGGTCGCGCTGGCCCGCAGGATCGGTCTGCCGCGCCGCCTGTCTGACATCGGGATCGAGGAACACATGTTGTCGCGCGCGGCCCAGGGCGCCGCCGCCGATCCCGCGAACCGGACCAACCCGCGCCATGCCACGGGCCGAGACTACGAAAGGATCATGCGTGCGGTCCTGTGAACCGCAGATGGGCCACCCCCGCCAGACCTGTCCAGACGGGGCCGGGCGGCCAGGACGGGCAGAACGCCAACCCATATTTGTCGAAATCGGGAATCGGAGTAGCATACCTGCGCCTGACATGCCCGGAGAGCGCATGCAGCGCCAGCATTAAGGGGCGAAACGTCCCGGGAGGAGTAAATGAGTGACTCGCTGGCCGTGTTCCACGGCCGTTTCGGTCGCGTCTGCCTTTACAACATGGACCGCAGCATGGTGCCGCACGGGCACCGCGAGGGCCACCTGATCTTTCATCTTCAGGGACCGCCGGGCCAGATCGACGTCAACGGTCGGAAATGGCCCCTCGCCCCGGGTCAGGGCGTCGCCGTCAGCCCGTGGCTGTCACACTTCTACCAACCCGTGCACCTATGCGAACCGACGCTGGCGCTGGTGCTCTACATACGCCCTTCGTGGTTCCTCGACGTGTCGCGGCGGGCCTCGGCCTCGCTCGCCTTCGGGCGCGTGGGGATCGAAGTCACCGACCACCTCGCCCGGCTCATCTACGGTACGGCACAGGCGATGCTGGAGGAGGACTGCGAGGACGTACTGATCGAGGACCGCCTCTGCGACCTCACCCGCGTCGCCTACGAACAGTCGTGGCAATGGACCCCGCGCGGGGCCGACTTCACGGGGCCGGACATGCCACGCCGCGATTTCCGGATCCGCAAGGCGCTGAAGTACCTGCAGGAAGGGCTGGGCGAGGCGCTGGAGATGGACCGCGTCGCCCGCGAGGTCGGCCTGTCGCGCCCGCATTTCTACAAGCTGTTCCGGGCGCAGGTCGGGCTTACGCCGAACCTTTACCTCAATGCGCTGAGGATGGAGCAGGCCATCGACATGCTCGCCACCTCCGAGGACGGCGTGGCGGATATCGGCTTCGATCTCGGGTTCTCCAGCCAGGCCAGCTTCTCGCGGTTCTTCATCGGCAACGGCGTGGTGCCGCCCTCGGCCTACCGCCGCTCGGTGCACGTCGCCTGAGGCCCGGCACGAGGTCCGGTAAACCCCCTCCGCAACGGGTCGCCGCAACCGGCATGCATCCACGACAACGCCCGGCGATCCCGGCGCGCGCCTACGGGTCGTACCAATCCATGCGCCGCTGCTCCCAGATCTTTTCGCCGATCTCGCAGTCGTAGGGCGGCCTCGCCGGTGCGAACTGCACATCCTGAATGCCTGCGATCCCGGTGCTGGTCCCGGAGGCGATCTCCAGTACCAGCTTGCGCCGTACCGCCTCGCCGAAATCCGTCCAGTCCAGCACGGGGATCACGAAGGACCCGGGCCCGCCCGTGACACAGGCCTCGTAATAGATGTCGAGATCCTCAAGGTGCCACCATCCGCCTATGCCCTCCTGCATCATCAGCGGCAAACCGTTGATGACGATCCGCCGGGACAGCACGTCGTCGCGGGCGTCGGTCACGATCCGCCCCTGATTGTTCGGCCCGTCGCCCGAGATGTCGATGACCCGGCGCAGGCCCTCGTAGTCGTTCGACCCGATCATATCCGCGCCGAAGATCAGCGCCTCTGAAATGGAGGTCCGGCGCATGCCGGTGGTCGACGTGTTCTCCACCGCCCGCGCGAACGCCTCCAGATCCTCCCGCGCCTCAAGCACGGTCCAGTCGACGATCACCTTCTGCGATCCCGCCCACTCCACGTAACTCAGCGCGATGCGTTGCAGCAGCCCGGCCTGTACCGCCGCGAAAACCTCGTCGGACCGCAGGGCCGCGGCATAGCCCTGCCGCTGAATCTCCAGCTCCCCCATGGTCATCGAGCGCGAGACATCAACCATCAGGACAAGTTCCAGGTCCACCTCCTCGGACCGGGCCGCGGAGGACGTTGCAAGGACGAAGGCGGCGCAGGCGGCAAGAACGGGTTTCATGGCCATCAGGCTTCGGGTTCGGAAACCGTCCGTCAAATCACAAACCGGACAACACCGCCGCTTTGCCCGGCAAACCCGCGCCTCACCGTGGAAAGTGCACATTTCCGGCACATACCCCGCCCCGAAGGCACGGATGTTTTCAAACAGAGGGTTGAAGGATCAGACCCTCGGGTATCAGCGCGGCCGGGTTTGGGCGCTAACCTCTGCAAGCCCCTGCAGCGGGGCGTCGTGGACGGGAGACCATGCAAAGGTTCATTCAGCGCCATCCGGTCTGGTCATTCATCATCGCGCTCGGCGCGGCGATCCTCCTTTGGCTGATCTTCGCGCCGTGGTCGACGGGCATGGAAGACGCCCTCGGCAAGAAGCGCATCTTCCTGAACGGCATCTTCGGGGGCATCACGCTCGGCGCGCTCTACTTCCTCGTGGCCTCCGGATTTACCCTGATCTTCGGACTGATGCGCAACGTGAACCTCGCGCATGGCTCGCTCTACCTGCTGGGGGGGTATCTCGGCTTCGAGGTCTCCGAGAGGACAGGGTCCTGGTTCCTCGCCTTCCCGGTGGTCTTCGTCGTGGTCGGCATCGTGGGCATCGTCCTTCAGAACCAGGTCTTTCGCCGGATGGAGGGTGAAGAGCTGCGCCAGACCATGGTCACCATCGGACTGTCGGTGGTCATTGCCGATCTCCTGCTGTGGCAATGGGGCGGGCAGTCCTACACGATCTACGCGCCCGACATCTTGTTCGGCCCGATGACCCTGCCCGTCGTCTCCGACGTGCGCGACAGCGGAGAGGTCGTCTATCTCAAGTACCCCGCCGTCCGCATGGCGATCCTGTTCGCCGCCATCGTCATCGGCGTCGGCATGTGGCTGGTGCTGAACAAGACCCGGTTGGGCATGCTGGTGCGCGCGGGCGTCGACGACCGCGAAATGCTGGCGGCCTCGGGTGTGCGCATCCAGTACGTGTTCCTCGCCGTCTTCGCCTTCGGTGCGGGGCTGGCCGGCATGGCGGGCATCGTCGGCGGGACCTTCCAGTCGCTGTCCCCCGGAGAGGACACGCGCTTCCTGCTGGCCAGCCTCGTCGTCGTAATCGTCGGCGGCATGGGGTCCATCCCCGGCGCGGCCATCGGCGCGCTCATCATAGGGCTCAGCGAGCAACTGGGGCTGATCTACGCGCCCACCTATTCGGTGGTGTTCACCTTCCTCATCATGGCCGTCGTGCTGGCCTTCCGGCCGCAGGGCCTTCTGGGACGGGGGTAGGCGCATGGCACTGGCAGAAGACCGACCGAAGGACGACGCCCAACCGCTTTGGGTCGAACGGGTGCCGCCCGCGTGGTGGGTGCTGGGCGTGATCCTCCTGACCATGCCCGCCTGGGCCAACGATTTCT
Organism: Sagittula stellata E-37; assembly: GCF_039724765.1. Classification (NCBI taxonomy): domain Bacteria; kingdom Pseudomonadati; phylum Pseudomonadota; class Alphaproteobacteria; order Rhodobacterales; family Roseobacteraceae; genus Sagittula; species Sagittula stellata. The sequence continues at coordinate 1,277,620 of NZ_CP155729.1, read as the reverse complement.
TCCTGTTCCAGGTGATGGGCTGGACGTTCATCCTCGGGATCATCGCCCTGTCGCTGATGTTCCTTGCGGGCTACGGCGGCATGGTCAGCCTGATCCAGATGTCGGTCGCAGCGACCGGAGGCTACATGGTGGCGATCTTCGGCACCTCGGGGGCCGAGCTGAGCATGGGGCTGTCGTGGTGGCTCTACCTGCCGCTGGCCATCCTGATCGCCGCGATCTTCGGCACCATCGTCGGCGCGCTGGCCGTGCGGACGGAGGGGATCTACACCATCATGATCACCCTCGCCATCGCAGCGGCCTTCTTCTACTTCACCCGGCAGAACTACACGATCTTCAACGGCTATTCCGGCTTCAACCTCGTGGTGCCGCCCGACCTCTTCGGGATCGACTGGCGGCAGCCTGCCCCCTTCTACTACCTGACGCTCGGCTGCGCGCTGGCTTGCTACGCCGCCGTCTCCTACGTATCGCGCGCGCCCTTCGGTCTGGCGCTGCAGGGCGTGCGCGACAACCCCCGCCGCATGGCGGCCCTGGGGTTCAACGTGACCGCGCACCGCGTCGCAGCCTACACCTTCGCCAGCGTCATCGCGGCCATCGGCGGCATCCTCCTCGTCTGGCAGAACGCTCAGATCGCCCCCGGCACCGCCGGCATCCCGGCGGTCATCGATATCCTCGTGATCGCCGTCGTGGGCGGCATCTCCAGACCCATCGGCGCCTTTATCGGCGCGCTGATCTACGTGCTGCTGCGGACATTCTCACCGGATGTCCTGCTGGCCTTCGGCATGTCCGGCGAACGTTTCAAGCTGCTGATCGGGCTGGGTTTCCTCGCGGTGGTCTTCTTCTCACCCGACGGGGTCCTCGGCCTGTGGGAGCGCTGGCGCGCCCGCCGCGCCCGCCGGGGCGACCCCCTGACCGGAGAAAGCGAATGACCGTGGTCGAGGACAGGCGCACCGCCGACGCGCTCGGCTCCGTCAGCTCCGGGAACGCGCTGGAACTGCGGGGCGTGTCGAAGCTGTTCGGCGCCCTCGCCGCCATTTCCGACGTGACGCTGACCGTGCGGTCCGGCGAACGCCGCGCCGTGCTCGGATCGAACGGCGCCGGCAAGACGACGCTCTTCAACTGCGTGACCGGGGACTTCCTGCCGACCTCCGGCACGATCCGGCTGTTCGGCGAGGACGTCACCCGCTTCCCGGCCTACGAACGCATCCGGCGCGGACTGCGCCGCACCTATCAGATCAGCCTGCTGTTCAACGGGCTGACCGTGGCCGACAACGTCTATCTCGCCTGCCGGGGCGTGTCGCGCGGACGGTTCTCCTTCCTGAGGCCCACCGCCAACGACGCGCTCCTGACTCGCTCGGACGAGTTGATCGCCGCCGTACACCTGACCGACTGGCGCGACACCTCCGTCGCCAACCTCAGCTACGGCCAGCAAAGGCAGCTCGAAATCGCGCTGGCGCTGGCGGGCGCGCCGAGGATCATCCTCTTCGACGAACCGGCGGCGGGCCTGTCGCCCACCGAACGGGCGGAGCTGGTGGCGATCCTCAACGGCCTGCCCGGCCACATCGGCTACATCATTATCGAGCATGACATGGACGTGGCCCTGCGCGTCGCGGAAAGCGTGACGATGATGCACAACGGGCGGATCTTCAAGGAAGGCACCCCCGAAGAGATCGAGAACGACCCCGAGGTCCAGGAACTCTACCTTGGGGGCGGCGATGAGTGACCGTCGCACCGCCACCGCCGCGCTGGAGGTCAGGGGGCTCAACGTCTACTACGGCGCCTCCCATGCGCTGCAGGGCGTGGATCTCAGGCTCGAAAGCGGCGTGCTGTCGGTCGTGGGCCGAAACGGCATGGGCAAGACGACGCTCTGCCAGACGATCATGGGGCTGGTCCCCGCCGCGTCCGGCGCGGTCACGTTCGGCGGTCAGCCCCTGCTGGGCCGCTCGCCGGCCGAAATCGCGCGCATGGGCATCGGCTACGTGCCGCAGGGCCGCCGCCTGTGGCGGTCGCTCACCGTCGACGAACACCTTAAGATGGTGGAGCAGAAGGGCGGCGCCTGGAGCTCGGACCGCATATATTCCACCTTCCCACGGCTGGCCGAACGGCGGCGCAACGGCGGCGCGCAACTGTCGGGTGGCGAACGGCAGATGCTGGCCATCGCCCGCGCGCTGCTGGCCAACCCGCGCCTGCTGATCATGGACGAACCGACCGAGGGGCTGGCCCCTGTGATCGTCTCTCAGGTGGAGAGCATGTTGCTGCACCTGGCCTCCGAGGGCGAGATGGACGTGCTGGTGATCGAGCAGAACATCGGCGTTGCCTGCGCCGTGGCCGACCACGTGGCTATCATGGTGAACGGGCGCATCAACCGGTTGGTGCCCGCGCGCGAACTGGCTGCCGACCGCGACCTGCAACAGCGGATGCTGGGCGTCGGGCGTCATGCTCATGACGAGACGCCCGAACCGCAGACCGATGACGACGCGGAAACGGCAACGACGGGCCAGCCGAAAGGCCCCCGTTCCGTCAGGATCTACCTGTCGAACCCGAAGACCCCGACCCGCTGGTCGCAGCCGGTCCCTGTGCCCCAGATCGAGCGTGCCGCCCGCGTCGTCACCACCGGGCAACCGACCTCAAGCGGCGTCGAAACGGCGCTGCGCCCCTTGTCGCCGTCGGGCGAGCAGGTGGTTCTCGTAGCGGGCACGCTCGACACCAAGGGGGCGGAACTGCGCTACATGCGCGACATCGTCCGCGCCGCCGGGCTGCCGGTGCGCATGGTCGACCTTTCGACCAGCGGCAAGCACTCCGGGGCAGAGATCCCCGCCCACCAGGTCGCCGCCTTTCATCCGCGCGGCGCGGCAGGGGTCTTTACCGATGACCGCGGCCAATCGGTAGCAGGCATGACCGAGGCCTTCCGACGCTGGATGGCCCGGCAGGACGGCGTGCTGGGCATCCTCTCGGCGGGCGGCTCCGGCGGCACGGCCATCGTCGCCCCCGCGATGCGCGCCCTGCCAGTGGGCGTGCCGAAGCTGATCGTCTCCACCGTGGCGTCGGGCGAAGTGGCCAAGTACGTCGGCCCCTCCGACATCACCATGATGCACTCGGTGGCCGACGTGCAGGGGCTGAACGCCATCACAGAAGAGGTGCTGTCGAACGCCGCGCAGGCGATGGTCGGCATGGTCAAGGCCCGCAAGGCCGCCCCCGCCCGCGTCGCGACCAAGCCCGCCATCGGCCTGACCATGTTCGGCGTCACGACACCCGCGGTGCAACAGATCGTGAAGGCGCTGGACGAGCAGTTCGACTGCCTCGTCTTCCACGCCACCGGCATCGGCGGTCAGGCCATGGAGAAACTGATCGACTCCGGCAAGATCGAAGGCGTCATCGACCTGACCACGACCGAGGTCTGCGACATGATGTTCGGCGGCGTCTTCCCGGCGACGGAGGACCGTTTCGGCGCGATGATACGGCGGCGGATGCCTTACGTCGGCTCAGTCGGCGCGCTCGACATGGTGAACTTCGGCGCGCCCGACACGGTGCCTGACAAGTACCGGGGCCGCACCTTCTACGAACACAACCCGCAGGTCACGCTGATGCGGACCACACCGGAGGAAAGCGCGCAGATGGGCCGCTGGATCGGCGCCCGCCTGAACGAGATGGAGGCGCCCGTGCGCTTCTTCCTGCCCGAGGGCGGCGTCTCGGCGCTCGACGCGCGCGGCCAGCCCTTCGACGATCCGGCGGCGCGGCACGCGCTTTTCACCGCGCTTGAGGACACGGTCCGCCAGACCTCCACCCGCCGCTTGATCCGGCGGCCCGAGAACATCAACGACCCCGGGTTCGCCGCAGCCGTCGTCACCGCCTTCCATGAGTTCCACGACGGCAGGCCCCCGACCCGCAAGGAGGTGCGCAGATGATCGACCGACAGACCATCCTCTCAAGGTTCCGCGACATGGTCGCGCGGGGCGAACCCATCGTCGGCGGCGGCGCGGGCACCGGGCTTTCGGCCAAGTGCGAGGAAGCGGGCGGCATCGACCTGATCGTGATCTACAACTCCGGCCGCTACCGCATGGCCGGTCGCGGCAGCCTTGCCGGCCTCATGCCCTACGGCGACGCCAATGCCATTGTGGTCGAGATGGCATCCGAGGTCCTGCCGGTGGTGAAGAAGACCCCCGTTCTCGCGGGCGTCTGCGCCACCGACCCCTTCCGGCTGATGGACAAGTTCCTCGATGAGCTGAAGCGGATCGGTTTTGCAGGCGTCCAGAACTTCCCCACCGTGGGCCTGATCGACGGCACCTTCCGCGCCAACCTCGAAGAGACGGGCATGGGCTACGGGCTGGAGGTCGACATGATCCGCATGGCCCGCGAAAAGGACCTGCTGACAACGCCTTACGTCTTCGACGAAACCTCGGCCAAAGCCATGGCCGAGGCCGGGGCCGACATCATCGTCTGCCACCTTGGGCTCACCACCGGCGGCGCCATCGGGGCCGAAACCGCGCTGACACTGGACGACTGTCCGGCGCTGGTGGACGCCTGGGCCGAAGCCGCGCTGGCGGTCAACCCGGACGCCATCATCCTCGTCCACGGCGGCCCGGTCGCCATGCCCGAAGATGCTGAATTCATTCTGAAGAACACGTCGCACTGCCACGGCTTCTACGGCGCCTCCTCGATGGAGCGCCTGCCGACCGAAGTGGCACTGACGGATCAAACGCGCGCTTTCAAGGCCATCAAGGGCCGGTAACGCGCAACGGGGAGGGTTGAGAAGTGAGTGGCCAGATAATCGGACAACTGATCCTGTGGCTGATCATCGCCGTTGTGGTGATCGCCATCATTTACTGGGTCATGCAGTGGCTCTACCGCCGGTCGACCAAGGAGATTGCCTTTGTCCGCACGGGGTTCTTGGGCGAAAAGGTGGTGATCGACGGCGGCGCCTTCGTCTGGCCCATCGTGCACGACATCACGCCGGTGAACATGAACACCCTGCCGCTGGCGGTCGAGCGCACGCGCGAACATGCGCTGATCACCAAGGACCGCATGCGTGTCGACGTGGAGGCGGAGTTCTACGTCCGCGTCCGGTCCGACAAGGACGCCGTGTCCAAGGCCGCCGCGACCCTCGGCCGCCGCACGCTGGAAACCGAGCGGCTGAACGGGCTGCTCTCGGGCAAGTTCGAAAGCGCGCTCCGCGCCGTCGCCGCCGAGATGTCGATGGGCGAGATGCACGAGAACCGCGGTGCCTACGTGGCGCGGGTGAAGGAGCAGGCGCAGGAGGATCTGGAAAAGAACGGGCTGGAGCTGGAGAGCGTCGCGATCATCGACATCGACCAGACCGGGCTTGAGTACTTCAACCCCTCCAACCGTTTCGACGCCGAGGGCCTCACGGTCCTCATCAAGGACATCGAGGACCGCCGCAAGCTGCGCAACGATATCGAGCAGGATTCGATGATCCTGATCCGCACCCGCAACCTCGAAGCCGAAAAGCAGGTGCTGGAAATCGAGCGCGCCAGCGAAGAGGCGCGCCTGAGCCAGGAACGCGACGTCGAAACCCGCCGCGCGCAGCAGCGCGCCGAGCTGGCCCGCGAACGGGCCGAGCGCGAGACCGAAGCCGAGAGCGCGCAGATCACCGCGCAGGAGGCCATCGAGCGCGCGCGCATCGCCAACGGGCGTGCCGTGGCCGAGGCCCGCATCGCCTCCGAGCGCGAAATCCGCGCCCGCGAGATCGCCCGCAAGAAGGCCGACGACGCCGAAGAGATCGCGGCGCAGGAGGCCACCGAAACCGCGCGCATCCTTCAGGAGCGTGCGGTCCGGCAGGCCCGCATCCAGAACGAACAAGAGACCCAGGCCCGCGAGATCGAGCGCCAGCGCGCCATAGACGAGGCCGAGATATCGGCCCGCGAGGTCATCGAACGCGCCCGCATCGAACAGGAAAAGGCCCTGTCAGAGGCGCGTATCGCCAAGGAACGCGACACCCAGTCGCTTGAGATCGAACGGCAGAAATCGGTGCGCGACGCCGAAATCGCCGCCAACGAGGCCAACGAGAAGCGGCGCATGGCGCAGGACCTCCTGCTGGCTCAGACCCGCATCAAGGGCGAAGAGGACATCCGCCAGCGCGAGATCGCCCGCCAGCAGGCGCTGGACGAGGCGGAGATCGCCGCACGCGAGGCCGTCGAACGTATGCGCATCCTTCAGGACGCACAGATCAGCGAGGCGCGCATCGCCGAAGACCGCCGCATCCGCGAACTGGAGATCGAGCGAAAGCAGGCCGTCGAAGCCGCCGAGATCGCGGCGGACGAGGCGGTCGAGGCCGCCCGCATCGCCCGTGAAAAGCAGATCGCCGCGACCCGGATCGAAGCCGACGGCGACACCACCACGCGCGAGATCGCGCGCAACAAGACCATCGACGAGGCCCGCGTCGCCGCCGACGAGGCGGTGGAGCAGGCCCGCATCGCGCAGCGCCGCGCGCTGGAGGCCGAACGCATCGCCGCCGACCAGGAGGTCCGCGCCCGCGAGATCGACAAGGAGCGCGAGCTGGAAAACGCCGAGATCGCCCGTCGCGAGGCGGTCGAGAAGGCCCGCGTCGCCTCGGAACTGGCGCTGGAGCAAGAGCGCATCGCCAGCCAGAAGACCCGCGAGGTCGCCGACATCGAACGCCGCCGCAGCACCGAGCAGGCCGAGGAACGCCGCGTGATCCAGCTTGCCGATACCAAGGCCGAGCGCGCCGCCGCCGAGGCCAATGTGCGCGAGGCGGAGGTCATCGCCCGCCGCGCCGTCGAGAAGGCCGAGATCGAGCGCGAGCGCGCGCTGGAGACCGCCCGCCTCGAACGCCGCCGGGCTCTGGAACAGTTGGAGGTCGCCCGCGTGCAGACCCTGCGCGAGGCCGAGATCGCCAGCCAGGAAGAGGTGGAGCGCGCGCGCATCGCCTCCGAACGGGGCCTGGACGAGATCCGCATCGACCACGAAACCGTCCGCCGCCGGCTGGAGGTCGGGCGCGAACGCGAAGTCGAGACCGCGCAAATGGAGAAGGCCATCTCCCTCTACCAGAAATCGCTGGAGGAAAGCGCCGCACGGGCCGAAGCCGACGCCGCCCGTGCACGGGCCGCCGAGGCTGAGGAGAAGGTCAAGACGGTGCGCGAGACCGAGGCCGCGAACCGGCGCAAGTCCATCGACGTGACCATGGCCGAGAAGGCCGCCGCCGAGGCCAAGCTGATCGCCGAGGGCGAGAAGGTCCGCAAGGCGGTGGAGGCCGAGGCCCAGAAGCTCATCAACGAGGCCGAGAACGTGCTCACCGACCCGGCGCGCGCCTCGCTCTTCCGCCGCAAGCTGCTGGAGCATGTGGAGGGGATCGTGTCGGCCTCCGTCAAGCCGCTGGAGAAGATCCAGGACATCCGGATCATGCAACTGGACGGGGTCACCGGCGGCGGTGGCAACCGGTCCGGCAGCCCCACGGACGAGGTCATCAACTCTGCCCTGCGCTACCGCGTGCAGGCCCCGCTGATCGACTCGCTGCTGTCCGACATCGGGATCGAGGGCGGCGGGCTGGCCAAGCAGGGTGGGCTGATCCGCGAAGCCTCGGACATGAAACGCATCAGCGACGCGGTCGAGAAATCCGCGCGCGGGGATGACACGCCGGGCGGCGACGCGCCCGAAGCCAAAGGGAAAAAGTGATGCCGCGCGTCTACATTTCATCGGTCATCGACGCGCCCGCCGCGAAGGTCTGGGACCGGGTGCGCGACTTCAACGGCATGCCGCGCTGGCACCCCCGCATCCGCGACAGCCGGATCGAGAACGGCGAACCGTCGGACAAGGTCGGCTGCGTGCGCGACTTCCACCTGCAGAACGGCGACCGCATCCGGGAAAAGCTCTTGGGCCTCAGCGATTACGACCTGTTCTGCACCTACGCCATCCTCGAAAGCCCGATGCCGCTGACCGACTACGTCGCGACCCTGCGGCTGACACCGATCACCGACGGCGACCGGACCTTTGCCGAATGGACGGCGGAGTTCGACTGCGCCGAGGCGGACGCCGAGGGCCTGATCGACGGCATCGGCACCAACGTCTTCGCGGCGGGCTTTGCCGCCCTGCAACGCAACCTGGCGACCTGACCGATGGTACATGTGGTGAAAAGCACTGTTCTCAACGCGCCGGTCGAAGCGGTCTGGGAGGTCCTGCGCGATTTCAACGGCCATGACGAGTGGCACCCGGCGGTGGCCGACAGCGTGATCGACCGGGGACACCCTTCGGACAAGGTCGGATGCGTGCGGCGCTTCCACCTCACCGACGGATCGGAGCTGCGCGAACAGCTCCTGACGCTGTCGGACGCGGACATGGCCTTCAGCTACTGCCTGCTGGAAACGCCCGTGCCGCTGCTGAACTACGTGGCGCACGTGCGGCTGGCCCCGGTCACAGACCGCGACATGACCTTCTGGCACTGGGAATGCCGCTTCGACACGCCCGCCGGGCGCGAGGCCGAGCTCAAGACCATGGTGGCCGAGAACATCTATCAGGGCGGCTTCGACGCGGTCCGCGACTTCATGGGACTGGAGGCAGCATGACGACGGTCGAAACCTACCGCACGCTGGACGAGGCGTCCCGCGCCATGGGCGGCGACACGGCCTACCTTGGCGGCGGAACGCTGGTCATGCGCGCCGTCAACGAGGGCACCGCCCCCGCCCGTCTCATCCGCGTCACGGATCCGGGCCTGACGCAGATCCGCGCGTCGGGCGACCGCATCACCATCGGCGCGGGTGTCACCATGGCGGATGTGCTGGCCAACCGCGATCTCGACTTCCTGCATCCCGTGGCGCGGCTGATCGGCGGCCCTCAGGTGCGCAACATGGCGACCGTGGCTGGCAATCTCTTTGCCGCCCACCCCTACGGCGATTTCGCCGCAGCACTGCTTGCACTGGACGCGCAGGTGACCGGCGCCGGGCAGTCCGGCACCCGTCCGGTGGCCGAGGTGCTGCGCAACCGCGACCGCGCCGGGCTGATCTCGGCGGTCGAGGTCACCCGCCCCCGCGACCGCCGCGCCTTCGGCTTCCTGAAGGTCAGCCGCGTGAAGCCCAAGGGCGTCTCCGTCCTGTCCATCGCCGTGCACCTGCCGCGCGACGGCGGACGCATCCGCAACGCCCGCGTGGTCTTTGGCGCCATGGGTCCGACACCCCTGCGGTCCAGCGGGGCGGAGCGCGCGCTGGAAGGCCACGCCATCGACGCGCGCAGCATCGCCGATGCCGCCGCCGCCGCGACCGAGGGGCTGGACCCGCCAACCGACCAGATCGCCTCCGGCTGGTATCGCCGAGAAGTCGCGGGCGTGCATCTTAAACGCCTCCTGACAGAGATGGAGCAGCGCTGATGGCCAGGAAACCCGTCACCTTCACCCTGAACGGAATCTCCCGATCCGCCTTTGCCGGAGAGGGCCAGAACCTGCTCGACTTCCTGCGCCGCGACGTGGGCGACATGACGCCCAAGTTCGGCTGCGGACAGGGCACCTGCGGGGCCTGCACCGTGACCATCGACGGCAAGACGCAGCTATCCTGCCTCGTGCTGGCCGAAGCGGTCGACGGGCGCGAGGTCGCGACAGCCGCGGGGCTGGCCAATGGCGTCACGCCCGACCCGCTGCAACAGGCCTTCATGGACCATTTCGCGGCCCAGTGCGGGTATTGCACCCCCGGCATGCTGGTCTCCGCCCGGGCGCTGCTGGACCGCAACCCGCGCCCCTCCCGAGACGAGGTGGTCGAGGCGATCTCCGGCAACCTCTGCCGCTGCACCGGGTACGAACCGATCATCACCGCGATCCTCGCCGTTGCCGAAGGGAGGGCCCGGGCATGAAGGACATGACCACCAGCGGACCGATGGTCGAGTTCCGCAAGGACCTGTTCGCCGACGAACGCGACGACAACCTGAACGAAGTGGGCAAACCCACCCGGCGGCAGGACATCGTGGGCCACGTCACCGGGCGCTCGCCGTTCTTCGACGATCACCGTTTCGACGGGCTTCTGCACATGCGCTGCGCCCGCTCACCCCACCACCATGCCCGCATCCGCCGGATCGACACGAGCGCCGCCGAGCGGATGCCCGGCGTGGTCCGCGTGCTGACCGGGCGCGACGTGCCGGTGAACCTCAACACCCTGTTGTCTCTGCTGGATTTCGGACTGGACGACGAGCCGATCCTCTCGGACCGCAAGGTGGCCTACATGGGCGAACCCGTCGCCGCCGTCATCGCCGCGACAGAGGCAGAGGCCCGCGCCGCAGCCAGCGCCGTGCGCGTCGACTGGGAGGTGCTGCCCCACGTGCTCGACGTCGAGGAGGCGATCAAGCCCGGCGCGCCCGCCGTGCTCGACATCTACCCCGACAACAAGTTCGTCTACCACGGCAAGTACGACCACCAGAAGCTGCGCTACGGCGACGTCGAGACCGCACTGAGACAGGCCGACCACGTTATCGAGGGCCGCTACCAGATGTCGCCGATCGAGCAGGCCCCGATCGAGACCTGCGGCGCCATCGCCGCGCCCGAGCAGAACGACCGCTACGTCTGCTACACCTCGACCCAGGCGCTGTTCTTTTCGCTCGGCACGGCGGCGAAGGTGCTGTCGATCCCCTCCTCGCGGCTGCACTTCATCGGCGGCACGGTGGGTGGCGGCTTTGGCGGCAAGGTGGATTCGATCCACGAACCGCTCGCCATCCTCGGGGCGATGATGACCGGGCGCCCGGTGAAATACGCCTGGGACCGGGCCGAAGAGATGCAGGTCGGCGCACCGCGCGGCGCGGAACGCTGGTACGTCACCGACGGGGTGATGAACGACGGGCGGATCGTTGCGCGCAAGTTCACCGGCTATTTCGACGCCGGGGCCTACACGCGGCTCAGCTCCTACGCGATCATCAAGGGGGTGGGCCACCTGCCCGGCCCCTACACGATCCCCAATGTTTCGGCCAACGTGTACTGTGTATATACCAACCGCACACCGGCCACGGCGATGCGCGGCTTCGGCATCACCGGCGTCGATTTCGCCATCGAGGCGCACATGGACAAGGTGGCCGAAGCGGTCGGCATGAACCCGGTCGAGTTGCGCATCCTCAATGCCTACCGCGACGGCGACATGAAGGCGCACAGGCGGCTGGCCAAGAACTGCGCGCTGATCGAATGCGCGCAGGTGGTGGCGGAAAAGGCGGGCATCACCCTGTCGCCACAGATGAAAGCGGCATCCTCCCTGAAGGACGGCGGCGGCGCGCGGGCCGAGCTGCCCCGCCATACCGTCACCGATCAGGATGGCAGGGTCGAGGGCTTCACCGCCACCAGCTACGCCCGCAAGGGCAGCGACAGCGCGTCCCCCACGCCACCCGCCGCGCGGCCCTCGCCCCCGGCGGCGCCGCGACCGGCGGCCGGACCGCAAGCCGCATCCGTGCCGCAATCGCCCTCTCAGGCCGCGACTGCGCATGAAACGCCCGAACCCATGCGCAAAAAGCCCACGCGCAGCGGGCCAATGCGCTTTTCGTCGCTCTCAGGTTTCAGGAGGCGCTGATGACCGTCCACCGTGGCCGCGGCTTCGCGGCGATCAACTATCCCATCGGCATGAACCTTGGTGGCGACCCGTCACAGGCGCTGGTGCATTCCAATCCCGACGGCAAGTTCACCGTCGCCCTTTCGGCCATCGACCTCGGGCAGGGGATGAAGTCCGTCACCCGCCAGATCGCCGCCGAAACCCTCGGCGTGCCGGTGGAAGACGTCTATGTCGACACCGCCGACAGCGACACCGGCCCGCATGACATGGGCAGCTTTGCCTCGCGCGGGACGCACCGCATGGGCAACGCCGTGATCCGCGCCTCTGAAGAGGCCCGGCAGGTCATGCTGGAGGCCGCCGCCGAAGAGCTGGAGGTCGACGCGGGCGACCTGACGACAGACGGCAAGGGCAACATCCACGTGAAGGGCGCGCCCTCCCGGTCGATCACCACCATGGCCGCGAGCCAGGCGGCGCAGTTCAAGCAGGGCCGCACCATCGCCGGGCGCGGCATCTTCCTGATCCCGCTGTCCGAAGTCGACCCCGAGACCGGAGAGATGTCCCCCGTCACCACCTTCGCGCATGCCGCCATGCTGGTCACGGTGGAGGTCGATGATGAGACCGGCGAGGTCACCGTCACCGACATGCAATCCGCCTACGAGGTCGGGCGCGCGCTGAACCCCAAGCTGGTGGAACAGCAGTTGCGCGGCGGCGCGTGGATGGGGATGAGCCACGCGGCATGGGAGACGACGGAACCCTACTACCCCACCCGCGACAACCGCCCCGAGGACTTCAACACCTATCTCATGCCCGGTCCTGGCGATCTCGCGCCGCACCATATCAGCATCCTCGAACGGCCCGCCGAGGACGGTCCCTACGGTGGCAAGGGCCCGGGCGAAATGTGCGCCAACCCGGTGCTGCCGGCGGTGGTCAACGCGGTCTACGACGCGGTGGGCGTGCGCATCGACGATCTGCCGGTGACCCCGGAAAAGGTGCTGCGCGGCATCCGCGCGCTTGGCGGCGCAAAACCGCGGCAGGCGCTCTGATGGCGGTGCGGCGCGCGATACAGGGCATCGACGGTCCCGACCCGCTGTCGCAACTGCTGGGCGACGCCCAGTACATTGCCGACGACGGGCTCGCGACCGCCGCCTACCTGTCTCTCGCACTCGGAAAGCCGCTGCTGCTGGAAGGCGCGCCCGGTGTCGGCAAGACCGAGGCGGCAAAGGCCATCGCCTCCGTCCTCGGGCGCGAACTGGTGCGCCTGCAGTGTTACGAGGGCATCGACGCCGCCGCCTCCATGTACGAATGGAACTTTCCCCGGCAGATGCTGGCGATCAGGCAGGCGGGCGACGACTACGTCAACCTCTACGACGACCGGTTCCTGATCGCGCGGCCGATCCTGCAGGCGCTGGAAGCCCCGCGCGACCGTGTCCTCCTGATCGACGAGATCGACCGCGCCGACCACGAATTCGAGGCCTTCCTGCTGGAATTCCTGTCCGACTTCACCCTGTCCATCCCCGAACGCGGCACCGTCCGGGCGGAGGAGCCGCCGGTGGTGATCCTGACCTCCAACCGCACCCGCGAACTGCACGAGGCGCTCAGGCGGCGCTGCATCTACCACTGGATCGGCTACCCCTCACCCGAGCTGGAACAGCGGATCGTGATGATGCGCGCCTCCACGGTGGCAGAAGACACCGCGCGCCGCGTCGTGGCGGCGGTCAATGCGCTCCGGGCCGAACCGCTGGCCAAGCCGCCGGGCGTTGCGGAAACCGTGGAATGGGCCGAGGCCGCGACGCTCCTGAACCGGGGCGGCGGGTCGTGGCCCCGCGCCTTCGCCCGCGCCATCGGCGTTGTGCTGAAGGACCAGGACGACCTCGACTACATCGCGCCGCGCATCGACGCGCTCCTGTCGGAAAGCGCCGCATGACCCCGCGCGCGCTCGCCCCCTTCCTCGCCTTCCCGCAGGCGCTTCGGGCTGCCGGTTTCCCGGCGACGCCCGACCGGACAGAGACCTTCATCGCCGCCGTGGGGCTGCTCGGTCCGAGCGACATGGCCGCCATCCGCCGCGCCGCCCACGCCGTCTACGGGCCGGGGCCGGACCGGCAACTGATGTTCGATACCGTCTTCGATCATGTCTTCCTTGGCCGCAGCCTCGCCGCGCCCGCCCCGGGCGATCCCGAAGAACTGCCGCGCAGCTACGACGCGGGCGACTTCGAGGAGCTGCCCGTCCCCGACGAGGAAGACCCCTCCGGCGGAGAGGCCACAGCGGCGGAACGGCTCTTTGTCCGCGAACTGGCCGCCGGGGACGAGGACGCCGTACTGCGCGCCTTCACCCGCGCCCTGCAGAGCCGCCTGCCCCACCGCCGCGCCCGCCGCATGGCCAAGGGCAAGGGCCGCCATCCCGACGCGCGCCGTGCCTTCCGCCAGATGTTGCGCCGCGACGGAGAGATCACCCGCCTGCCCACCCGCCGCCGCATCACCCGCCAGCGCCGCGTGCTGCTGCTGGTCGATGTCTCCGGCAGCATGAAGTCCAGCACCGAGGGCGCCCTGCGGCTGGCCCATGCGCTGCAACAAGGCGGCGAGCGGGTGGAATGCTTCACCCTCGGCACCCGGCTGACCCGCGTGACCCGCGCGCTGAGACACCGCAACCGCGAACAGGCGCTGACGCTGGCCTCCGGCCTCGTGGCGGACTGGGACGGCGGCACACGGCTGGGCGAGGCGCTGCAGGTCTTCCTGTCGGTCCCGCGCTTCGCCGCCCACGCACGCGGCGCGCTGGTCGTGATCCTCTCGGATGGGTTGGAGCGCGGCGGGCCGGAGGCGCTGACCGGTGCGATGGAACGCATGAGCGCGCTGGCGTGGTCGGTGCTTTGGCTCTCCCCGCTGGCCGCCGACCCCGCCTACCGGCCACAGACAGAGGCGATGCGCGCCGTCCATCCCCTGCTCGACCGGCTGGGCGCGGGCGACACGCCCACCGCCATCGCGGCCGAGATCCTCGACTTCCGGAAAGGAGCGCGCGCATGACCATCGTCGATGCACATTTCCACGTCTGGCGGCAGGACGATCTGCCCTGGCTGAAGGGCCCCATGCAGCCGCGCATCTTCGGCCCCTACGAGCCGATCCGCCGCGACTACCCGATGACCGAATACCTCGACGACATCGCGGGCACTGGCGTCACGAAATCGGTCTACGTGCAGGCCAACTGGCCCACCGACAAGGCGGAGGACGAGGCCGCCTGGATCGAGAGCCTGATCGCGGAGACCGGCTGGCCCCACGGCCTCGTCGCCTATGCCGACATGGGTGCGGAGGACGTGCGCCCGGCCCTCGACCGGCTGGCCCGCTTCCCGCACCTGCGCGGCATCCGGCAGCAGTTCCACTGGCACCAGAACCCCACCTACCGCTTCGCGCCCCATGCCGATCTCTGCCTCGACGCGACCGTGCAGAAGAACGTCGCGCGGCTGGCGGATTACGGCCTCGTCTTCGACCTCCAGGTCTTCGACGCCCAGATGGACGGCGCCTGCGACCTCGCCCGCGCCTGCCCTGACGTGACCTTCGTGCTGCAACATGCGGGCATGCTGGAAGACACCTCCGACGCGGGCCGGGCCAGATGGCGCGCCGCGATGGAGCGGCTGGCAGGGTGCCCAAACGTGGTCTCGAAGCTCTCGGGTTTCGGCACGTTCCAACACCGGCTCGACCCGGACCTGATCGGCTGGCTGACCACGGAAACCGTAGGGATGTTCGGCGCGGACCGCTGCCTCTGGGGATCAAACTTCCCCATCGAGAAGCTCTGGACCGACTACACCGCCCTGCTGGACGCCCACCGCCGCGCGGCGGGCGGGCTCAGCACCGTCGAGCAGCAGGCGATTTTCCACGACACCGCCACCCGGGTCTACCGGCTGGCGTGACGCAACGAACGACGAAGGGGAGGACACGATGGGGCTGGAAATCAAGATACTCGACTACGGGGACATCGAACTGGAATCGAGTTTCCTCGTGCTCGGGCGCGACTGCGGACGGGTGCGAAGGGTGCCGGTCTACGGCTTCCTGATCCTGGGCGGGATGTACCCGATCGTCGTGGACACCGGCTACCGCGACAACGCGATCATGGAGACGCTGGGGATGCGCGGCCTCCAGTTCCACGAGAACATGATCGAGCGGCAACTGGCCAACCACGGGGTGAAGCCGGGCGACGTGCGCTACGTGCTGCACACCCACCTGCATATCGACCACGCAGGCAAGGACGATCACTTCCCGATGAACACCACCGTGGTCATCAACCGGCGCGAACTGGAATACTCCGTCTCCGGCCTCATGCACCCGCAGTACCCCAAGCCCGACATCATCCACCTTGTCGAACGTCTGCACCACCCGGGCGCTCTGCGGCTGGAGGATCTGGCGATCTCCGGCCCGGTCGAACTGATCCCGGGCGTGTTCATCGAAGAGGCGGGCGCCCATACCGAAGGGTCGATGAACGTGCACGTCGACACCGACGAGGGCCGCGCCACGATCTGCGGCGACGTGATCTACGACTTCAACGATCAGATCATCCAACCCGTGCGCACCTTCGGCCCCGAGGAATACCAGGTGACCGGCAACCACGGGAACACCAAGCGGCAGGAGAAGGGCGCGATCCGCAAGCTGATGTATTCCGGCGCGAAGTTCCTGCTGCCGATCCATGACGCGCCCGCGAAGGTCGAGCATGGCCGCGTGGTCGGGCGGATGGGCATGTCGGTCCCCGGACCGGTCCAGCAATCCGTGCCGCGCCGCGACTGGTTTCCCGCCTGAGGAGGACTGACATGGCCCACGAAGCGCTCGACCCCGCCTTCCGGGACCTGATCGACGAACACGCGCCGGTCCGGCAGCCCGGCTCCGGCTTCATCTTCACCGAGGGGCCGATCTGGCACCCGGTGGACCACTACCTGCTGTTCTCGGACATGCCGGGCGACGTGCGCCGCCGGATGGACCGCGCCGGGGTGCGCGACGTCATGAGCCCCTCCCACAAGGGCAACGGCATGACCTACGACGCGGACCTGAACCTTCTGGTCTGCGAACACAGCACCTCTTCCGTGGCGCGTTTCCAGCCCGACGGCACGCGCGAGGTGCTGGCCTCCCACTTCGAAGGGCGCGAGCTGAACTCCCCCAACGACATCGTGGTGAAGTCGGACGGCTCCGTCTGGTTCACCGATCCGTGGTACGGACGGATGCCCGGCTTCGGGGTCGAACGTCCGCGCGATCTGGGCTGGCAAGGCGTCTTCCGCCTGCCGCCGGACCACCGCCCCGGCGACGATCCGCAGCTGGTGGTGGACCGCTACCTCTTCACCATGCCGAACGGGCTCTGCTTTTCGCCGGACGAGACGCGGCTCTACATCAACGACACCGAGCAGGCGAACATTCGGGTATACGACGTGGGTCCGGGCGGCGCGCTTTCGAACGGGCGGGTCTTCGCCAGCGGCATCCGCGACAGCCTGCTCGAAGGCGTGCCAGACGGCATGAAGTGCGACGCCTCCGGCAACGTCTGGGTGACGGCGCCCGGCGGGCTCTGGGTCTATGCGCCCGGCGGCAAGCTGATCGGCAAGGTCGCCATCCCCGAGAAACCCGCCAACCTGCACTGGGGCGGGGACGACTGGCGCACGCTCTACGTCGCCGCCTCCACCAGCGTCTACGCCATCCCGGTGAAGGTCGGTCCGCGCAACGAACCCTTCATGCGGGCGCGCGGCGCATCCCGCCCCTCGGCCCCTGCGCAGGGGGACGATGCGCTCGGGCTCGACGCATCGCGCTGCGCTCTCATCATCCAGGACATGCAGAACGACGTGGTGATCGAGGGCGGCGCCTTTGCCGCGTCGGGCAGCCCGCAACACTGCCGCGACCAGAACGCCATCGCCAACATCGCCCGTCTCGCCGCGCGCTGCCGCGAACTGGGCGTGCCGGTGATCCACGTGTATTTCCTCGTCCACCCCGGCGCGCCCGGCTTCACGCTGAACGCGCCGCTGTTCGAGGGGCTGCTGGACGAATCCGCCATGGTCCGGGGCACATGGGGCGCGCAGGCGGTGGACGGACTGGAACCCCAGCCCGGCGATCACGTGGTGGAGAAGATGCGCATGAGCGCGTGGGAGGGCACCTCGCTCGAAACCGTGCTGAAGGCCGAGGGCCGCGACATCCTGATCGAGACCGGCGCCTGGACCAACATGTCGATCGAGCACACCGCCCGCACCGGCGCCGACAAGGGCTATGTCATGGTGATCCCGGAGGACGGCTGCTCCACCATGAACGCCGACTGGCACCGCGCCAGCATCGACTATGCGATGCAGAACGTGGCGCTGGTGACGAAGGTCGACGAGGTCATCGGCGCGCTGGGCTGAAGGGTCGCCACCGGGTGCCCGGAACGGGATGTCCGGGGCCGACAGTCCGTGCACCGGTCTCGGACATGCCTATCCACGAACGACGGACCGGTCGCGGACGCTCATCCGTATGTGGCGCCCGCTGCGAACGGTCCGCCCCACGGCAGCGCCTGCCCCGCTTGCCCCTGCGGCAGCCAAGGTTCCCGCCCCAACGCCGTGCGACCGCCGGTCCGTAAACCCGCATCGCCGCCCGCACGGCGCCCCGTAGGGTGCAGATTCTGCACCCCCCCAAGGGTGACCACTGGCCACTGCGCCGCCACTCCGCTAAACCCGCGCTGACGCTCGCGAAGGAAGACGCATATGGCCCGCCACCTCATCACCTCTGCCATTCCGTACATCAACGGCATCAAGCACCTGGGGAACCTCGTCGGTTCCCAGTTGCCCGCCGATCTCTACGCCCGCTACCTGCGCGCCCGTGGCCACGAAGTCCTGTACCTCTGCGCCACCGACGAACACGGCACCCCCGCCGAACTCGCCGCCGCCAAGGCGGGCAAGCCGGTCGCGGACTACTGCGCCGAGATGCACGAGGTGCAGGCAAAGATCGCCGAGGGCTTCCGCCTGTCGTTCGACCACTTCGGCCGCTCCTCCTCCGACGCGAACAAGCGCCTCACCCAGCACTTCGCCAAGGTGCTGGACGAACAGGGGCTGATCCGCGAAACCTCTGAAACCCAGATGTATTCAAAGGCCGACGGACGTTTCCTGCCCGACCGCTACATCGAGGGCACCTGCCCCAACTGCGGCTTCGACTCCGCGCGCGGCGACCAGTGCGACAACTGCACGAAACAGCTCGACCCGGTCGACCTGATCAATCCGCATTCCACCATCTCAGGCTCCACCGATCTGGAAATGCGCGAGACCAAGCACCTCTACCTCCGCCAGTCCGCGATGAAGGACGAGCTGGAGAAATGGATCGACACCCGCGAGGGCTGGCCGGTGCTGACCACCTCCATCGCCAAGAAATGGCTGAACGACGGCGACGGCCTGCAGGACCGGGGCATCACCCGCGACCTCGACTGGGGCGTGCCCGTGATGAAGGGCGATCAGCCGTGGCCGGGGATGGAGGGCAAGGTCTTCTACGTCTGGTTCGACGCACCCATCGAATACATCGCCTGCGGTCAGGAATGGGTCGACGCCGGGAAAGGCACCGACTGGGAACGCTGGTGGCGCACCGACAAGGGCGCCGACGACGTGCGCTACACCCAGTTCATGGGCAAGGACAACGTCCCCTTCCACACCCTGTCCTTCCCGGTCACGATCCTCGGCTCGGGCGAGCCGTGGAAGCTTGTCGATTACATCAAGTCCTTCAACTACCTGAACTACGACGGCGGGCAGTTCTCCACCTCGCGCGGGCGCGGCGTCTTCATGGATCAGGCGCTGGAGATCCTGCCCGCCGACTACTGGCGCTGGTGGCTGCTGTCCCACGTGCCGGAAACCTCCGACGCCGAATTCACCTGGGAAAGCTTCCAGTCCGGCGTGAACAAGGACCTCGCCGACGTGCTGGGCAACTTCGCCTCCCGCGTGACGAAGTTCTGCCGCTCCAAGTTCTCCGAAGCGGTGCCCGAAGGCGGCACGCCCGGCGCGGCCGAGGCCAAGCTCATCGCCGACTTGACCGCAAAGGTCCGCGAGTACGAGACCCACATGGAGGCGATCGAGATCCGCAAGGCCGCCGCCGCCCTGCGCGGCGCATGGGTGCTCGGCAACGAGTACCTGCAGGAAGTCGCGCCCTGGACCACGTTCAAGACGGATCCGGAGCAGGCCGCGATGCAGATCCGCCTCGCGCTGAACCTCATCCGCCTCTACGCCGTGATCTCGCGGCCCTTCATCCCCGACGCATGCGCCGACCTGCTGGCCGCCATGCAGACCGATGACGAAAGCTGGCCGGTCGACGTGCCCGCCGCCCTTGAAATGTTGCCCCAAGGTCACACATTCACTGTGCCGGACGTCACTTTCCGCAAGATCACCGATGCGGAGCGCGAAGATTGGCAGCAGCGTTTCGCCGGAACGCGCGCGTGAGGGAGGACCAATTGATCGTCACCACCATCGAGGATGCGCTGAAGCTCCTGCTTGATTGGGTCGGTCGTCCCGACATCGTCATCCCGGAACGGGACATGACGCCCGGCCAGTTGCCGTGCCTGAAGCCCGTGACCGAAGTGTCGGACGCGCTTGGCACCGACGTATTTCACTCCGGACTGCCGCTCCTCCTGACGCAGGACCGGATCTTCCGCCCGGAAGAACTGCACGCCTCCAGCAACGGCTACATCACCTTCATCGTCGAGAACCAGGGCGTCTACAGCCTCGGGTATCGCCCCGATTACCCGGAACGCCTGTTCGTGTCCGGCGACTGGGTGACCGGCTCGGAGGAAACCGTTCCGCCCGGCTGGCGCCGGCTTCAGATGACGCCCGAGGATGCCCTCATCATGACGGTTCTGGTCAACGGGTTCTTCGGCCTCTCCGGCCATCTCCGCACGCGGGACGAGCCCGATTTCAACACTCTGCCGCCCGAAACCGACGTGCGCGTCTGGCATCACCCCGCCATGGGCGCACACTGGCCCGGTTTCTGGACGAACAGTGCCAGCAGCATGTTGCACTTCGGCGGCTTCGGTCAGACCCTGATGCGGGCCTGACCGCCCGCCGGGGCGACGGTGCGGTCTTCCGACAGCCCTGCCGCCTTCAGCTTTCGCCGACCGAGGATCGCGGCCCTCAGGCGCAGAATGGCGCGCCGGCGGGCCCTGCGCCGGTGACTTCTCACGCGCGCCTCGAAAGCCGCAGCCTCTGCGGTTGCGGGCGCTGCGACGACGGTCCGAAGGATGGGAAACGGAAAGGACATATTTCACTCCTGAAATCTCGTTTGTGATCTGGAGGCAGACTCTCATGCCATTTGGCTTGAAAATACTGCACACCTCCGCAAACTGACTTCCATGAATGAAAGTGCGCCCAGCCTCGACGACCTTACGCTGTTCCTGCTCGTGGCGCAGCACGGCTCCCTGACCGCCGCCTCCAGGCTCTCCGGCACGCCGCTGCCAACGCTCTCCCGTCGGATGACCGCGCTGGAGGCACAGACCGGACGCGCGCTTTTCCTGCGCGGCAAGGCGGGCTACGCGCTGACCGGCGAAGGCCGCGCGCTGGCGGACGAGGTTGCCGACCTCTCCGCGCTCCGCCGCCGCGTCGACCGGTTCCTCCACAGCGACAACGGCCCACGCCGGGTGCGCATCACCGCAGGCTTCTGGACGTCGCGCTTCCTCGCGCAGGTGCTGGCGCCCGACCCGGACGGCCTCTGGGTGCCGGAGTTCCTGCCCTCCAACGCCGCCCTCGATCTGGCCCGGCGCGAGGCCGACATCGGCATCCGCAACCGCGCGCCGGACCACCAGTGGCTGGCGCGACAGCGCACCCGCCCCATCCACTACGCCGTCTACGGCCTGCCCGACGCGCCGGACCGTTTCGTCACCCTGCCCGCCAGTGCCGACAAGCCGCCCTCTCAGCGCTGGGTCCACGACCGCCACGCCGACCGCATCCTCACCACCGCCAGCGACAGCCGCCTGTGCCTCGATCTCGCGTTGAACGGCTTCGGGCGGATCGTGCTGCCCTGCTTCGCCGGCGACTCTGAGCCGGGCCTGACCCGCCTGTCCGAGCCCATCGAAACGCTGACCCACGACGAATGGCTCGTCTCGCACCACGAGGCGCGCCACGACCCACCGATCCGCGCCGCGCTCGACGCGCTCGCACAGGCGCTGTGCACGGCACCCGCCCCTAGGGCATAGGCCCCGAGCCGCAAACATTCTTGCCTTCGCATCCATTCGCGCCATCTCCGTCGCCATGGCAAATGGCAAACCGAACCGCGATCTCACCTCCGGCCCCGTCTCTCGCGCGCTCTGGCGGGTCTCCGCTCCGATGAGCATCGGCATCCTCGGCACCCTCTCCGTGGGGATCGCCGACAGCGCGTTCCTCGCCCGGGCGGGGACCGACGCGCTGACAGCCATCGGCTTCGTCTACCCGGTGATCGTTGCGCTGACCTCGCTCAGCATCGGCATGGGCGCGGGCACCTCGGCCGTCGTCAGCCAGGCCTTCGGACGCAACGGAGACGACGACGCCTACGCCGCCCGCCTCGCCCTTCACGCACTGATCGTCGCGGCGCTGCTGGGACTTGTCACCGCCATCGCCTTCTACGTCTCCGCCCCCGCGATCTTCTCGCTCATGGGGGCCACCGACGCCGTCCGGGACGAAGCCCTGTCCTTCGTGCCGTGGTGGTGCGCCTCCTTCCCCTTCATGGTCGCCGCCATGGGCCTGAACGCGGTGTTCCGTGCGGGCGGCGAAAGCCACATCTCCGCCACGGTCATGGTGGCGCAGGCCATCCTCAACATCGCGCTCGACCCGCTGTTCATCTTCGGCGCGTCCTTCATCCCCGCCATGGGAACCGAAGGCGCGGGCATCGCCACCTTCCTCGCCCGCACGCTGGGCTGTTTCGGGCTGGTGATCTTCTCGCTGCGCAGCGGACGCCTTTCGATCAGCCGGAGCTGCCTGCAGGGCCTCGGCGAAAGCTCTCGCGACATCGCCCGGATCGGCGGCCCCGCCGCGCTGTCCAACGCGATCAACCCGCTGGGCCTGTCGCTTGTGACCTCCGCCGCCGCGATGCTGGGCGATGCCGCCGTCGCGGGCTTCGGCGCCGCCACCCGGGTGCAGTCGCTGCTTTTCGTGCCGATGCTTGCCCTCTCGGCGGGCATCGGCCCGGTCGTGGGGCAGGCCTGGGGCGCCGACAAACACGACCGCGCCCGCGCCGCAACGCGGCTCACCTTCCTCACCTGCGCGGGCTATGGCGCGCTTCTGGCGGCCGTGCTGTCCGTCGCGGCCCCCACCCTCGCCCACCTGATGACCGACGGAGGAGACGCCGCCGCCCATGCCACCACCTACCTGCGCTGGGGCGCGACGGGCTTCTTCGGTTACGGCATCCTCGTGACCGCAAACGCCGCGATGAACGCCCGCGACCGGGCGCTGTGGTCCATGGGCCTCTCGGCCAGCCGGATCGCGCTGGTCTACGTGCCGCTCGCCTGGCTGGGCGCGAGCGTGGCGGGCTTTCCCGGCATCGTCGGCGCCTTCGTGATCTCCAACCTCTGGGCCGTGGCGTGCGCGCTGTGGCTCTGCAACCGGGCGGGCCTGCTGGATCTCTCGGACCTGAGGAAAACCCCGGTCTCCGGCACGACCTGACGCCCCGGCCGCGCCCCCGGTTCCGACGATCCCCCGGGCAAGATTGACAGCGCGCGATGGCCTTGCTACCCGGCGCGCCTTACCGCGAAAGGGCAGCACATGGCACGCAAGCGCAAGGGCCGGGACATCTCCGGCTGGCTGATCGTCGACAAACCGGCGGGCATGACGTCGACCGCCGTCGTGAACAAGGTCCGCTGGGCGCTGGAAGCCAAGAAAGCGGGCCATGCCGGCACGCTCGACCCGGAGGCGACCGGCCTTCTCGCCGTGGCCCTGGGCGAGGCGACAAAGACCGTGCCCTACATCACCGACGCCACGAAGGCCTATGCCTTCACCATCCGGCTGGGCCAGGCGACCAACACCGACGACACCGAGGGCGAGATCACGGCCCAAAGCGACCTGCGCCCCACCGATGACGAGATCAAGGAGGCGCTGCACGGCTTCGTCGGAGAGATCATGCAGGTGCCGCCGCAGTTCTCGGCGGTGAAGATCGACGGCGAACGTGCCTACAAGCGCGCCCGCGACGGCGAGGAGATGGACATCGCCGCCCGTCGCCTCTGGGTCGAAGAGCTGGTGCTCACCGACCGCCCCGACGCCGACACCGCCGTTCTGGAAATGACCTGCGGCAAGGGTGGCTACGTCCGCTCCATCGCGCGTGACCTCGGCAAGACGCTCGGCTGCCATGCGCATGTCCTGACGCTCCGCCGCCTGTGGTCCGGCCCCTTCGACCTCGAAAACGCCGTGACGCTGGAGCAGATCGACGCAGAGGCCCGCACCCCCGACCTCGACGCCCGGCTCCTGCCGGTCGAGGCGGGGCTGACCGACCTGCCGGAACTCAAGGCCACCGCCGAGGGCGCGACCCGCCTGAGGAACGGCAACCCGGGCATGGTCTTTGCCGCGGGCGACGTCGAATACGGCGACGAGGCCTGGGCCAGCCACGAGGGCCGCCCGGTCGCCGTGGGCCGCTACAAGGCCGGTGAACTCCACCCCGCCCGCGTCTTCAACCTGCCCGACGCCTGACGGGCCGGGAAGCACGTCCGACCGTCGTCCGGCGGCGCAAGTCCTGCGCCCATGCGCCCCCGCGTTCCCGTCGGAGCGGCGGGGCGGGCGGATGGGCTGCGGCCCAAGCGGGGCGCGGGGGCGCGTCTCCCACGCGAACGGCTCACGACAGAAGCACTCCGACAAGGGCCGCGCGCCCGGGCAGAACCACCCGGCGAATCCGGCTTCGACTCAGCGCAGCATCCGGATCCAGCGGTGCAGCGCGTCCAGCGCCTCCGGCTCGTCGAGGAAGGGGATGTGTCCCCGCCCCTTCACCTCCACGGCGATCATGTCCGGGCGCCGCGCTTTCATCTCTTCGAAGGTCTCACGCGACAGCAGGTCCGAGTTCTCGCCCCGCAGCGCGCACAGCGGCAGCCCCTTGAAGGCGTCGAAGAACGGCCAGAGATCCGCCACCGGTTGCGCCCCGCCGCCCAGCACCGCGTCGCGCAGCGCCGGATCGTAGGTCAGGCCGACCCCGTCCTCCTCCTGCACGAAGATCCGCTCCGCCTCTTCCAGCCAGCGGCTCTCGGGCACGCCGACAAAGCCGGTCATCACCTCCGCCCGCCGCGCCGCGACCTCCGCCAGCGTCTTCTGCGGCGGCCTGCGCCCGAGGTATCCCTTGATGACCTCCAGCCCGGCGTCCGCGATCTCCGGCCCGATGTCGTTCAGCGCCACGCCCAGCAGGCGGTCCTTCACCGTCGCCGCCAGCCCCATGGCGATCAGCCCCCCGCGCGAGGTGCCCAGAACGGCGGCCTTCTCCAGCCCAAGATGGTCCAGAAGCTCGACCGCGTCGCGCCCCTCCACCGGAACGGTGTAGGTCGAAAACTCGGCCCAGCCCGATTGCCCCCGCCCGCGATAGTCGGGACGAATCAGCCGCACACCCTCAAGATGCGGGGCCACGAAATCGAAGTCCCGCCCGTCGCGCGTCAGCCCTGCAAGGCACAGCAGTGGCACGCCCTCGCCCTCGTCGCGGTAGAAGATCTCCACCCCGTCGGACGTCGTGAAAGTCGCCATCACACCCTCTCCGGTATCGTCGTCAAATCGTTCAGCACATGGTCGGGCTTTGCCATCAGCCGGTCCATCGGCAAATCGCCGCGGTTCACCCAGACCGTCTCGAACCCGTAGGCCGCCGCCCCCGCCGCGTCCCAGCCATTGGACGACACGAACAGCACCTCGCCCGGTGCCGTGCCAAAGGCCGTGCCCACCATGTCATAGACCGCGCGGGCGGGCTTGAAGACCCGGACCGCCTCCACCGACAGCACCTCGTCGAGGTAGAGCCCCACGCCCGACGAGTCCACCGCGCCCTCCAGCATGTCGCGGCTGCCGTTCGACAGGATCGCCGTGCCCACGCCCTTCGCCTTCAGGGCCGCCAGCATGAACGGCACCTCGCGGTAGGCGGGCAGTTCCCAGTAGACCGCCAGCAGTCGTTCGCGCAGCTCCGGGTCGTCCAGCCCCGCGCGCTCCATCGCCCAGTCCAGCCCGTCCATCGTCAGGTTCCAGAACGGCACGTAGTCGCCTGTCACGGCCCGCAGCCACGAATACTCAAGCTGCTTGCGCCGCCAGTCCTCGGCGACCTGCCCCCAGACCGCCGCCAGCGCAGCGCGCCCTGGCTCCTCCGCCACGACCCGCGCCGCCGCGGCCACGTCGAACAGCGTGCCGTAGGCGTCGAACACCACCACCTTCGCCATGCCTCAGCGCTCCAGCCAGGCCTTGAAGGCCGCGTCGTAATCGCCATGCCAGCGCGACAACGGGGGGCGGTTCTCCACGATATCGCCCGCGGCCCAGAGGATGCGCTTGTTGTCCGTCGCCCGGTCCACGTCGTTGTCCGGGCAGAGGATGTAGAACTCGTCGCGGTCGAGCGCCGCCAACAGGTAGTCCACCAGTTGCACCGCCGTCCAGGCGCCCGCCGGTTTCTCCGTCCGGCCCTGCCGCGTCAGCCCGGTCCAGACGAATCCCGGGATCAGCAGCCGGGCCTCGACCCTGCAACCGTCGCGCCCCCGCAGGTCGTGCTGGACGGCCTCGGCAAAGGCCTTCACGCCCGCCTTGGCCGCGTTATAGGCCGGATCGCCCGGCGGCGTGGTGATCCCCTGCTTCGATCCGGTCATCACGATCAGCCCCGGCGCGCCGCTGGCGATCATCGCGGGCGCCAGCACCTGCACCGTGTGCACCAGCCCCATCAGGTTGACGTCGATCACCCGCCCCCATGTGCCGCGCTCGTCGAAGACGTCCGATCCGGGCTGGATCGCGGCATTGGCGAACAGGGCCGAGACCGGGCCAAGCTCCCGCTCCACCCGGACCTTCAGCGCCTCCAGCGCCGCACGGTCGGTCACATCCGCCGCCACGCCAAGCGCGCCGGTCTCCGCCGCCGCCCGCTCCAGCGCCGGACCGGACAGGTCGGCGATCGCCACCTTCATGCCCAGCGCCATCAGGCGCTTCGTGATCTCCAGCCCGATGCCCGAGGCCCCGCCCGTAACCACCGCCACGTTGTCCTTCGCCAAGACCGGATGCATGGCAAACCTCCCTCTCCTCACGTGCCCAGCCCACGCCCGACGGCGCCCCCGGACCCTGCTTGTCCAACGCCCCGACAGTAGGCCGCGCACCCGCCGCTGGCCACCGGGTTTGCATCATGGGCCATCAAGCGCTAAATTGGTGCATGAGCATGCGAGCACCCGGGACGCGCCGGCCTCGCGAAACCCTTTCCAAGACATCAGAGGTACACACATGACGCAGGTCAAAACCGGCGACACAGTTCAATTGCATTACACCGGCACGCTGGCGGACGGCGCCACCTTCGACAGCTCGCGCGGGCGCGATCCGCTGCAGTTCGAAGTCGGCTCCGGCCAGATTATCCCCGGCCTCGACAAGGCGCTGCCCGGCATGACGGTTGGCGAACAGAAGAAGCTGACGATCCCGGCGGACGAAGCCTACGGCCAGCCCGACCCGAACGCGCAGCAGGCCGTGCCGCGCTCCGAGATCCCGGCAGAGATCCCGCTCGACCTCGGCACCCAGCTTCAGGTCCAGACCCCGCAGGGTCAGGTCATGCCGGTGACGGTGATCGAAGTGACCGATGAGCAGGTCACCCTCGACGCCAACCACCCGCTGGCCGGCAAGGACCTGACCTTCGACATCGAACTGGTCGCCATCGCCTGAACGGGGGCCTGCACGGTCGCCTGAACGGGCCGGTCTCCGACGCGTGCCGTCAAAGGGGCCTCTTTCGGCCCGCGGGCGCGCGGTCGGCACCTGACCGCAGACACGGTCCTGCAGCCCAGGCTGCGGGACCGTTTTCATGTCCGCCTCCCCGAATCCGGCGTCCGGCACGGATCGCCCCTGGCGGGCAGCGGATTGGAGGGTGGGCCGCTGAAGTCCGCAAGGACTTCAGTCGGGGCGCCCGGAAAGCGGCCCGCACGCTCAACAGATGGCAGCCGCACAACCGGCAGCCAGAACAGGCCCCCCGCCCTGCCACGCGCGGCTCCGCGCGCGCCCCGACGGCCGCGTCCCGATTTCACTCTCCCGAGGTCCGCGCTCCGCCACCTCGTGTCCCGCCACAGCGCGTTTCCCGACATCCTTAACGCCAATCGTGAACGGAAATTAACAAGGGTTTCCAACCGGCCGGAAAGGCCCCCCGAAACGGCCGTTTCACCCCATAACATCCGGTTAACGCGGCCTCGGACACAGACTCTCGTTGTGCTCCCGGCCCACCTTACCCCAAGATATGGGCCGCCGTGCGCCGCCGGACGCATCGTTAACCACCCGAAGGCCCCGGTCCGCAACACCTTCCGCAGGTCGTCAACCATGGTTAAACAGGGGGCAGACAGGAGGCCCCAATGCAGACAGTCCAGCTCGGCGACACCCGTATCCACTATGCCCTGACCGGCCCCGAAGATGGCACGCCCGTCGTCTTCGCCAACTCGCTCGGAACCGACTTCCGGCTCTGGGACAAGATCCTGCCGATGCTGCCCGACACCCTGCGCATCCTGCGCTTCGACAAGCGCGGGCACGGCCTCTCCGACACGCCCAAAGGCCCATATTCCATGGGCGCGCTGATCACCGACACCGAACGGCTGATGGACCATCTCGGGCTGAAGGACACGATCTTCGTGGGCCTCTCCATCGGTGGCATGATCGCGCAGGGGCTGGCCGCCAAGCGCCTCGATCTGGTACGCGCCATGGTGCTCTCGAACACCGCTGCAAAGATCGGGACCCGCGACATGTGGGCCGAACGCATCGGCAATGTCGAAAAGGCCGGCCTCTCGGACATCGTCGATCCCACCATGGACCGCTGGTTCTCCAAGCCCTTTCACCGGACCGAGGAATTCCCGGCCTGGCGCAACATGTTCCTGCGCACCCCCGCCGAAGGTTGGACCGGTTGCGCCGCCGCCATCTCCGGAACTGATTTCATGAGCGCCACCAGTGGCTTGCGACTGCCCACGCTGGCCATCGCCGGGTCGGAGGACGGGTCTACTCCGCCCGATCTTGTGTTCGAAACCGCCGACCTGATCCCCGGCAGCCAGAAGCACCTGATCCGCAATGCCGGGCACCTGCCCTGTGTCGAGCAGCCCGAGGAATACGCCCGCGTGCTCACCGACTTCCTGACGGCGCAGGGCGCATGACGGGCGCGGCTGGGCACGGCGCCTGATGGCGCGCTTCCTGCTGATCCACGGCGCGGCCCACGGCGCGTGGTGCTGGCGCGACGTGATCCCCGCGCTGGAGGCCCTGGGCCACGAGGCCCGCGCCATCGACCTGCCCGGACACGGCGACGACCCCACCCCGATCGAGGAAACCACCCTCCGCGATTTCGGGCAGGCCATCGTCGACGCGCTGGAAGAACCAACGGTGGTCGTCGGCCACTCCATGGGTGGCTACTCCATCACCCAGGCCGCCGAGGTCGACCCGACCCACATCCGGCGTCTCATCTACCTCTGTGCCTACACGCCATGGCCCGGGCTGAGCCTGTCGCAGATGCGGATGCAGGCGGACGAACAGCCGCTTGTGCCGCTGATCCGCCTTTCGGACACCCGGCGCAGCTTCACCTTCGACCTCTCCGGAGGCACCGGCAATTTCTACCACGATTGCCCGCCCGGCACCGACGCCTACGCCCTGCCCCGCCTGTGCGCCGAATCCACGGCGGCCTCCGGCACCCCGGTCGCGCTGTCGCAAAAGTCGCAGGACCTGCCGCGCAGTTACATCGTTTGCACCGAAGATCGCGCCATCCCCCCGGATTTCCAAAGGAAAATGGCCCAACGCTTCGCTCCCGAAGACGTCTTTGCGTTGCATAGCTCCCACTCTCCGTTCTTCTCCATGCCGGGGGACCTTGCGTCTCTGCTTCACAAAATCGTCGCAATGTGACAGAGACCCCGGACTTCGGAAGCCGCAACGCAAACCTGCGGCGCACGAAGGACAGAGGAACAACACATGCCCGCAACGCCTTTCGACAGCGCCCATCTGTCCGGTCTTTTCCCGACCGGTGAAACCGCGCGACTGTTCTCCGACAGCGCCGAGGTGAGGGCCATGATGCTGGTCGAAGGCGCACTGGCGCAGGTGCAGGGCGCCGCGGGCGTGATCCCGGAAACTGCCGCCGCCGCGATCCACCGCGCCGCGATGGAGTGCCAGATCGACCCCGTCGGACTGGCCAAGGCCACGGCGCAGAACGGCGTGATGACGCCCGCGCTGGTCGCCGCCTTCCGCGAAGCGATGATGGCGCCGGAATACGCGCAATACCTGCATTGGGGCGCGACATCGCAGGACGTCCAGGACACCGCGCTGATGCTGCGTCTGAGACAGGCGCTGGCCCTGCAGGAAGACCGGCTGAAGGCCACACTGCAAGCCTTGGCCAGGCTGGCGGCGGATCACGCCGAAACGCCCATGGCCGCCCGCACCTACGGCCAGCACGCCACGCCCACCGCCTTTGGCGCACAGGTGGCGCAATGGGGCTGGCCGCTGCTGAGCGCGCTCGAAGATCTGCCCCGCGTGCGCCGACAGCTGGTCGTTTCGCTCTCGGGCGCGGCGGGCACCGCTTCGGCCCTCGGCCCCGATCCCGTGGCCCTTCGTGCGGCATTGGCCGAGAAGCTGGGCCTGCACGATCCCGGTCACGCCTGGCACACCGACCGCACGCCCGTCCTGACCATCGCCGGCTGGTTCGGCCGCACTGCACTGGCCGCAGGCAAGATGGGCGAGGACCTCGTGCTCGCCACCCAGTCCGGCATCTCCGAGGTCCGTCTCGGCGGCGCCGGAGCATCGTCCACCATGCCGCAGAAGCAGAACCCCGTTGCACCCTCCGCCATGATCGCGCTGGCCCGTCAGGTGCAAGGCCTGTCCGCCACGCTGGACGGTGCGGCGCTACACCGCCAGCAGCGCGACGGCGCCGCGTGGTTCACGGAATGGCTCACGCTGCCGCAGCTCGTACTGTCAGCGTCCGCCGCGTTGACACTTATGCAAGACATGTCAGAGACACTCTCTCCCGACACGAGCGCCATGCAGGCGACGCTCGACGCCACCGGCGGCCTCTTGATCGCCGAGGCCCTGTCCTTCGCCCTGACCGACCGGATGCCGCGCCCAAAGGCCCAGTCCGCCGTCAAGGACCTCATCAAATCGGCCCGCGACTCCGGGATACCGCTGACCGACGCGGCCCGCGCGGAATGGCCCGACCTGCCGTCCGATCTCTTCGATGCGACCCGTCAGCTCGGCACCGCGCCGTCCGAGGCCCGTGCCTTCGCCGACGCCGTGACAAAGGCGATCTGACCCTTGCGACTGCCCGTTCTCTTCCTCCTCCTGACCGTGGCCATCGACGCCATGGGAATCGGCCTGATCCTCCCGGTCATGCCGGACCTGATCGAGGAAGTCTCCGGCCGCGGCCTCTCCGGGGCAGCGCTCTGGGGCGGGGTCCTGGGCACCGTCTTCGCGGCGATGCAGTTCCTCTTCGCGCCGCTTCTGGGCGCCCTGTCGGACACCTACGGGCGCAAGCCGATCCTTCTTGGCACGCTGGCGCTCATGGTCGTCGACTATGCGGTCATGGGCCTGACCCACAGCCTCGTGGTGCTGCTCATCGCCCGGATCATCGGGGGTTTCGCGTCCGCCACGCATTCCACCGCCTTCGCCGCCATGGCGGACCTCTCCCCGCCCAAGAAACGCTCCGCCGCCTTCGGGCTGATCGGCGCAGCCTTCGGGCTGGGTTTCGTGCTCGGTCCGACCATCGGCGGCCTGCTGGGAGAGTTCGGGACACGCGCGCCCTTCTGGGCCGCCGCCGTGCTGGCCGCGCTCAACACGATCCTCGGCCTGGCCGCCTTCCCCGAGACCATCAAGCCCGAGAACCGCCGCCCCTTCCGCCTGCGGGAGGCCAATCCGTTCAGCGCATTCCGCATCATGACCCGCGTACCGGGCATCCGCCGCGGCCTGGCGATCATGTTCCTCTACCACGTGGCTTTCGCGGTCTACCCCTCGGTCTGGGCCTTCTTCGGCCACGCGCAGTTCGGCTGGTCCAGCGCGATCATCGGCTCGACCCTGGGCGCCTTCGGCCTGTCCTTCGCCTTCGTGCAGGCCGGGGTGATCCGGCTCCTGCTCAAACGCTTCGGAGAATCGGGCACCGTTGTCTTCGGCCTGCTCTGCGCCGCCATCGCCTACGCGCTGATCCCCTTCCTCGACGACACGCGCACGGTTCTGGCGCTGATCCCACTGGCGGCACTTGGCGGCACCTTCGGCCCGGCGATGCAGGGCATGATGAGCCAGAGCCTCGGCGACGACCGCCAGGGCGCGCTTCAGGGCCTGCTGACCTCCACCGCCGCGCTGGCCGCCGCCGTCTCGCCGATCATGATGACCTCCGTCTTTGCCGCCTTCACCGCCCCCGAACGTGCCGAACCCTTCCCGGGAGCGCCCTTCCTGGTTTCGCTCGGGCTGATCGTGGTGGCGCTGACGCTGTTCCTCACCCGCGCGCCCCGTCACGCGGTGGCGTGAAACGCCCGACGTCATCGCCCTTTCCAACACTCCCCTGTCGTTTTCCGGGTTGATCCCCGGGGCGTGCCGGTGAACCCTTCGGAAAAACAGGGAGAATGGGATGACACGCATCCGCGCGGCGGTCTGCACCGCCTTCAATGCGCCTCTGACGATCGAAGACCTCGATCTTCGCGCCCCCGGACCCGGTGAGATCGAGGTCACGCTCGAAGCCGTCGCGATCTGCCATTCCGACATCTCCTACGCCGACGGCGCCTGGGGCGGCGACCTCCCGGCCGTTTACGGGCACGAGGCCTCCGGCCGCATCAGCGCGCTCGGGGACGGCGTGAAGGGCCTCTCCGAAGGCCAACGGGTGGTGGTCACGCTGATCCGTACCTGCGGAGCCTGCGTGAACTGCAACGCCGGCAAACCGACACTTTGCGAAAACCAGGGCGGGCGCCCCTCGCCGCTTTCCCGCCCCGATGGCACACCTGTCGTGCAGGCGATGAACTGCGGCGCCTTCGCCGAACGCGTCGTCGTGGACCAGAGCCAGGTCGTACCCCTGCCCGAAACCCTGCCCGCCGAAGGTGTCTGCCTCCTGGCCTGCGGCGTCATCACCGGCATCGGCGCCGTGGTCAACGCGGGCCGCCTGCGCGCCGGCGAGGACGTGGTCGTGATCGGTGCCGGCGGCGTCGGCCTGAACGCCATCCAGGGCGCCCGCATCGCCGGCGCCCGCCGCATCGTCGCCGTCGACATATCCGAGGCCAAGCTGGACATCGCCCGCGAATTCGGCGCGACCGACGCCGTGCTCGGCACATCCGGCGCGCCCTGGAAAAAGGCGCTCAAGGCCCTCGGCAAGGGCGCCGACGTGGTCGCCGTCACCGTGGGCGCCATCCCCGCGTACGAACAGGCGATGCGCTACCTCGGCTGGGGCGGGCGCATGGTGATGGTCGGCATGCCCCACACCGGCGCGATGGCCCAGTACGAACCCGTCGTCCCCGCCTACACCGGACAGCACATGATCGGCTCCAAGATGGGCGACGTGGTGATCCGCCGCGACATCCCCTGGATGGCCGACCTCTACCTCCAGGGCCGCCTGAAGCTCGACGAACTGATCTCGGGACGCTGGTCGCTCGACCGGATCAACGAGGCCGTCGCCGACACCAGGACAGGCGGCGCGCGCCGCAACGTCATCCTCTTCGACACCTGATCCACCCCAAGCTCGAACGCGCCCCGCCCCCTTCATCTTGGCACAAATACCTCGGAGGGGGTCCGGGGGAGGCAGCGCCTCACCCGGTCTGTCGGGTCGCGAAACGCGACCCGAAACCTCCAAGGGAGCCGCCCCATGATCCTCAAGGACCTCGACATCGTCGTCACCGCCCCGCCCCACCCAGGCTGGGGGGGGCGCTACTGGATCCTCGTCAAGCTCACCACCGACGACGGCATCACCGGCTGGGGCGAATGCTACGGTGCCTCGGTCGGACCAAAGGCGATGACCGCCGTGATCGGGGACGTCTTCCAGCGCTACGTCGCGGGCGAAGCGGCCGAGAACGTCGAACGCATGTTCCGCCGCGCCTATTCCTCGGGCTTCACCCAGCGCCCCGACCTTACCGTCATGGGCGCCTTCTCCGGGCTCGAAATCGCCTGCTGGGACATCCTTGGCAAGGCGCGCGGACGTCCTGTCTGGGCACTGATGGGCGGCCTGATGAACGAACGCATCCGCGCCTACACCTACTTGTACCCGCTGGCGAAACACAATCTGTCGGACTTCTGGACCGCGCCCGACCAGGCCGCCGAGGCCGCCGCCGACTGCGTCGCGCGCGGCTACACGGCGGTAAAGTTCGACCCCGCCGGCCCCTACACCATGCGCGGCGGCCACCAGCCAGCCATGTCCGACATCTCCCGCTCCGTTGCCTTCTGCAAACACGTGCGCGAGGCCGTCGGCGACAGGGCCGACCTGCTCTTCGGCACACACGGGCAGTTCACCACGGCGGGCGCCATCCGGCTCGGGCAGGCGATCGAACCCTACAATCCCCTCTGGTTCGAGGAACCGATCCCGCCGGACAACCCGCTCGAATTCAGCCAGGTCGCCAGCCAGGTCCGCATCCCCATCGCCACAGGCGAGCGCATGACCACCCGCTCGGAATTCGCCACCGTCCTGCGCACCGGCGGGGCGAAGATCCTGCAACCGGCGCTCGGCCGCGTGGGCGGACTGTGGGAAGCGCGCAAACTCGCGGCGCTGGCGGAATCCTTCAACGCCGAGATCGCGCCGCACCTTTACGCCGGTCCGGTCGAATGGGCCGCCAACATCCAGCTCGCCGCCTGCATCCCAAACCTGCTGATCGCCGAAACCATCGAGACCGATTTCCACCACCGGCTCATAAAGGGCGCGATCGAGGTGGAGAACGGCTTCGTTTCCGCGCCCACCGCGCCCGGGCTCGGCATCGAGGTGGACGAGGATCTCGCCCGCGCGCATCCCTACACGGGCGGCGAATTGCACCTTCAGATGCAGGATGCGCCCTGCAACTACGCGGAAGGCAATCGTTTCCAGGGTGGCGCGCCCGCCCATGACGAGTAATGTCGCATTTTTCGAATCGCCCCGCTATATAGTCCGGATACCGGACTCAGGACCCGACGATGGACCAGAACGCCCCCCCGGCGCCGCCGGAAGAAATGGAAGCCAATGCCCGCAACGCCGCCGCGTTCCTGAAAACGCTGGCGCATGAGGGCCGCCTGATGATCCTCTGCCACCTCGGCGGAGGCGAGAAATCCGTCGGCGAACTTGAAGAACTGCTGGGCATCCGGCAGGCCGCGGTCAGCCAGATGCTCGCCCGCCTGCGCGAAGAGGGGCTGGTCGTCACCCGGCGCGAAGGCAAGACGATCTACTACAGCCTCGCGAACGAGAACACCTCGCGCGTGATCGCCCTGCTCTACGAAATGTTCTGCGCGGCGCCAGATGCCCGCTGCTGAGACCCCGCCCTTCTCGGGCCCCGACCTCTGCCGCCTGACCGCCCGCGACGTGGTGGCCCTGCTGAAGTCCCGAGAGGTGTCGACCGCCGAACTCATCGACGCCAGCCTGAGCCGCATCGCCCACACCTCGCCCGCGATCAACGCCATGGTGACGACCTGCGCCGAGAGGGCGCATGACGCCGCCCCCGCGCGCGACAGCCTGCTGGCCGGGCTTCCCGTCGGCATAAAGGACCTGACGGACGTCGCAGGGGTGCGCACGACCTACGGCACCCCGGCGTTGGCCGATAATGTCCCCAAGGTCTCCGACCCTATGGTCCTGCGCATGGAAGCGCGCGGCGCCGTCGTGATCGGCAAGACCAACACCCCGGAAATGGGCGCGGGCGCCAACACCTTCAACGCCGTCTTCGGCGCCACCCGCAACCCGTGGGACACACGGATGAACCCCGGCGGCTCCTCGGGCGGTGCGGCTGCGGGGCTCGCGGCGGGCGAAGTGTGGCTGAGCCAGGGCTCCGACCTCGGCGGATCGCTTCGCACCCCGGCAAGCTATTGCGGCGTCGTCGGGCTCAGACCTTCGCCCGGGCTGGTCGCATCGGCCCCCGGCGCGGACGGCTTCAACGCCTTCGGTGTCGATGGCCCCATGGCCCGCAATGTGGCCGACGTGGCGCTGTTGCTTGACGCGATGACAGGCTTCGACCCCGTTTCTCCCCTGTCGCATCCGCCGTCGACCGACAGCTATCTGGGCGCCTGTCTCGCGGCACCGGGCCCGCTCCGCATCGCCTTCTCGCCGGACCTCGGCGGTCTCGCGCCCGTCACCACTGACATCGCAGAGATCCTGTCGAAGGCTGTCGTGCAGGTTCAGGCCGCCGATATCGCGGTGGAGGAACATCAGCCGGAGACCCGTGGCCTCGACCATGCCTTCCGGACGTTTCGCGCACTTGGCATGTGGACGTCGCACCAAGTCACGCCAAAGCGCATCTCCGATCACTTCAAGCCGACCTTGGCCGAGAATATCCGCACCGGTGGTACGCTCACCGTCGACGACATCGCGACAGCCAATGTCACCCGTTCGCGGCTTTACGCGCAGATGCGCGGTCTGTTCGGCACGTTCGACGTGCTGGCCTGCCCCGTCACCGGACTGGCCCCGCTGCCCTCGGAGGTCGAGTATCCCAAAGAGGTCGCCGGTCGGCCCTGCCGCGACTACCTAGACTGGCTCAGCTTCGCCTTCCTCGCGACGACCTGCGGCCTGCCCGCGCTGTCGCTGCCCGTTGGTTTCACCGCAAGCGGGCTGCCGGTCGGGCTACAACTGATCGGCTCGCCGCGTGGCGAGGCACGGCTGCTTCAGGTCGCACGCCGCCTGGAAGAGGCGCTGGCCCTGCCCGGGACGCCCATCGACCCCATCGTGCGGCACGACACGCAGGCGCGGACCGACGAGCCCGTATCCGCATCGCTCCTTACGCGCCCCTGAAGTGACGGGATCGCCGCGTCTCAGCGCGGCGCCCCCTCTTCCTCGACCCATTCCCACGGACGGGTGAACCCGCCCAGCACAGCGGCGACCTCCGCCTCGGCAGCGCCGTTGGGCGCCACCTCCGCGACCAGTCCGCGCGACTTGTCGTCCACGACCTTCTCGACGCGCGCGGCGACACCGGCCTTTTCCAGCGCCCCGTTGTAGACCCGGATGATCGCCAGCTTGCGCAGGTCTGGCTTGAAGACCTTGCCCACCGCCGTCTTCGGCAACTCGTCGAGGATGGTCATGTGCTTGGGATGCGCCGCACGTTCATGGACATGCACCTTGGCATGCTCCATGAGCTCTTCCTCGGTCACGGAGGCACCGTCGATCAGTTCCACGAAGGCACAGGGCAGTTCGCCCGAATGCGCGTCCGGCTGGCCGATGGCGCCGGCAAAGGCCACCGCCGGGTGCGAAAGCAAGGCCTCCTCGATCTCGGCCGGGTCGATGTTGTGACCGCCGCGAATGATGAGGTCCTTCGCCCGTCCGGTGATCCAGAGGTATCCGTCCGCATCCAGCCGCCCGAGGTCACCGGTCCGCAGGTGCGTGCCCCAGTGAAACAGGTCGGCGTTCTTGGCCTCTTCGGTGTATGTCTTCCCGGCATAAACGCCCGGGTTCGACACGCAGATCTCGCCGATCTCGTCGGTGCCGCAGACCGCCGGCTGGCCGTCGCGCACCTTCACGATCTTCACGTCCGTATAGGGGAAAGGAATGCCGACAGAGCCGACCTTCTTCTCGCCCTCGGGCGGGTTCACCGACACCAGACACGTCGCCTCCGTCAGCCCGTAGCCCTCGCAGATCGTCACACCGCAGGCGCTCTCGAACCGCTTGAACAGTTCCAGCGGCATCGGGGCAGAGCCGGAGAACGCCGTCTTGATCGACGAGATGTCCGCATCCACCTTACGCTGCATGAGCGCCGACACGGCGGTCGGCACGGTGATGACGAAGGTGGTCTTCCACCGCTCGCAGAGCTTCCAGAAGTTGTCCATCACGCCTTCGCCGCGATATCCTGCGGGCGTCGGGAAAACGACATGCGCGCCCGAGCAGACCATCGCCATCAGGATCACGTGGCAGGCGAAGACGTGGAACAGCGGCAGAGGGCACATCACG
This sequence comes from Sagittula stellata E-37, assembly GCF_039724765.1. Lineage (NCBI taxonomy): Bacteria > Pseudomonadati > Pseudomonadota > Alphaproteobacteria > Rhodobacterales > Roseobacteraceae > Sagittula > Sagittula stellata. The sequence goes on along the minus strand of NZ_CP155729.1, from coordinate 1,240,010 downwards.
CTGTCCTCTTCGGTGAACAGCAAGGTGTCGCCCAGCCAGCCGTTGTACATCATCCCGGAATAGAGATGTTGCGCCACCTTCGGCATGCCCGTGGTGCCGCCGGTGTGGAAATATGCCGCCACCCGGTCCTTGCCGCCGTCCTCGAAGGTCAGGGTCTTCGGCTGCTTCTTCATCTCTGCCCGGAAGCACTTGTAATCCGCGTGCCGTTTGCCGGTCATCTTCGGGCGGATCAGCGGCACGATCCACTTCTTCGGCGGCGCCAGATAGCGGTTGAGGTCGACCTCCAGCACCGTCTTCACACCCGGCGCATGACGCACGGCCTCCTGCACCTTCTGCGGCACATCGGTCTTCGGGAAGGGCTTCAGCGTCACCACGACCTTCGCGCCGGTTTCGCGCAGGATGGCGCCGATCTGCTCCGGTTCAAGCAACGGGTTCACCGGGTTCACGATACCCGCGACCATGCCGCCCAACAGCGTCGAGACCGTCTCGTTGCAGTTTGGCAGCACGTAGGCGATCACGTCTTTTTCGCCGATGCCAAGACTGCGGAACAGGTTCGCGGCCTGCGCCGTCCGGTCGCGCAGCTCCGACCAGGTCATCGTCTCCGCCTTGTCCTGCGGTCCCGACAGAAGCTGGTAGCTGACCGCCGGACGTCGCGGGAATTTGTCCGCCGTCAGGCACAACTGGGCCCAGACCGTTTTCGGCAGCCCCAGGTCGTGCCAGGCACCCTGCGATTCGATGGCATTCCGGTCGTCCATGGTGGCGTAGCCCATGAGCGCGTTCTCCTCCCCTAGTCCTCGGTCTCCAGTCTTGGCCTCCCCCCGTGCATCGCGCAAGAGCGGTGGACGTCAGGGAAAATACCCTGTGACGCTGCGTTCCGAGGTTCTGGGCAACAACCGGGTCACGGTTTATATAGGGCTCATGGACCATCCTTTAATCGACCTCATCTCTGCAAAGATACGCGCGGCCGAGGCGGAAGGCGCGTTCGACAACTTGCCGGGCGCTGGCAAACCGCTGCCGCCCTGCGACGATCCGCAGAACGCGGTTCTCAACCGGATCATGAAGGAAAACGGCGCCGTGCCAGAGGCGATCTCTGTCTCGAAGGAACTGGCCCGCCTGCGCGAAGAGCTGCGCGAAACCGGCGACCGGACCGAACGGCAGCGGATCATGCGCGACATGGCCCTCCTGGAAACCCGTCTGGAGATCGCCAAACGCCGCTAGGGCTGGCCATCACGGGCACGATCGGGCAGGACGCTGCGGCAGTCGGAGGGCAAGGCATGGTCACGGTCAAGGAACAGTACGAGGTCTACCCCTACCCCGCCCGCGACCCGGAGGATGAACGCACGCGGCTCATCACCGGCTCCCCTTCACGGCCCACGGAAATCGACCACCATCTCTTTGGCGGTGCGCGCGACTGGTCGCAGCCACTCCGCGTGCTCGTGGCCGGGGGCGGCACCGGCGACGCGCTGATCCAGCTTGCCACCCTGATGACGAAGGCCGGCGCGCCCTACGATATCACCTACCTGGACCTGTCCACAGCTTCGCGCCGGATCGCCGAGGCGCGCGCGCAGATGCGGGGGCTGAAGGGCATCTCCTTCCACACCGGCAGTCTGCTCGACGCCGGGGACTTCGGCCCGTTCGACTACATCGACTGCTGCGGCGTGCTGCATCACCTGCACCGCCCCGAGGACGGTTTTGCCGCGCTGAGGGGCGCGCTGGCGCCGGGGGGCGGCATGGGCTTCATGGTCTACGCCCCCTACGGCCGATCCGGCGTTTACCCCCTGCAGGAGGCGTTCGGCGCATTGCTGGACGGCCTGCCGCCGGAGGACCGCCTGACCCGCGCGAAAGAGATCGTCGCAGCCCTGCCAGCGGGCCACCCCTTCGCGTCGAACCCGCTGCTGATGGACCACGACCAAAGCGACGCAGGCTTCTACGACCTGCTGTTGCACAGCACCGACACGCCGTTCGACGTGGGCCGCCTGCTGGACACCTGCGCCGCCACCGGCTGGCGTCTGCAGGGGTTCGTCACGCCTGCCCTCTATGACCTGTCACGCATCGCCGAAGCGCCCGCCGGAATCGAGGCCGGAACCGCAATGGCCGTGGCCGAGAAGCTGCGCGGCACGATCCGCAAACACGTGGGTTACCTCGTGCCAGCCGAAGAAGACCGCCCCCTGCCGAAACCGGGGCGCGCCTCGCTGATACCGCGCCTGCAACTGCCGCATCGCCAACTGGCGCAGGCCGTGGCGCGGGGGCAGACACCGCCGGTGGAGGTGGACGGGATCAAGGACAGGCTTTCGCTCCCGCGCGAGGCCGCGCCGCTGGTCGCCGCCGCCGACGGGCGCACACCTTTGTCGCGCATCGCCGCGGGCGCCGGGCTGGACCCGCTGCGCTTCGGGGCGCTCTGGGGCAAGGTGCACAGGGAACTCACCGACTGGGGGCTGCTGCATTACAGCGGCTTCGGCCTCTGATCGTTTGATTTCCCGCCCCGCCCGGTAGATCATCCGGCAAGGACCTGCCCCCGGAGGATACGCCATGTGCGGCCGTTTCGCCGTCACCCTGCCCCCCGACGCCATGGCGCAGCTTTTCGCGGCGGTGCCGTCGAACGACTTGCCCGATGTGCCGAACTTCAACGTGTGTCCGACGAACCAGGTGCATGTCGTCATGAGCGACGAGGGGCGCAGGCTGGTCTCGATGCGATGGGGGTTCATCCCACATTGGTACAAGAAGCCGAACGACGGGCCTCTGTTGATCAACGCCCGTGCCGAGACCATCGCCGAAAAGCCCGCCTTCCGCGCCGCCTGCCGCGAACGCCGCTGCCTCGTGCCCGCAACCGGGTTCTACGAATGGACGAAGGACGCGGACGGCAACCGGCTGCCGTGGTACATCCACCCGACCGATGACGGCCCGCTGGTCTTTGCGGGGGTCTGGCAGGACTGGGCGCGCGACGACCTGTCCTTCCGAACCGTCGCCATCGTCACCTGCGGTGCGAACACGTCGATGTCGCGTATCCACCACCGGATGCCCGTGGTGCTGGCCGAAGACGACTGGAGCAAGTGGCTGGGCGAGGACGGGCACGGCGCTGCCAGTCTCATGCAGCCCGCCCCCGAGGACGCGCTGGCGTTTCACCGGGTCGCGCGCGAGGTGAACTCCAACCGTGCGTCGGGGCCGGATCTCATCGAGCCCATCGACGACTGAGCGCTAACCCAGAAGGAACATCAGCGGCAAAAGCCCGATCAGCCAGAGCCCGCCCATGTCGCTGCCGCCCTCATCACCGCCGTCATCCCCGTCGCCGTCCGGAGATGACCCGCCCCCTTCGGACGGCGCGGGTGCGCTTTCGGTGAGCGAAGCCATCACCCCCTGTCCGCCGACCGACGAGGCGTCCGGGTCATCCGCATCCGCATCGTCGCCATCGTCATCGGTGTCGTCCGGTGGCACTGCAACCCCGTCCGCTTCGACACGCGGACTGCCCGTGTCGGCGAATGTCTTGGCGAAATCGGCGGTCGGCACCACATCCGTCAGCCGCACCTGCATGATTTCTCCGGGCGCCAGCACCGTCTCGATCAATCCGTCGACGTGAAGCTCCTCGGGGTCGGGATGGTCCACCGAAGCGCGGCTTTGCGTGCTGCCCGGGCCGTCGCCACGCGCAACCCCCAGCACGGTGATCTCCATCTCGCCGAAACCTTCCACGAGGTTCGAGATATCGACCTCGCTGTCGGCCACACCTTGCTGCAGGTTGGACGTGAAATAGAAAAGCATGTCCTGACCGTCGGCAAAGGCGTGCACGTCCATTTCAGCGGTTTCCATTTCCGTGCCGCGTTCGTCCTGCGGAGCGAAATCCAGCATCCGCATGCCCGGCAGGTTCTCCGACAGCATGGCGAACATCTCGCCCGGCGGGGTGGTCTCGTCGAACTCCCGCCCAAGCGCCAGCGCGGTGGGGGTGTTCTGAATCAGCGGCCAGACCTGCGCCGAGGCCACATCCATCCGCATGAACTCCTCAACCTGTTCCAGCATTTCCTGCGCCTGCCAGAGCCCGTAGTCGCGGCTTTCGTCGAAGGCGCCGGTGTTGGATTTCTGGTTCCATTCGGTGACGTGGATCTCCAGCTCCGGATGGATGGACTGCCAGTGCTCCTCGATCTGCTCAAGTTGAAACCAGCGCGAATGCTCGACCACCGGCGCGCGCGAATAGACATGGGCGATCACCCCGTCCGTCGCGGCCATGGCGTCGTCGTCGAAATGCGACAGCAGGATCTCGTTGTTGATCTCCGTCCAGTCGATATCCCCGCTCGGATAGATCACGCTTTCGTCCAGAGACAACCCATAGGCCGCGTTCACCTCTGCCACCACGTCCGCCGGAGCCATGCCTGCATAGTCGTCGGACAGGTCGGAATGGCCGAAGTTCGTCCCCACCTGCACCAGCACGTCGACCTGCGCCGCACCGGGATGGGTCGGCGCGAGCTCGTTCAGGGTGCGGTCGATCACCTGCGCCATGTCAGCGGCGAGCCGGCCGTATTCGGCGGCGTTCATCTCGCCCGAGCCCCAGTATTCGTTGCCGATCTCGAAGGCGGCAACGTTGGCGGCGCCGTATTCACCGCTGACAGTGCCGCGCACGAACTGGCTCAGAACGTCCCGGTCGATGGCTGGCATCCGGTCGCCGTTGGCATCCAGAGCCTCATCCGACAACTGGTCGCGGGTCGGAATCACGATTGTCACGTCGCGCCCGGTCTGTTCCGCGTACTGCATGAAGCCCGACATCGGGATGAAATCGACCTCCCGCCCCAGGTCCGGCTCGAACACACGGTCGGCGTCGGGGTCGCGCAGGCTGAACATCTTCTCCGTCAGCGACCCGCCCGGGTAGCGCAATCCGGTGACGCCCAGTTCCTCGATCGCCTCCGCATAGCTGCCCGGTCCCTTCATGTGGGCGCGCGGGGCGAGGATGTTGCCGCCGAAAAGAGCCGCGTGCGCGGCAGAACCGGTCGTGGCGTCGGGTGTCGTCAATACAGGCATGATCGTCCCACTCAATCGTGCGTTTGGCTGCACGTTGACGCAAAAGAGGAAACGATCTCTCTATATCGGGAGGAATGTCTCTAAATTACAAAGTATTAACCACGACCAACACGCGCGAGCACATAAGGCGTCAGGTACATCGGGATCTGGTAGCACCCTATGAAAAGCATGACGTGGGCCATCGTTTCCGGTGGGAGAGCCAGCAGGTAGAGCGCGATGTTGCGGTTGCCCGCCACCACCGACAGAGCCATCCGTTCGCCTTTCGGCCAGCGCCGCAGAACCAGCGCCGCCACCCCCTGCAGCCCGAAGTTCACCGCCACCGCGATCCCCAGCCACAGGGCGAAGCGGTCCGGCGCCTGGCGCAGGGCGTCGGCAGCCGGCGACATCAGTCCCAGCACCATAAGCGTCATCACCAGCGCGGACAGCCCGTCCATGATCGCGATGGCGCGCGGAGTGCCGGGCACCACGCGGTGCGCGAGCAAGGCAAGCCCCCCGGCGCCGAGAATCAGAACCAGCAGACGCGCCACCGCCATGGTCACGGCCCAGGGGTCGCCGCCGATCTTCAGGACGGACAGGACGACCCACGCCGTCAGCGGCAGCAGCGCGGTGCCAAGGACCATTATACGCAAGGCGGGGGCCGGGTCGCCGCCGCCGAGGGCGGCAAGGTTCGGGCTGCCTGTGACCGAAGGGGCCGCCGTCACCAGCAGAAGCGCCAGCACCGCCGGTTGCCCGATGACCCCAAGGACCGCCGCGATCCCGGCCAGTGTCAGCGGCAGCGCCACCTGGAAGGCCGCGACGAAACCCAGCGTCTCACGCAGCTGCAGCCCCGCCGTCCCGACGCGGCCGGTGGCCCCCACGCGCAGGGCACCGAAGAACAGCATCACCGCGATCAGGTGCGGCAACCACGGGGCGAAGATCGCCCCCGCTCCGGGAAACGTCAGCCCGGCCACAAGACCGGCCACCAGCATCAGGCGCCCCTGCCGGCCAAGCCATTCGAGGAATGCCACCTAGCCTCCGGGTCGCACGCGGATGTTGTCGGGCAGCCATGTCGCCAGCTCCGGCATCGCGATCAGCACGAAGACCATCAGCACCATGATCAGGAACATCGGGAAGGCGGCCTTGGCGATAAAGCCCATCTCGTGCTGCGTCATCCCCTGCAGGACGAACAGGTTAAAGCCGATGGGCGGTGTGATCTGCGCCATCTCGACAACGACCACGATGAAGATGCCGAACCAGATCAGGTCGATGCCCGCCTGCCGGACCATCGGCTCCACCACCGCCATGGTCAGCACCACCGACGAGATTCCGTCGAGGAACATGCCCAGCACGATGTAGAAGACCAGCAGAACCATCAGCAGCTCGAACCGGCTCAGGTCCCAGCCCGCGATCAGGTCCGCCAACCCGCGCGGCAGGCCTGTAAAGCCCATCGACAACGACAGAAAGGCCGCGCCCGCGAGGATCAGCGCGATCATGGCAGAGGTCCGGGTGGCCCCCATCAGGCTCTGGGTAAATGTCTTCCACGACAACGATCCCTGCACTGCCGCCAGAACCAGGCTGCCGATCACCCCGAAGGCCGCCGCCTCCGTTGCCGTGGCGAAACCGAGGTACATAGATCCGATCACCAGAAGGATCAGGCAGATCACCGGCGCGAGGTAGCGAGAGTTCCAGAGCTTTTCGCGGAAGGTCATCTCCGGCTCCGCATCCGGGTTCCATCCGCTGGAGAACCGGCTCATGACAGCGACATAGGCCATGAACATCAGTGCCAGCACCAGCCCCGGCAGGATGCCCGCGAAGAACAGCTTGGAGATCGATTCGTTGATGGTCACGCCGTAGACGATCAGCGTCAGCGACGGCGGGATCATCAGGCCCAGCGTCGCCGCGCCCGCCAGCGTGCCGATCACCATCTTTTCCGGGTAGTTTCGCTTGCGCAGTTCCGGGATCGACATCTTGCCGACCGTGGTCAGCGTCGCCGCCGATGAACCCGACACCGCCGCGAAGACCGTACATCCGACGATATTGGTGTGCACCAGCCCGCCCGGCAGGCCCTTCATCCAGGGCGAGAGGCCGCGGAACATGTCCTCCGACAGGCGCGTGCGATACAACACCTCCCCCATCCAGATGAACAGCGGCAGCGCGGTCAGGGTCCAGGACGAGGACGCGGCCCAGATCGTGGTCATCATGGTGTCGCCCACGGGCCGGGTGGTGAACAGCTCCATCCCCACCCAAGCCACGCCCATCAGCGCAAGGCCGACCCAGACACCGGACCCCAGAAGGGTGAAGAGGACGAAGAGGAACAGCAGAATGATCGAAATGTTCTCCATGTCACTCTCCGAAGCTCTGATCCATGCGGTCCTGAACGATTCGCGTCTTGCCGCTGAAAAGCAGCGACAGGAGGTTGTCGGTCAACGCCACCGCAAAGATGACCGCCCCGACCAGCACGACGCTTTGCGGTATCCACAGCGCGGTTCGGTCCTGCCCCTGGCTGACCTCGTTGAACTTCCACGACCAGTAGACGAAGCGGTATCCGTAATAGACAACGTACCACGCCACCGCCGTGCCGATGGCGAAGCACCAGATGTCCAGCCAGCGCCGCGCGCCGTCGGGCAATGCGTTCATCAAAAGCGACACGCGGATGTGACTGCCCCGGTTCAGCGCGTTGCCGAAGGCGAGGAAAGACGCCGCGGCCATGAAGTACCCGGCATATTGCGGCACGCCGGGAAGGACTTCGCCAGTCCAGCGCGCCAGCATCTGCAACACGATCAGGACAAGGATCATCACGAGGCACAGCGCCGCAGCCACCCCGGACAGTCGGTAAATGAGTTCGAGCAGGCGGCGGAGCGCGGCCACGGGCGTTCTCCTTCAAGAATGTGGGGGAAGGTCGGACGGTGGCGCGGCCCGGAAGGTGTCCGGACCGCGCGGGGTCTGCTTACTGATTGGCCTTGAAGGCGTCGACGATGGCCGCGCCTTGGTCCCCGGCTTGTTCCAGCCACTCGGCGGTCATGGTCGCACCGATCTCCTGCAGTTCGCCCTTGAGCTTATCGGAGGCCGGCGCCACCGTCATGCCGCCTTCACGCAGGCCATCCATCGTGAACTGCGTGTAACCCTTGGATTTTTCGAGCCCCTCCGCCTCGGCCGTGGCGGCGCAATCCTGGATCACCGTCTTGTTGGCGTCGGACACACCCGACCACGCGTCGGCGTTGACGATCACGTAGTTGCGCGGCAGCCAGGCGTCGACCTCATAGAAATAGTTGAGCGACTCCCATACCTTGCGGTCATAGCCGGTGGCCCCGGACGACACCATGCTGTCCGCCACGCCGGTCGCGAATGCCTGCGAGACCTCCGCCGCCTCGATCTGCACCGGCAGCATGCCGGTCAATTCCGCCAGCCGCGCGGTGGCGCTATTGTAGGAGCGGAACTTGACGCCTTCCATATCCGCGACCGATGTGACCTCGTCCCGGAAATAGAGCCCCTGCGGCGGCCACGGCACGGAGTACAGCAGGACAAGGTTCTGGTCTGCCAGCACCTCCTCCAGCGGTCCCTTTGCGGCTTCCCACAACTTCTCGGACGCATCGAAGGAGGTGGCGAGGAAGGGCACGGAATCGAAACCGAAGATCGGGTCCTCGTTCTGGTGGCTCGACAGCAGGCGCTCGCCGATGGGCACCTGCCCGGTCTGCACGGCGCGCTTGATCTGGTCGCCGGGGAAGAGCGAGCCGGACGGGTGCGTCACGATCTCGATCTCGCCGCCCGTGCCGTCGGTCACGCATTTGCCGAACGCGGCGGCGTTCTCGGAATGGAAGTTGGTGGCGGCATAGGCCAGCGGCATGTCCCATGTTTCGGCCATGGCCCCGGTCGAGGCTACGGCGGTGACGGCCGTGGCCGCCAGGATGGTGCGCATCTTGGTCATTGGTAGAACTCCCTGTCTTGTTTTATGCGCTCATTGAAACCGCCCCGGCGAATAGGGTGCAAGGTCTATGTTGGGCATCCGGCCCGAGATCGCCTGCGCCAGCAGCCGCCCGGTCTTCGGTCCGCCCGTCAAACCGACATGATCGTGACCGAACCCCGCATAGGCGCCGGGGGCGTCCGGGAAGGCCCCGATCACCGGCAGGGAATCGGCCATCGAGGGGCGGTGCCCCATCCATTCGACCTTTTCCTTCCAGGTGAGGCCGGGGATGGCGCGGCGGATGTTGTCTTCGAGCAGGGCAAAGGGCGCGCGGGAGGGGTCCGCCTCCAGCCCGCCGAATTCGACGATCCCGGCAAGCCGCAGCCGTCCCTCCATCGGGGTCGCCACGAACTTGCCCGACGCCACCATGACCGGCGCCTTCGACATGACAGAGGGCTCCCACAGTTCCAGGTGATAGCCCCGTTCGCTTTCCAGCGGGACCTTCACGCCCAGTTTCGCCGCCAGTTTCGCCGACCAAGCGCCAGCCGCCAACACCACGGCATCGCAGGTCAGGGTCTCGCCCCCTACCCGCAAGCCGATGACACGCGGGCCGTCGCGCACTACGTCCCTGACCTCGGCCTTCAGGATCTGACCGCCCTGCCGTTCGACATGGGCGGCCAGCGCCTTCACGTAGGCGCCGGGATCGCTGATCCGCCCGTGACCGCCCAGCCGGACGGCACAGCGCAGGTCCGGACCGAAACATGGGTCGTAGGCGGTGAAGTCCGCGTCCTCCAGCACGTCCCAGTCCCAGCCAGCCTCGCGGCGAACCTGCCAGTAGGCACCGTCGGCCTCGAACTGGCGGCGGGTCGGATAGACGTAGAGGTAATCGGAGGGTACGACGAACCGCTCCGCCCCAGTGCCTTCCGCCAAAGCGAGGTGATCGTTCAGGCTGTCGCCGATGATCGGCGCGATGGCACGCGCGCGGGTGGCTACCCCTTCGGCCGTGGCGTGGCGCATGTAGCGCAGGAGCCAAGGCATAAGACGCGGCAGATAGCCCCACTTCAGGAACAGCGGCTGGCGTGGATCGAACAACATCCGGGGCGCCATCTTCCACAGCCCGGGCACCGGCACCGGCACGACGGAGGCAGAGGCCAGGACGCCGCCGTTGCCGTGGCTGGTGCCCTCCCCCGGGCCGCGCTGGTCGATCAGCACGACGCGGTGCCCTTCGCGCTGCAACCAGATCGCCGTGGACACGCCGACGATGCCCGCCCCCACAATCGCTACCGTCTTGGTCATGCCACCCCCGATCGTTTGCGCGGACCTTGCGAAGGGAGCAACCCCGTGTCAACGAGGACCCGCACCGCCGGAGCCCGCCATGTCCGCCATTCCCCCGCACGACACCGCAGCCATCGGTATTCTGATGCTCGATTCCCGCTTTCCCCGCATCCCGGGCGATGCAGGCAATCCGCTGTCCTGGCCGTTCCCGGTGGTGATACGCGTCGTGCGCGGCGCGTCGCCTCAGCGGATCGTGCGCGAAGGTGGCGGCGACAGCTTGACCGCTTTCGTCGACGCCGCCCGCGCACTGGTGGACGACGGTGCCGTGGGCATCACCACGACCTGCGGTTTCCTGTCGCTGTTCCAAAAGGCGCTGGCGGAAGCCGTCCCGGTGCCGGTCGTGACGTCCTCGCTGGCGCAGGTGGAGATGGTCAATCGCACGCTGCCCGCAGGGCGCGTGGCGGGCATCCTCACCATCGCGGCGTCATCGCTGACGCAAAGGCACCTCGCCGCCGCCCACGTGCCGGCGGCCACGCCCATCGGCACCACGGAAGGCGGGTGGGAATTCACCCGTGCGATCCTGAACGACGAACCCGCTCTGGACGTGGCTCTGGCCCGGCAGGACAACATCGACGCCGCGCTGGCCCTGCAAGAGGCCAACCCACACCTCGGCGCCATCGTCCTCGAATGCACCAACATGGTGCCATACGCACCCGCCATCGCGGCGGCGACGGGGCTGCCGGTCTATTCGATCCACACTCTGGTGCGCTGGATGCACGCGGGCCTCTGCCCGCCGCGCTTCGCGACTTAGGGGATCAACCCGGCCAGCAAGGCGTCCGCCGCCGAGGGCGAAAGCGCAAGCGGTGTGTCGTGATAGATCGCCAGACGCGTCAGCGCCTGAAGGTCGGCATCGCCCACGTAACCGGAACCGGGATCGGCGAAGAACACCACCGCGTCCAGTTCCCCCGTGGCGATCAGCGCCCCAAGCTGCTGGTCGCCCCCCAGCGCGCCGCGTTGCAGGCGCTGTACAGTCAATCCCGGCGCGGCCTCCGCCACCATGCGGCCCGTGCCGCCGGTGCAGATCAGGCGTTGCCCCGACAGCGCCCGGGCGTGCCGCAGGACCCAGGCGCGCAGATGGGCCTTGCGGTTGTCATGCGCGACCAATGCGATCCGTCGCGGCGCGTGAGAGAACCTGCGCGCCCGGGTCGTGATCTCCAGAATGGACCGGACCTGCGCGGCGAAGCCCTCTGTTTCGGCCGGGAAAACCCCGTCCAGCGCCGCCGTGCCCACGGTGAAACCCGCCGCGCCCGCCTCGGCCACGGCCTGCACACGCGCCTCGCCGTCAATGGACCCGGCCATGATGACCGGCTTCTCCACCGCGCCGCAGACCTGCGCCATCAACCCCGGTACATCGCCGTCGAAGCGGTAGGCCAGCAGGTCCAGCCCGTGCACGTATTCAAGGTCACACAGACGGCGGGCGGACTCGGCTATGGATTCTGCCGGGCCTTCCAGAACCGACGGGTGGCCAACGATGCGGCCCGGAAAGGGATAGTAACGCAGGGGGTGCTGGCGGATGACCTCTGTGACCTCCGCCGCGCGGGTGCCGCCCAGCAGGCAGTCCACGTCCAGCGCCACGGCGGCACGGGCCGAGGCCAGCTCGCTTTCGGCATCGAGGCTGACGACCTCCAGGTAGGACCGCCCCCCGGCGGCGCGGATCGCCTGCGCCAGGCCCTTCAGGTCGTCGAAGGGCAGACCCACGTCCTTGAAGCCGATATGCCGGACACCGCCTTCCAATGCTTCTTCCAGTCGTGCGCGGGCATCCGGAATGGTGCGGTCGTTGGATGTCAGCATCAGGATGAAATCAAAGGCCATATGGCTCTCCCTCAAGCGGCGCGGCCCGGGTCCAGACCGGTGCCGCCTCCGCGATCCTCAGATGTGGCGCGCCGAGGCTTTCCGCGATCAGCGCCTGCAGATGCCCCAGTGCCTGCCCGACCGGCACCCCCACGGCGATCAGCGCGGCCAGGACATCTCCGGTCCCCTGCGGCACCCCGTCGAGCCTCTCGACACCGTAGCGGACAGCCGCCCCCTGCGACAGGTCCAGCACACCGGTTTCCGCCCGTGTCCCGCCATGCGAGGTGACAATGATGCGCGGCACAAGCGAAGCGGCGGCTCCGATCCAGCGCCGTTCGAAGGCGTTGGGCGTCAGGATGTCCGCGCGCGGGACCAGCGTGTCCCTTATGCGCTTTGCCGCCGCCGCATCGATGTAAAGGCCCTTTGGCTCGTCCCCCATCACCGGATCGACGACAACCCGCGCCTTGCCTGTTCCGCGCATCCGGTCGATGAGCCGGGCGGCGAAATCCACATGCTCCGACGTGGGCAGATAACCGGTGAGGACGGCGTCGTGATCCTGCAGGAACCCGTTGCGCTCCAATGCGGCGACCATGTCCCCGAGCTGCCCGACAGGGCCCCGTGCCCCAGCCACAGCGGGGAAGCCAGGGTGGTTCGACAACAGAACCGTTGGCAGGACAGTCGCCGTGTGGCCAAGGGCCTGCACGGCCGGGAGGAAGCCGAAGCGCCCACATGCCCGCAAGCCACAATGCTGGACAGGATCAGAACCCGGGCCATGTCTCCCCCGCACCTGACGGCCCCAGAACCGTCTTGACCGTTCCGACGGGTTGGCCTAGGACGGGGCACCCGAGCGGGTATAGCTTAATGGTAAAGCCCCTGCCTTCCAAGCAGGTTATCTCGGTTCGATCCCGTGTACCCGCTCCAATCCTCCCGTCATCTTCCCTTGCCCTCGACAAAAACTGGTCGGGGACTGACCAAGGCGTCTACCGCGCCACCGCCCCCGCGTCGTCAAGTCGCTTGACCCGGACGCCTGCCGTGGCCACAACGCCACACGCGCGATGACGAAGGAGAGGACATGGCCCGCACACCGGCAAACGCCCCCGGAGAGGAGCGCGAGAAGTCGAAGAACGTCGGCGCCCTGCGCGCGCTCTGGCCGTTCGTCCGCCCCTACCGACCGCTGGTCGTCGCCGCCATCGGCGCGCTGATCCTGACCGCCTGCGTCTCGCTGGTGCTGCCCATGGCCGTGCGTCGCGTGGTCGACAACTTCAACGGCGCAGGCACACTGCTGGACAAGTATTTCGGCGCAGCTCTCGGGATTGCGGCGCTACTGGCCGTGGGCACGGCGATGCGCTACGCGCTGGTGACCCGATTGGGCGAACGGGTGGTGGCCGACATCCGCAAGGCGGTCTTCGACAAGGTCATCGGCCTGTCACCCTCGTTCTACGAAAAGGTGATGACCGGCGAGGTCCTGAGCCGTATCACCACCGACACCACGCTGATCCTGTCGGTGATCGGCTCGTCGATTTCCATCGCGTTGCGCAATGTGCTGCTGTTCTCCGGCGGGCTGGTGCTCATGCTCTTCACCTCGCCCAAGCTGACCGGCCTCGTGCTGCTGATCGTGCCACTTGTGGTGGTTCCGATCCTCGTCCTGGGGCGCCGGATGCGGGTGCTGAGCCGCGAGAACCAGGACTGGATCGCCGCCTCTTCCGGCAACGCGTCGGAGGCGCTGAGCGCCGTGCAGACGGTGCAGGCCTACACGCATGAAAGCCTGTCGCGCGCGGCTTTTTCGGACGTGACCGAAAAGAGCTTCGTCGCCGCCAAGAAGCGGATCTGGACCCGCGCCGCCCTGACGATGATCGTCATTTTCCTGGTCTTCACCGGGATCGTCGGCGTGCTCTGGATCGGCGCATGGGACGTGCGCGCCGGCGACATGAGCGCCGGTGTGCTGATCCAGTTCGTCATCTACTCGGTGATGGTCGCGGGCGCCGTGGGCGCTCTGTCGGAAACCTTCTCGGAACTGCAACGCGCCGCCGGCGCGACAGAGCGGCTGGTGGATCTGCTGCAGGCTGAGGACACGGTCAACGATCCCGCCCGGCCGGCGGCCCTCGCCTCGCCCGTCCGCGGCGAGATCGCCTTCGAGGATGTGCATTTTTCCTACCCATCGCGGCCTGGCGTCTCGGCGCTGGACGGCGTCTCGCTGCACATCGCCCCGGGCGAGACCGTGGCGCTGGTCGGCCCCTCCGGCGCAGGCAAGACCACCATCGTGCAACTGATCCAGCGGTTCTACGACCCGGCCTCCGGACGCGTGACGCTGGACGGTCTGGCGCTGGCCGACATGGCGCGCGATGCCTTCCGCCAGCATATCGCGCTCGTGCCGCAGGACCCGGTGATCTTCGCCGCCTCGGCCCGCGACAATATCCGCTTCGGACGCCCCGATGCCTCGGACGCAGAAGTGGAAGCGGCGGCACGGGCCGCGGCGGCGCACGATTTCCTGACCGGTCTGCCGGACGGCTACGATACGTGGCTGGGCGAACGTGGCGTGATGCTGTCGGGAGGTCAGAAGCAACGCGTGGCCATCGCCCGCGCCATCCTGCGCGACGCGCCGGTCCTCCTGCTGGACGAGGCGACCTCAGCCTTGGATGCCGAAAGCGAACGGCTGGTCCAAAGCGCAGTCGACACGCTGGCTGAGGGCCGGACCACCGTGATCGTCGCACACCGGCTGGCCACGGTGAAAAAAGCGGACCGCATCGTCGTCATGGACCAGGGCCGCATCGTCGCGCAGGGCACGCACGACGCCCTCGTTGCCGAAGGCGGCCTCTACGCCCGCCTGGCCCGCCTCCAGTTCACCGAAGGCATGGCCGCCGAGTGAACGGACCTGAAATGCAATTGGCCCAAAGCCTGCCTTTTCGGGGGCTTGTCGCACATATCGGTGATGAGGATTCACTATAGGAATCCAGTGCGTTGGATCGGTGTCATGCCGAGGCCCTCTCCCTCCCGCTATCGCACGACGGACTGGTCCGAATAAAACACTGCGCTGCGCCGGCGGGGTTCGCTCTGGGTCTGGTTTGATCCCGACACGGTCCGGCACGCCGGAAAGACCGGTAAACGGGGGCGGCCCGAGACGTTCTCGGACGCCGCGATCCAAACCTGCCTGACGCTGGAGGGTGAGGGGCGTCTCGGCAACGATCCGGGGGATCGTTTCAGCCCTGAACGGGCGGAGCCCCGGCCTGTTCGGCCTTCCGCTTCTGCAGACGGTCGGGCCGGTCGAGAGCCCGATCCGGATGGCTGGGCGCGACCGGCGGGCTCCGGACTGTTCGGCGCTGTGCCGACGGCAAGCGCGGATCGGGGTCAGATCCCCTGTCGCCGCTCGGGCAAGCCCTTGAACCTGCCGATCCCCTCTCGTGACATCACCGCGCGATGCACGGCCGGGCAGCGGACAGCACGGGGGTGACGTTCGGTGGCGGTGGCGCATGGCCGGCCCGGAAGCATCGCGCCTCCGGCCAGAGGCAATGGCGCAAGGTTCACATCGCCCCGGACACGGAAACCGGCGACATACGCGCGGTCGAGTTCACCTCAGGCCGCCATGGCGACAGCCCGCTGCTGCCAGACCTGCTGTCGCACATTCCCGAGGGCGAGGAGATCGCCACCGTCACGGCCCCTCTCGGGATCATGCGACGCATGACCCTGCCGGGCAACGGACGGCGCATCCGACACACGCCGATGCCATCCCGCCATCGTCGAGCACGGCGCCGATGCCGTCATACCGATCCACCGGAACGGCCGCGCCTGGAAAGAAGACTGCCCCGCAGCATTGGCGCGAAACGAGATCCTGCGCGCGACGCGACACCTCGGCAGGGCGCTCTGGAAGACGTGGGCCCGCTACCATGTCCGAAGTCGGGTCGAAGCTCAGCCTCTCGGGACATTGCTGTGCAATGCCCTGCTGGCCAAGGGATGAATTGCCTGAAGCTCTTCGGGGAGCGGATCATGTCCGTTCGCCATTGCCGCTCGGACCGATGGCGCATCGATGGCCCACCCCCGACCGTCAGACCCCCGAAATCCGGATCCGCATCGTCATCGTGAACCGCTTCCCGGCCCCCGGCAGAGCCGAGATCGAGGCTATCGCCTGAAGCACAACGGGAAAAGGGACCTTCAGCCCGAACCCCGATTTGCCCAAAAACGCCCCCTTTCGGACAAAGGGCGAAGGCCGCCTCGCGCCCGCCAGATCCAGCGCAGCCCCGTCGTAGCCCCCGTCACACAGTTCCCGCCGACGGGCCACCCGGCGCCGTAGGCTTCGTACCAAACGTTGGGTCTGCAAGAAACACTGGATCAAATGGCCTAACGGCATGGCGGCGCAGAGCCCCGCCCTACGTCCCGTTGTCTGTGTCATCTCGCCCTCAACATGTCCGGGACCTTGATCGCCAGTGGGGCTTTGCCCCCGGCTCTACGAGCCTCCCCCAAGGTATTTTCGTCCAAGTGAAGCCACGACCGATCGGGGACGTCAACCCGCCTTCCCTTCATCTTGGCCCAAATACCTTCGGGGGGCTGCCGCAGGCAGCGGGGCAGAGCCCCAATGCGCCCGGAGGGCGCACGGGTCGCTTTGCTGGAGGCAGAGAGAAATCCGAAGGGTCACCTGCAATCGAAAAGGGCGGCACCTTGTGGCACCGCCCTGTCTTAATGAAAATTGCGCGGGCCGTTATTGGCTGCCAAGCACCTTGATGCGGCCGTCGGTATAGGGCGCATAGGGGCCCTTCTCCGCCAGGTATTCCGCCGTCACGTCCGCGAGGTCGGGACCGAAGTCGTAGGCGTTCTGCGCGTCCACGAACATCTTGTAACCGTCGCCGCCGTTGCGGACGTAGTTGTTGGACACGACACCGTAGGTCTTCTCCGGGTCGATGGCTTCGCCGCCGACCATGACTTCGGAGACCCGGCTGCCCGGTTCCGCCGAGGGGTCGACCGTGAAGGAGATACCCGCGACCTGCGGGAAGCGGCCGCCGCCATCCTCCATCTGGCTCACGCCGTTTTCCAGCGCCTCGACCAGGGTCGCGCCGGTCACCTGGAAGGTCGACAGCGTGTTCTGGAATGGCAGCACGGTCAGCACTTCGCCCATGGTCACCGAACCCGCATCGATCGATGCGCGCAGGCCGCCGCTGTTCGCGATGGCGATGGCGATGCCCTGGTCCTTCACGCGGTCGAGCATGGCGTCGGCCACGAGGTTGCCCATCGAGCATTCCATGGCGCGACAGACATCGCGGTTGCCTTCGATTGCTTCGGCGGCTTCGGCCACGACCTCGTTGCGGATCTCGTCCAGCGGCACGGCCGCTTCGGCGATGCGCGCCTTGGTGCCCTCTTCCTCGGCTACGTTGCCGTCCAGCAGGATCGGTTCGCCCTTGGCTTCGGTGATGACGCCCTCGTCGTCGAAGACCACGTTCAGCTCGCCGAGGAACTTGCCGTAGGCGTAGGCCTGCACGATGGCGGTGTCGCCGATCATGACCGGGTACGGGCCTTTCGCGCCTTCCTGCGTGTTCGACAGCAGAGAGTTGTCGTGGCCGCCGACGATCACGTCGACACCGGTCGTATTTTCGGCCACCGTCTTGTCGACGTTCAGGCCGGAATGCGACAGGACGATGATCTTGTTCACACCCTCTTCGGTCAGCTTGTCGACCTCGGCCTGCACGGCGTCGGACGGGTCGGTGAAGATGATGTTCTTGCCGGGCGACGCCAGTTCGTCGGTGTCCTGCGGGGTCAGGCCGATCAGGCCGATCTTCTCGCCGCCCTTCTCGATCACCGTGGACTTCATGATGGAGTCCTTCAGCAGGTCTTCACCCGAGATATCGGCGTTCGACATCAGCACCGGGAACTCCACCGCGTCGACGAAGCCGCGCAGCACTTCGGGGCCGTCGTCGAATTCGTGGTTGCCCACGGTCATCGCGTCGTAGCCCATCTGGTTCATCATCTCGGCGGCGAGCTTGCCCTTGTAATAGGTATAGAACAGCGTGCCCTGGAACTGGTCGCCGCCGTCCACGAGGATGTAGTTGTTGGTCCGGGTCTTTGCCTCGTCGATGGCGGTCTGCAGGCGCGCGGAACCGCCGAAGCACTCGCCGGCGTCGTTGTCTTCTGCCGAGCAGCCGGAATCGTACTTCGAGATCGGTTCGAACCGGGCGTGGAAGTCGTTGGTGTGCAGGATGGTCAGCGAATAGTCGGCGCTCGCGGCACCCGCGATCAGGGCGAATGCGGCGGCACTGGTCATCAGGCGGTACATGAAAGACCTCTCTGTCAGAACTGTTTTTTGTGTCGTCAGCAGACCCCGGTTGGACCAAAGAGTCAAAGCCTGAAACCGCATATCGCAACGTCAGGCGACGATTCCATGACACCGCTGCACGAATGGGGATCACGGGGCCGTGCGCCACTTGCCGGAACCGCCGGGAGCAGGCCGGGGATTGACCGGCGGCTCGATCCCCGGCAACAGGATGACATGCTTATTTACAAGATCCTGAGAGCCGACGAGTGGTCGGACCTGCGCGCCCGGGGCGCGACAGAGGGCGCGCCGGTGGACATCGCCGACGGTTTCATTCATTTCTCCACCGCCGAACAGGCGCGGGAAACGGCGGCGAAACACTTTGCCGGCGAGGACGGTCTGATGCTTGCGGAGCTGGAGACCGACCGCATGGGCGATGCGCTCAAGTGGGAGGAATCCCGTGGCGGCGCGCTGTTCCCGCATTTCTACGGGCCGCTGACCCTCGCGCATGTGACGTGGTGCCAGCCTCTGCCCCTGAAGGACGGTGCCCACCAGTTCCCGGAGACCTTCGCGTGAGCCATGTCGATCCCACGCGGACGCAGTTCGACATCTTCAAGGGGCTTGACCGTGACGAGCCGTGCGAGATGCTGAACCTCGTGCGCCTGCGCGACCGCGCCGCCTACCCAGTGGACCATCCGCTGCACGGAACCGGTCTGACCGGGGCGGAGGCCTACGCCCGGTACGGGGCGGAAAGCGGCCCGGTCCTGGCGAAAGTCGGCGGTCATATCCTCTGGCGCGGCGGGTTCCGCTCGACCCTGATCGGGCCGGAGGGCGAGGCCTGGGATCACGTCTTCATCGCGCGCTACCCGTCCGCCCATGCTTTCATGGCGATGGTCAAGGACCCCGAGTACGCCCGTGCAGTGATCCACCGGCAGGCGGCGGTGGCCGACTCCCGGCTGGTCCGTTGCGCCCCTTCTGAGACCGGGGAGATTTTCGGATGAACGCGCTGGAACGTATCGGGCTGGGTGTCCTGCACAGGCTGGACCCGGAGGACGCGCACACCTGGGCACTGCGCGCGCTGAAGGCCGGCGTCGCGCCGCTGCCCGGGCTGGTCACGTCGGACCGCCTTCGGACGCAGGTGGCCGGCCTGCCTCTGACCAACCCGGTCGGGCTGGCCGCCGGTTTCGACAAGAATGCGGAGACCCTGATGCCGCTGTCGCGCGCGGGTTTCGGGTTTGTCGAGGTCGGGGCCATCACCCCGCGCCCGCAACCCGGCAATGCGCGCCCGCGTCTTTTCCGACTGACGGAGGACGCGGCGGCGATCAACCGCTTCGGCTTCAACAACCAGGGGATGGAGGCCGCGGCCCCGAGGCTGGAGAATCGTCCGCGCGACATGGTGCTGGGTCTGAACCTCGGCGCCAACAAGGACAGCGACGACCGCGCCGCCGACTTCGCGAAGGTGCTGAGCCGTTGCGGCGCACATCTCGACTTCGCGACGGTGAACGTATCTTCCCCGAACACCGAAAAGCTGCGCGACCTGCAGGGCAAAGAGGCGCTTTCGGCCCTTCTAGCCGGGGTGATGGCGGCACGCGATGCGTTGCCGAAACCGTTGCCGGTCTTCCTAAAGATTGCGCCGGATCTGGATCCGCAGGGTCTGGAGGACGTGGCAGATGTCGCCCTGTCCTCCGGCGTTGCGGGCGTCATCGCCACGAACACGACGTTGTCGCGCGACGGGCTGCGGTCGGCGCACAAGGGCGAGGCCGGCGGCCTCTCAGGACAGCCCCTCTTCGAGAAATCCACCCGCGTGCTGGCGCGACTGTCGCACCTGACGGATGGGCGCCTGCCACTGATCGGTGTGGGCGGGGTGTCGACGGCAGAGCAGGCCTATGCCAAGATCCGGGCGGGGGCCTCGGCGGTACAGCTCTACACCGCGCTGGTGTACGGCGGCCTGGGGCTGGGCGCAGAGATCGCCCGCGGCCTTGACGCGCTTCTGGCGCGGGACAATTTCAAGACTGTCGCCGACGCCGTCGGCACGGACCGGGAGAAATGGCTATGATCCTCTGGCACAACCCGCGCTGTTCCAAATCGCGCGAGGCGCTGAAACTGCTCCAAGACAATGGCTACGAGGTGGAGATCTTCCGCTATCTCGACTCGCCGCCATCGTTCGAGCAGCTCGAGTCGCTGCACAAGGTTCTGGGCGTCCCCGCCATCGAAATGGTCCGTACGAAAGAAACCGCCTTCCGGGAGCATGGCCTGTCGAAGGACGAAACGGACGAGGCGTTGCTGAACGCCATGGTGGCAGAACCGAAGTTGATCGAACGTCCGATCCTCGTGCGTGGCGACCGCGCCGTCATCGGGCGCCCGCCGGAACGCGTGCTGGACCTGGCCGCCGAGTAACGCTCCGCAGAGCCACGTACCGATCTAGGCCAATCCGCCCCACCCGGCATCGGGCATGAAACGTTCGCCATGCCGTGCTGCCAATGTGCGCAGCCGGTCAGGCACCCTTCCCCGCTTTTTCGCATAATGCAGCGGCCCGCCGCGGAACGGCGCGAAGCCGACACCCAGAACGGCAGCGGCATCGACCGTGTTCGGATCCGACACGATCTTGCGCCGCACGGCGCTTGCAGCGGCATCGCAGATCGGCAAGACGAGCCGGTCCGAGATATCGGGCGAGGCAGGCTCCACGGGCAAAACAGGAGGTTTCTCGCCCCGTGCGTACAGGTAAAGCCCGGTGCCCGCCTCGATCCCGGTGTGGCCATCCTCGACCATTTCGGGCAGCCAGGCTGGGATGCTGGCGACCGGGCTGTCGGACGTGTCCGTCACCGCGTTGAACAGCTTGAGGCACCGGTCGAGCCCCATCCGGTCCGCCAGAGCGACCGGTCCGACCGGCATCCCGAACCCCAGCGCCGCGCGGTCCAGATCGCGCTTGTCGTGGCCCTCGTCGATCATCACCATTGCCTCCATCAGGTAGGCGGCGACCAAGCGTTCCACCAGCCCGACCGGAGCGTCCATGACAGCGAGCGGCAGCTTGCCCAGACCGGTGACGAAGGCTGCCAGCCGATCGCGTGTACGTGGATCCGTCTGCCGGTGCGCGGCGATTTCGACCAACCCGCTCGCGTCGTCGGAAAATCGCATCGCGGCAAGACGTGACGGGGTCCGCGTCAGACCGGCAAGCTCGGTAAGCCGCAGGTGCGGCGAGGCATTGACCAGCAGCGCTCCGCGCGCCATGCCGTCCGCCAGATCCTTGTGCAGGGCCAGACGCTCGGCGATATTGTCGTCGCCTGCAACGATCACAAGGTCCGCCCTCGCGCGGCCATGACCTTCGGCGTCGGGGATCAGGCGGTCAAGCGCGGCACGCCGCTCCGCCTCCGGGCATCCCGCTTCATCGCACAACCGTGCGGTCCGGCGCACCCCCAGCGCCAACCGTTCCAGCGATGGGTCCTCCAGCGTGACGCGCACCCCGTGCGCCGCGATCCACGCGGCGATCGCGGCTCCGTTCCTGTCCGCGCCGATCACGTGAACCGACCGGATCGGGTCCTGGTTCCTGACCTCCAGCCCGGCGCGCAGACGGGCGACATGGGACATGTTGCGCGCGACGTCGGACTGCGCCAGACGGGCAAAGGACTTGGTCTCGGCGAGTTGCATGGCGCCCTGGTCGAAGCCATGCTCTTCCCACAGGGCGATCAGCGCGCAGGGGGCCGGGTAGAAGGCGTAGGGCGTGACGCGCTCTGCCTCCGACCTCAGGCGACCGGCGGACAGGCGGCGGGACGGACCCAGGCGCATGGCGGCGGTGCGCAGGCTTTCCGTCCGGTCCAGCCGCCGCTCCACCGCCGCGCGCACAGCTTCGGTGACGTGGCACTCCGGCACCAGCGCATCGATCAGGCCAAGGGACTTCGACCGTGCGTCCGAAAGGGGCGTTCCGGCCAGCATCATCTGCATCGCCTCCACCGGGTCCATCATCCGGGTCAGGCGCACTGCGCCGCCCATGAACGGATGCAGGCCGAGACAGATCTCCGGGAAAGCGCAGGTCATGCCGTCGATCCCGATGCGGTGGTCGCAAGCCAGCGCCAGCGAAAGGCCAGTGCCCAGCGTGCGCCCGTGCATCACGGCGACGGTCGCACAGGGCAACCCGGCAAGCCGGTCGAGGACGGCGGCCCCGCCCTCGGCCAGCTCTTGAGCTGCCACACTGTCGAGATCGCACAGATCCTCCGGCGACATCCCGTCCGCCAACCCCTCGGCCCGGGAAGCGCGAACGATGACGACGTCCGGCATGTGGGTAGCGAAGACATCCAGCAACTCGCCCAGTTCATCCAGAACCCGACGGGTGACACGGTTCGGTCCCTCGCAGGCGCAGTCCAGCCAAAGCGTGATGTTGCCGCCGTGCCGGGAGGGGCGCCAGTTCTCCGTCGCCGGGAACCCGTTATCCGGGAACGCGGCGGTCATACCGTCTCCAGCAGAATGGACGCGCCTTGCCCGCCGCCGATCGCGGCCATGGCGACCCCCTTTTTCGCACCCCGGGTCCGCAGGGCATGCGCCAGGTGCAGAACCATCCGGCAGCAGTCGGCGCCGACCGGCAAGCCAAGCGCGATGGCGCCGCCGTCCACGTTCAGCGTTTCGGGATCTATGGCGCCGACCGCACGATCATCTCCAAGCGTGTCACGGCAGAAAGCTTCGTCTGAAAACGCCGCTGCGCACGCGAGAACCTGTGCTGCCATCGTTTCCTTGATTTCCCAGAGGCCCACATCATCTGACGTCCAGTCGTTCCGGTCGATCAATGACAGGGCGGCGATGGCCGGGGCCAGTCCCGCATCCGCTGCCCGGACCGCCGCGATGCCACTGTCGGTCACTTTCGCAAGAGGGGTCAGCCCGAACGCATCCACTGCCGCGTCCGACGCGATCATCAGCCAGCAGGCCCCTTCCCCGGGCACAGCCGCGTTGCCGGTCGTCACGCTGCCGAAAGGCGACCCGGAGGCCGGGGTGAGCCGCGACAGACGTTCGGCAGAGACCCGGGCCAATGCGCAGTCCCGCGCGCTGACAGTGCCATCCGCGCCGAACCTCGGCACAACCTCGGCGTCGGTCCGGCCGGCGGTCATCGCATCGGAAAGCCGCGCATGGCTTTGCGCGGCGTAGGCGTCCGCAGAGGCGCGGTCGATACCGAACCGATAGGCAGCGGCCTCGGCGGCACGGATGGCGGACGGGTTGCTTGCGGGACCGTCTGCGCTGCGTCCGGGGGCGCGCACCGGCAAGAGATACTCCGGGTGTCCGTCAGCCAGTGCCTTGACCCGCGCCAGCGGAGCCCTGCGGCTGGCCACCTCGCTGAACCATGAAGACGCCTCAGACCGGTAGACCATCGGCGCGCGGCTTGGCACGTCGGCCCCGCCCACCAGAACCACGTCCTGTTGCCCTTCTCGCACCATGCACAGCCCCAGGTTCAGCGCCTGCATTCCGGCACCGCAGGTGTCGCGCAGGGTGAAGGTCTGGCAAGTGGCGGGCAGGTCAAGCCGTTGGACAGTCTCGCGCGCCAGATCGCCCTCCACCTCCGACGGGGCCGTGGCGACAAGGACCATGCCGATCGCCTCTCCGGGCACTGGCTGGCGGATTAGCAACTGCTGTCCGCACTGCACCGCCAGATCGGCGGCAGAGAAAGCGGATGCCGTGCCGGTCATGGGGTGAAACGGCGTGCGGGCGCCATCGACGATGAAGACGGGACGAGTCATGCGCGGATTCGATCCGCATTGCTTCTGCCGTCTCCGGCACGCTTGCGCACCGGTGTCATCATGTCCTGCTTCATGCCCGTACGCCTCCAACACTTACAACGCGTGCGCGGGTGCAATGTTCCGGAACCCAAGGAAAATCCGGTCGTCGGGAGAACGGCGCACGCGCCTCGCCCCGACGGTCCGAAGCGCCGCGACATCCGGGCTGCAGTCAAAGCCGGGGCACGCTCTCGACACCCTGCGCGGCGCGCACGAAGGCCGCGATCCGGGCCGGGTCCTTGACCCCGGGTGCGGATTCGACACCGCTTGAAACGTCGATCTGTGCCGCGCCGGTCATCGCCACCGCCCGGTCAACGTTCTCCGGTGTCAGCCCACCTGCCAGCATCCACGGCTTAGGCCAGCGGCGTCCGGCGATCAGGCGCCAGTCGAAGGCCAGCCCGTTGCCGCCCGGCAATGCAGCGTCCTTCGGCGGTTTCGCGTCGATCAGAAGCTGGTCGGCGACCTGCGCATAAAGCCCGAGCTTCGGCAGGTCGTCCTCGGTCGCCACGCCGACCGCCTTCATCACCGGCAGGCCGAAACGAGCGCGGATTTCGGTCACGCGTTCAGGTGTCTCGCGCCCGTGCAGCTGCAACATGTCCAACGGCACTTCCGCCAGGATCTGTCGCAACAGCGCGTCGTCCGCATCGACGACGAGCGCGACCTTCGCCAGGCCGGACGGGGCCGTCACGGCGAGGTCACGAGCGGTCGCGATCGGGATGTTGCGCGGGCTTTTCGGGAAAAAGACGAAACCGCAATACGCCGCACCGGCGGCGACCGCCGCCTCGACGTCGCCCGGTGTCTTCAAACCGCATATCTTGACGCGCACGTCGGCCATGTTTGCCTCCGTTCAGGGCCGGGCGGCGGCAATCAGAGGGGGACGCCGCTCACCCGGGACAGGCTGTACGTCTGTCAGCGAGACTGGTCTAGGATCGCCAGGACTTCGTCCTTGTCCTTGTCGCGCTCGTCCTGGGTCCGCTTGAGTTGTCGTTCCAGCGTCTTGACCTCGGCCTTCTTGCGCGAAGCTTCGGCGCGATACTTGTACTCACGCAGCCATTCGAACAGCTCGCCTATGGCAAAGCCCAAAAGCAGTCCGCCCAGCACGACGATGAACAGCGGCACCTCGACGGACACGGCCAGCCAGCCCATTCCCGGGATGGCCGCCAGACCGTCGGGCAACGTGCTCAGCGTCACGGTCCCGCGATTGGCGAGACAGACGACGACCAGTACGATGGCCAGCACCGCGTAAATGGCGTAGCGAACGTAACGCATTGATTATTTCCCGTTCAGGCGGTCCCGCAGGAGCTTGCCGGTCTTGAAGAAGGGGACGTGTTTCTCTTCGACTTCGACGGAATCTCCGGTGCGGGGGTTCCGACCGATCCGTGCATCCCGCTTCTTGACCGAAAACGCCCCGAAGCCCCGCAGCTCGACCCGATCGCCCCGGGCCATGGCGTTGGTGATCTCTTCGAAGATCGTGTTCACGATCCGCTCTACGTCACGCTGATACAGATGCGGGTTCTCGTCCGCAATCTTCTGGATCAGTTCAGATCTGATCATCTCACTTCCCCCTCGTCGTGCCTTCGGATCTCGAGACACGTTAGGTGGGACTATACGCATCTGTTTTCGATACGGAAACAGGGGAAACCGTGGGAAAACCGTGATTTTGCAGCGGTTTGCGAGCTTTTCGCGTCAAAAGTGTGTGGATATCGCAACGATCAGGCATGTCCCGGCCCGGCCCGTCCATGGCTTCCCACCCAAGTGCCGCGACGATTCGCGCGGACCGGACCGGCAAAGGCGCAGGGCGTCACTTGCAGACGGCGGCGAACTCTGTCCGGCCCTTTGGGTCCTTGCCGCCGGGCTTGAAGTAGATCAGCCGCATGCCGCCCTCCGCGCAGGTCTGGGCGGCACGGCTTTTCACCTCGCCCTCGGACCAGGCGGCTCCGTAGCGTCCGCGAAGCTGGTTCTGGCCTTGCACGGTCACGGGTTTCATCACGAGGTCGGTGCCGGTCTGGGGCGCGTTTTGACGGATGCCGGGATCTTCAGCCGGCAGAACGATATCCTGAGCCGCTGCCGCCGTACAGGCGCACAGCCCGAAGATCACGATGGCCATCCGCATGGCGTCCTCCCCCGGTTTCCGTTGCGTCCGACGATAGGAAATCGCCCACCGGGATGCGAGCGCTTTTCTGCCGCACTTGCCGCAGGATCCGGAGTGCCGAACCGCAGGAACCGGATCGCCGGAGCCCCGCACACTGACCATCCTTAAGGCATCCGAAACCCGGGAGAACCCTCATGTTCCGACGCCTGTTCCGCCGACGCCCTGAATGCCAGCCTCTTGTAAACGGCCCCCACCTGGATGCACGCATCCGCCGCGACCTGAACCTGCCCCCCCGCCCAGCCGGCGACCGCTGGTCACCCCCGGACTGGTGGATGCGATAGCACCCGCGCCGTCGCGTGCGCCACACCATGCAAAAGAAAAGGCCCCCGCCGAGGCGAGGGCCTTTCCCGAATTCTTGAGCGGAACGATTACTCGTCGCCGCCTTTCAGTGCCGCGCCGAGGATGTCGCCCAGAGATGCACCCGAGTCGGAGGAACCGTACTGTTCGACGGCCTCTTTCTCTTCGGCGATCTCGCGTGCCTTGATCGACAGGCCCAGACGACGGGTCTTCATGTCGATGTTGGTGACGCGGACGTCCACCTTGTCACCGACCGAGAAACGCTCGGGGCGCTGCTCGGACCGGTCGCGGGACAGGTCGGAACGGCGGATGAAGGACTTCATGCCTTCGTATTCCACCTCGATGCCGCCGTCCTCGATGGCCGTCACTTCGACAGTCACGATGGAACCGCGCTTCACGCCGCCGGTCGCCTCTGCGAACTTGTCGCCACCCAGCGCCTTGATCGAGAGCGAGATACGCTCTTTCTCGACGTCGACTTCGGACACCACGGCCTGGACGATGTCGCCCTTGCGGTATTCCTGGATGGCTTCTTCGCCGCGCTGGTCCCAGCTGAGGTCGGAGAGGTGAACCATGCCGTCGATCTCGCCCGGCAGGCCGATGAACAGACCGAACTCGGTGATGTTCTTGACCTCGCCCTCGACCTGCGTGCCCTCGGGGTGCGTTTCGGAGAACACTTCCCACGGGTTGCGCATGGTCTGCTTGAGACCCAGCGACACGCGACGCTTGGTCGGGTCGATTTCCAGCACCATGACATCCACTTCCTGCGAGGTGGAGACGATCTTGCCGGGGTGCACGTTCTTCTTGGTCCAGGACATCTCGGAGACGTGGACCAGACCTTCGACACCGGCTTCGAGCTCAACAAATGCACCGTAATCGGTGATGTTGGTCACGCGACCTTTGTGCACGGAGCCCAGCGGGTACTTCACGCCGACCAGATCCCACGGATCTTCCTGCAGCTGCTTCATGCCGAGGGAGATACGGTGGGTTTCCTTGTTGATCTTGATGACCTGCACTTTGACAGTCTCACCGATCGACAGGATTTCCGACGGATGGTTCACACGGCGCCATGCCATGTCGGTGACGTGCAGCAGGCCGTCAACGCCGCCGAGATCGACGAATGCGCCGTACTCGGTGATGTTCTTGACCACGCCGTCAACCGAATCCCCTTCCTGCAGCTTGCCGATGACCTCGGCGCGCTGTTCGGCGCGGGACTCTTCGAGGATCGCGCGGCGGGAAACAACGATATTGCCACGGCGACGGTCCATCTTGAGGATCTGGAACGGCTGCTTGAGACCCATGAGCGGGCCAGCGTCGCGCACCGGGCGCACGTCGACCTGAGAGCCGGGCAGGAAGGCCACGGCGCCGCCGAGGTCGACGGTGAAGCCGCCCTTGACGCGGCCGAAGATCGCGCCTTCGACGCGTGCGTCGTCTGCGTATGCCTTCTCCAAGCGGTCCCATGCTTCTTCGCGACGGGCCATCTCGCGGGAGATGACGGCTTCGCCACGGGCGTTTTCGGCTGCGCGGAGGAAGACCTCCACTTCGTCGCCGACCTGAACGTTCGGCTGCTCGCCGGGTTCAGCGAATTCCTTCAGCTCGACGCGGCCTTCCATCTTGTAGCCTACGTCGATGATGGCCTGGCCCGCTTCGATTGCGATGACCTTGCCTTTGACAACCGAACCTTCGTCCGGGGTGTCCATTTCGAGGCTCTCATTCAGGAGCGCTTCGAATTCTTCCATGGATGCGTTTTGAGCCATGTGGCGTGTGTTTCCTTTACATCATTCTATTCTGGCCGAGCGGTTGTCTCCGCCGGTCTTGGATGGGTTGGTCAGTTCAGGCATGCCGCAAAACAAAGAGGGCCGGTGTTTCCGGCCCTGCTCGTCCTTGCCGCGGCAATTCCTGCCTTGTCGACGCCCGCGCGTATAGCTGGCGGAGGGCGCCGGGTCAAGGCAAAGGCGTGCGGAGGCTCCCCTCCGGACGCCGGACAGCGACGTTCCCGCGCATGCCCGTCAAAGCCATCGCTTCCACCGGAAGAACAGGAAACTCCCAAGGGCGGACCCGGCCATCAACCCGGTTGCGATCAGCCAGCCCCACGGCTGGTGCATGCCCGGGACGTAGGGAAAGTTCATGCCGTAGATCGAGGCGACCAGCGTCGGCGGCAGGAACAGCACCGCGACCACCGACAACGTGCGGTTGGCGTCCGACTGCTGCAGGCTGACCATCCCGAGAATCACGTCCGTCACATGCGCCACGCGCCCGGTCAGGAAATCGGCATGCACCACGAGAGAGCGGATGTCGCGGGTGTGGGCCTTCAGAACCTGCTTCAACCCCTGCCCTGCCTTGGCCGGAAGGTTGAGCGAAAACGTGGTCAGTGCCCGCTCCAGAGACAACAGCGACAACCGGTAGTTGGCCAGCTCCTCGCCCCTCCGCCCGACGATTCGGATCATGTCTTCCAGCAGGTCCTCGGGTTCATCGCCCTCGAACAGTTCGCGGGCCGCCTTGTCCAGTTCCCGCCCCGTGCCCTCGATCAGGTCGGCAATACGGGCGACGATCTCTTCGATCAGGCCAAGGAACAGGTGCAGGTGCGTGGCGCACCCCGCGCTGGAGGTGACGGCATGGTCCGGGAAGGTCTCGAACGAGCGCGGCCCGTGGTAGCGAACGGTGATCATCCGCTGCGGCGAAAGCATGAAGGCCACCGGACCGAAACCGCGCTTGCCATCCCCCCCGGTGCCCGGAAGCGAGACGGTCAGCACCTCCACATCGCCAAAGCGATACAGCCGGTTGGACACCTCGATCTCTTCCATGTCCGCAAGGGTTGGCACCTCGAAGCCGAGTGCGCCAACCCGGGCCGCCTCTTCCGTGGTGGGAGAGGCGAGGTCGATCCACCGGGCCCCGTCGAGCGGGACATCCGCCTGCGCCGTTTTCAGCGCGGAGTTTTCGATAAAGAAAGCACGTAACATCGCGGTCAGATTGGCGCAAAGCGGGCGGCGGGTACAGATGGGCTGACACGACAGTTTGGTGACGACCCGAAAGTGTGCGACACTGGGCACATTAAGACATGGATTTTTACAATGGATTTCAGAAAGGGTTTTAGATGACGGAAGATGCGTTCGCCTGGCTTTTCCTTGCCTCGTTCATTCTCTTCATCGTGGTGGCTGGTGCGTTGCGCCTGCGGAAGAAGGAGCAGATCCGCCGCACGATCTCGCAACACGAGGACGGATCGTGGATGTGGACCGACCGCAAGGGCGAATCCCACCGCTCGCACACCAATCCGCTCGACGACATGGCGCGCGAGGAAAAGAGAGGCTGGGAGGACTACGAGCTTCACAGCGATGACTGACGGACCGGCGCCATGACCGGCGATATCGTCTTTTTTCTGATCCTCGTCCTGCTTGCCGGGCTGGCGATCCGAAGCGTACGGGACAGGCGGCGCCGGAAACGGCGTCGCGACACCCTGCACCGCGATGGCGACGGGGTCTGGCTCTGGACCGATTTCGACGGGACAGAGCACCGCTCGAATTCGCATCCCGATCGCGGCTGCGGCGCGTCGGGCACGTCCGACGATGCCAGCTCGGGAGGTGGAGACGGCGGCGGAGACTGATCCCCGGCACCGCCACGTGATAGGCGTCACCGATACGCACAAGTCGCGGGCCAGCCAAACCGTTGTGCGCGTGACAAAAGGCGTTGCTTCTCCACATGCGGTACGGCAGCGCCCATGTCACCGGGTTGATACATTGCTGCGCTATGTCCGCAGGACCCGGAATGTATCGAGCAGGACCCATGACCACCCCGCCCTCCAGCCTGCGCCTGACTGGTGCCACGGTGCTTCGCGACGGCGCGCTTCAGCAACGCTCCGTCGCGTTCGAAGACGGGCGGATCTCCAAGGGGCCACTGCCCGAGGTGGACCTCAGCGGCTACCTCGTGCTGCCGGGAATCGTGGACCTGCACGGCAGCGCGATGGAACGCCACCGCTCCCCCCGTCCCGGGGATGCGGTCCCTCTGGACACGGCCCTCCGCGCCACCGACCTCGAAGCCGCCGCCAACGGCGTGACGACCGCCTGGCTGTCGCAGGCGTGGAGTTGGGAGGGCGGCGACCGGGCACCTGACGGAGCAGAGGCGCTGCTGCGCGCGCTCGACACCTTCAGCCGCCGCGCACTGACCGACCTCCGGGTGCAGATCCGCTGCGAAACGCACACCGCCGACACTCAGGACCGGCTGTTGTCCGCTGTCCGGCGGCATGGTGTGGACTTCGTGCTGTTTGCCAACACGCTGGACGACGCCGGGCTTCTGGCAGAGGTCGATCCGGTGCGCCTGGCGCAATGGGCGGCGCTGGCCGGCAGGACGCCCGAGGATCATCACGCGGCAGTCCGTGCCGCCCGGGCGATGCGGCGGGACGTACCGCGATTTCTGTGCCGGCTGGCGGAGGCCTTCGACACCCTGGGTGTCAGCTATGGCAGCCTGCGCGATGCGGATGGCGAAACGCGGGAGTACCACTCGCAGATCGGTGCCAAGCTGTGCGTCTTTCCGGCCCGCCGCACCGCCGCCGCGCTGGCCCGCGCGGTCGGCGATCCGGTCGTTCTGAGCGCCCCGGAGTTGCTGCGCGGCGAGACCTGTCCGGCGCGCGCCGGCGGACTGGAACTCGTCCGGCAAAGGCTTTGCGATGCCTTGGCCTCGGACCACCACTACCCGTCGCTCTTGCAAGCCGCGTTCCGGCTGGTGGACGAGGACGTCATGGACATGCCGCACGCCTGGTCGCTGGTCTCGGCGGCTCCGGCAGAGATACTGCGCCTGCCGGACCGGGGCGTGATCGACTACGGACGCCGCGCCGACCTCGTGGTGGTGAACCCGCGCAGCCGCGCCGTTGAGGCAACGATCTGCGAGGGGCGGATCACCCATCTGGCGGGCGAGGCAGCGGGCCGTTTCCTCGGGTCGCGCGCGCGCTTCCGACTTGCAGCGGAGTGAAACCGCAGCACCGCGCATTTGTCATGTGTTTGTCACTCGGGGTCACATGGGTGTCACGCAGCGCCGCTATTGGGGGCGTGCGAGTGTGACCGCAAACCCCGAGGGTACAGATTTCGAACCCACGGGCCACTTTGACAAAGGTGTTTCGATCGCGCGTTTCCATCACCTGTGGACGGCCTCCGGGCCGTCCTTTTCCTTTCGGGACATGGGGGACGGGTCAAACTGATTCCCATCGCCGCGCATCGCGCCTAGACTGCCGCCGAAGCGCCCCTTTGCAGAGGGCGCGGGCGTACCGAGGGCGAGCATATGAAGATCCTGTTGATCCACCAGAATTTCCCGGGCCAGTACAAGCATCTCGCGCCGGCGCTGGTACGGCAGGGCCATCAGGTGGTGGCGCTGACCTGCAAGGTGAAGGAACCGCAGGTCTGGCAGGGTGTCCGCGTGGTGCCCTACGCCATCAACGGACAGAGCACGCCGAAAATCCATCCCTGGCTCGCGGATTTCGAAACCAAGCTGGTGCGCGCCACGTCTTGCTATCGCGGCGCCAAGGGGCTGAAGGCGCAGGGGTTCGAGCCGGACGTGATCTGCGCCCACCACGGCTGGGGCGAGTCGATGTTCCTCAAGGACGTGTGGCCTGGCGCGCGCCTGGGCCTGTACTGCGAACTCTACCATCTGACCGAGCAGCCGTTCCTGCACTTCGACCCGGAGTTCCCGTCAAAGAGCCCGGAGGCCGACGTGCTGCGCATCCGGATGAAAAACCTCAACAACCGGCTGCACGAAGAGGTCATGGATGCCGGGATCTCGCCCACCGGGTTCCAGGCATCGACCTTCCCCGAGCACTGGCAGGAACGTATCACTGTTGCCCATGACGGCATCGACACGCGGTCCGTCCGGCCCGACCCGGGCGCGCGGCTCATGGTCTCCGACGACCTGACGCTGACGCGGGACGACGAGGTCATCACCTTCATCAACCGCAATCTGGAACCCTATCGCGGCTATCACATCTTCATGCGCGCGCTGCCCGACATCCTGAAGCGGCGCCCCAACGCGCATGTGGTGATCCTTGGCGGCGACGAGGTGTCTTACGGATCCAAGCCGCCGAAGGGCCAGACCTGGAAGCAGATCTTCATCGACGAGGTGCGCGGCCGCATCGCCACGCCGGACTGGAACCGGGTGCATTTTCTGGGGCGCGTGCCCTACGACCGGTTCCTTGCCATGATGCAGGTGAGTCGGGCGCATGTGTACCTGACGTACCCTTTCGTCCTGTCGTGGTCGCTGCTGGAGGCCATGAGCGCCGGTGCCGCCATCGTCGCCTCGGGCACCGAACCGGTCCGCGAGGTGATGACCGAGGGCGAGAACGGGCTGATGGTCGACTTCTTCGACCGCGACGCGCTGGTGGAACGGCTGTGCGCATTGCTAGACGACGCCGATCTGCGTGCCCGGCTGGGCGCCAACGGGCGCGCCTTTGTGCAAGAGCACTATGACCTCGCCTCCGTATGCCTGCCGCAACATCTCGACTGGGTGGCCCGGCTGACCGAGTTGGAGCCGCGTCCGGTACGGGACTGAAGCGCATCCGGCCGGCGGACGACCTGCCCGTCCAATGCCGGCATCAGGCGCGTCTTTGCGGGCTTCGCCCGGTTTCAGGTATTTTTGCCAAGTTGAAGGTCAGGCGGCGCGTTTCAGATGCAGCGTCGCCGCGTCGGGCGCAGACATGCAAAAGGCCCGGGCAAAGCCGGCGCTTGTCACTCTTGCCGTGCGGGGCGCCGGTTCAGAGACGGGCGTCGCGGGCGCGGAGTTGCCGTGCGCGGGTGAGGATCGCGTCTTCGATGGCGCGCACGGTGGACGCCGAGGCCGGGCCGCCACGGGTTGCCAGCGTCACGTTCAGAGAGCGCGCATCGAGCGCCGGGTCGTTCACGAGGATCGTGGCGCGGTAGGGCTGGCTGCCCCCCGGGGGCGTGCCGTAGCCGGTGGTGATGACGCCGGTGAAGGGATCGACCGTTTCGATCGGCAGGAAATTCAGCACTTCGAGCGAGGCGTTCCACAGGTATTTGTTGACCGACCCGATCTGGCCCTGATCGCCGCGCGGCTTGAAGATGTCGAAGATCGAGGAGTCCGACCGGCCCTTGGCGCCTTCGCGCTGGTTGATCTCGGCCAGGATCTCGTCGTTGGTCGGCGTATTCACCGCCGCCTGACGCGTGCGCTGGCCGCCCATCCCGCAGCCTGCCTGCAGGAGAACGATTCCGACAAGGCCCGCCCCAAGCAGGATCCGCGAGGGTACTCTGCGCTTGCTCATAAGGTGTATCTCCCTGTCGTGACCGATCCGAACTGCCTCCTGCATCTCATTACAAGCGCAAAGGGCAACCGGCAACCCGTCAACGATCGGCAGCTTTTCGCGCAACAAATGTCACAAACGCCCTGCGATCCAGTGCTTTGTGGCAATTGCGCATCACTGATCCGCTTTGGACGGACGAGCCTTTTGCGCGGGTTGCGCAGAGGGACCCTCGGGGCGCATAGAAAGCTCATCAAGGCCGGGGCACCGGCTTGGTACGTGCCTTTGAACACATGAGGGAAACAATGAAAAAGATCCTGTTCGCGTCCACCGCTCTGGTCGCATTCGCAGGCGCAGCCGCGGCAGAAGTGACTGTCACCGGTGCTGCCGAAATGGGTATCGTTGGCGGCAACCGCTACGCGACCGCTTCCAACACCGATGGCGTCACCCAGTTCTGGACCGACGTTGACGTGACCTTTACCATGTCCGGTGAAGCCGACAACGGCCTGACCTTCGGCACCAAGGTGAAGTTCGAAGAAGCAGCCGGCGGTATCGCAACCCAAACCGAAGACGACTTCGCAGTCTGGATCGCATACGGCAACGCTCGCCTCGACATGGGCGACACCGACGGTGCATTCGACTGGGCCATGCAGGAAATGAACCTGGCAGCCGGCTCCATCGACGACTCCGAGACCGAGCACCCGGGCTTCAACGGCAACGCCGGCTTCGACGGTCACGAAGATGGCCAGATCGCGCGCTTCACCTACACCTTCGGTGACTTCGCAGCCGCTCTGTCCGCAGAAATCGACGACGACCCGAACGCTCAGGCGATCGCACCGTCCGTCAACCCCGACTCCGACGACGACGTTGTCTGGGGCCTCGGCTTCAAATACTCCGGCGATCTCGGCGGCACCAAGATGAACGTTGGCCTGGGTTACCAGGACCAGAACGACTTCGGCTCGCTGATCGGTCTGTCGGTTGACGCAACCCTGGCTTCCGGCTTCAAGGTTGGCGCGTCCTACTCCGAAATGGACCCGGACTCCAACATCGCGTCCGACAACGTGACCCACACCGCAATCGGTTTCGGTTACGAGATGAACGCTCTGTCCATCGGCCTGAACTACGGTAAGTACGAGAACTTCGACAAAATGTCGGGCACCTACGGCTCCGCAGCTGAATCCGACGGTTACGGCCTCGCAGTCGCATACGACCTGGGTGGCGGTCTCGCAGTTCAGTTCGGCTACGGCGTGGGCGACTCCACCACCGCAGCTGGCGTCGACAGCGACTGGGACTCCTACTCGCTGGGTCTGGCAATGTCCTTCTAAGGACACCAGCCATTTGGCTTAGGGAAGAGCGGGCGCTTGCGTCCGCTCTTTTCTTTTGCGCTGGATTTTGATTGAACCGGCCCTGTCCACGACAACGGCAGGCCCCGCATGACCCCGCAGCAGATGAAGGCGCAGTTCGCGCAGGCCCAGGCGATGATCCGGACCGACCGGCCCGAAGAGGCGCTGGCGCTGCTGACCCCCCTGCTGATGCCCTCCGGCGGCGCGCCGGAAATCCGTTTCCAGATGGCGCGCGCGCTGGATCTGATCGGCGACACCGATGCCTCCGCCAAAGCTCTGGATGACGTACTGAAAGCCCGCCCCGGCGAAGCGTCCGTGCGCGAGGCGGCGATCCGCGCGCATACCCGGCTGGGCCACGAAGACCGCGTGCGCACCCTTTACGACGAGGCGATCAGGGCGGATCCGAAGGCGATCAAGCCGCGGGCGGACAAGGCGCAGTATCTTCAGCAGATCGGCGATTTCGACGGGGCAGAGACGATCCTGCGCCGCCTCCTGAAGCAATCCCCGCACGAAACCGAACTTTACCGGATGCTTCTCGCCGGGATCAAACCGAAGGCCGGCGATCCGCTTGTCCGCGCGATGAAGAAGCTATGGACCGACCCGCGCCTGAACGATCAGGGTCGGATGCAGCTTGGCTTTGCGCTGGCGAAGGCGGCTGAGGACACGGGCCAAACGGACCGCGTCTTCGGCTACCTCGATGCCGCGAACGCCGCGCAGGCCCGGCTGGCGCCCTTCGATGCCGCGGCGCGCGATACGGAGTGGGCGGCCTATGCCCGCGCGCAGGACGACCTGACACCGCCCGCCAGCACAAAGCCCCTACCCCTGCGCCCGGTCTTTGTCACCGGCATGCCCCGGTCGGGCACAACCCTCGTGGAACAGATCATCGGCGCGCATTCGCAGGCGGTGGCGGGGGGCGAAACGGGGCATGCCCTGCGCGAAGCCGTGCGCCTTTTCGGACCTGCGGAAAAGATGCCTGCGCTGTCGGAAATGAACGCGGTCGACCTCGACCGCTGGGCCTCGGCCTATCGGCGCGGGGTGCGGCGCGACACCGGCGCGGTCAGCGGCGTGGTGACCGACAAGTCGATCCGTTGCCAGCTGATCTTCGGCCTGATCGCAAAGGGCCTGCCGGACGCACGCATCATCGTCGTGCATCGCGATCCGCGCGACATCGCGCTGTCGATCTACAAGAACCACTTCCGCCTTGGCACACACCGCTACGCCAACGACCTCGGCGCCATTGCCGCCGAGATCAAGGCGTTTCGCGCGCAGGTCGACCACTGGCGCGACCGCCTGCCCGTACCGATC
This sequence comes from Sagittula stellata E-37, assembly GCF_039724765.1. NCBI lineage: Bacteria > Pseudomonadati > Pseudomonadota > Alphaproteobacteria > Rhodobacterales > Roseobacteraceae > Sagittula > Sagittula stellata. The sequence goes on along the minus strand of NZ_CP155729.1, from coordinate 1,203,693 downwards.
CACGACATCCGCTACGAAGACCTTGTCGCCGACGCGGAAGGACAATCGCGCGGACTGATCGCCGCGGCGGGGCTGGACTGGGAAGACGCCTGCCTCACGTTCCACAAGCAGGCGGGCAAGGTGAAAACGCTGAGCCTCGCACAGGTGCGGCAACCGATTCACGCCGGACGACGCGAGGCGTGGCGGAAATACGAAAGCGAACTGGCGCCATTTCTGGACGCCTGGGGAGACGAACCATGGGACTGAACGACATCCGCACCCGCGTGGAGACCGCCTGCAAGGCCGCAAACCGCGACCCCGCCGAGGTCAAGCTGATCGCGGTCAGCAAGGTGCAGCCGCTGGAACGGGTAGAAGCCGTGC